>JBAWXR010000123.1:0-5363 GCA_037143955.1 Actinomycetes bacterium
GCATCGACCACAGCATCATCGATGCGGCAATCGCGCGGCCGACCCTTCGTGCGAAGTTCCGTCGTGGCGGTCATGGCCGTCGCGGAGGTCATGGCCGGGCGGAGGCCCCGCCGTCGCCTTCCACGACACCAAACTGCTCGGCCTCTTCGCGGGGGTAGTTGGCGACTTCGTCCTGCACGAGCCTGTCGGTCGCGTCCTTCGGAAGCGCAGGTCCCTTGGCACTGGGTGGCGTGATCTTGGGCAGCAGGAACACGACAACAAGCGCCGCGACGACCATGACGGCGCAGGAGATCAACGAGGTGATCTTCGACGCCGACAGGAATGACGCGAAAGCACCTTCCCTGAGCGTCTGAGCCATGGGACCAGGCAGACCGGACTGCACGGCTCTGTCCAGCACCACCATGGAGGAGATAATGCTTTCCGAAGCCGCCTCCTTGGCTGCCTGCGGGAATTGCACCGGTGCCTGCCCAAGAGCGGTCATCACATTGGACGCGTACTGATTGGCCAGGATTGTGCCGATCACGGCCACGCCCAGAGCGCCGCCGAGCTGCCGCACGGTGTTCTGCACCGCGGAGCCCGCACCAACCTTGGCCAACGGGAGCACGTTCTGCAGGATCGTGGATCCGGGTGCGATGACGCAGCCCATGCCCATACCGAAGATGAAGAACACGAACAGCACCGTCCACAGAGGCGAATCGCTCTGCGCGCGACTGAGCAAGAAGAGTGCGATCGCCACGAGCGTCAGGCCCGTGGTCATGACCACCTTGTAGCCGAATCGGGCAACAAGCCGGGCGCTTTGCGGGGCGGCGAGCAGCTGGCCCACCGCGAACGGGAGGAAGCACAGGCCGGCGATGATCACCGAATAGCCGCGCACGATCTGCAGGTAGAACGGCAGGGTGAACGTTGTGCCTGACAGCGCGAAGAAGGCGAGCGACACCGCCGTGAGGCTGACGGCATATCCGCGGTTGGTGAACAGTGAAACGTCAAAGCTGGCATGCGAACTGCGCGCTTCGAGCACGAGGAACAACGTGATGATGGCAATGCCGATGATGATCGGAATAATCACGGACGGCGACAGCCAGTTGTGCGTCGACGACGCCTCGATGATGCCGTAGATCAAAGCGAACAGGCCGACAACCGACATCACCAGGCCGGGGATGTCAAAGGCGCGCGGGTTGGGGTTGCGCGTCTCGGGAACGATGCGCCAGATGAAGAACAGCCCGACAGCCACGATCGGGACATTGATCAAGAAGACCGAGCCCCAGTCGTTGCCGGTCAGCCACGAGGTCCATAACGGGTGCTGAAGCAGTAGTCCGCCGAGCACCGGGCCCAGCGCAACTGCAGCGCCGACTGCTCCGGCCCAGGTGCCGATGGCGCGACCGCGCTCATGCGGTGGGAAGACCACGGTAATGATGGCAAGGGTCAGGGGAAGGACGGCGGCACCGCCGATGCCCATCACGGCACGGAAGCCGATGAGCATTCCCGATGACGTGGAGAACGCACATATGGTTGATGCGAGAGCGAAGATCGTCAGGCCGATCATGAGGACCTTCTTGCGTCCGATGCGGTCACCGACGACGCCCCAGGTGAACAGCAACGAGGCGAACACCAGGATGTAGGAGTCGACCGCCCAGACAAGTTGGCTTGACGACGCCTCGAGATCATGCTGAATGATCGGGAGGGCAATGTTGAGGACGGTGTTGTCGAGCACCACCACGAGAAGGCTCACGACGAGCACAGCCAGAATCGCCCAGCGACGAGGGTGACCCTCGCCCGACGTCATCCATGCATTCGACTCCACGCCGGACCCACTTTCGCTTGAGAGAGCGTCGATCTATTTCGACACGTGACCGTAGCGCAATACCGCCCCGGTGAGGCCCCGGCGCCACGTGCTGTGCCCAGACATGCCCCGAGCATCAGCGCTCGTGAACATGTGCCATGCTTTCTGCATCCGGGGACTCCGTGCGGAGCCTCGAGATGGGAGTCCCACATGAATGCCTCTGTACCCGCAGCCGGCCCCATGGCCGAAACCACCTCTCTTTACGGCGTCAACGGACGCCGCATCACCATGAGGGATCTCGGAGAGGCCACCAAGCGCGGCGAGCGCTGGCCGATGATCACCGCCTACGACGCCCTCACCGCACGCATCTTTGACGAAGCGGGCATCCCTGCGCTTCTCGTGGGCGACTCGGCCGCGATGGTGGTCTACGGCCACGATTCGACTCTGCCGGTCACGGTCGACGAAATGCTTCCCCTCGTGCGCGCAGTTGTCCGTGGCTCGAGTCGATCAGTCGTCATCGCGGACCTGCCCTTTGGCTCCTATCAAGCATCAGCCGCTCAGGCTCTCGAGACCGCAGCAGCATTCATGAAGGACGCCGGGGCTCAGGCCGTCAAGCTTGAAGGCGGCCGCCCGATGCTGCCGCAGGTAGAGATGCTGGCCAGTGCCGGCGTTCCCGTGATCGGGCACCTGGGACTTACTCCGCAATCCGTCAACCTCTTCGGCGGGTACCGCGTCCAAGGTCGCGGCGAGGCCGGCGAGCAGCTCCTTCGCGATGCCAAGGAAATGGAAGCCGCAGGCGCATGCGCCGTGGTCCTCGAAGTGGTCCCTGCCGACCTTGCGATGCGTGTCAGCGAAGTGCTCACCATCCCGACCATCGGTATCGGCGCGGGCGCTGGCACGGACGCGCAGGTCATCGTGTGGCAGGACCTTCTCGGACTCACTGATGGCCCGGCTCCACGATTCGTCAAGCGTTACGCCGACATCCGGTCAGTAATGAAGGATGCGGTTGAGCACTGGGGAGCCGATGTGCGCGCAGGCGTCTACCCCGGCGCCGAACACTCCTATAACTGACCGACAGGTGCCACTACTGGGGCTGCACCCGACTTAAACGTCCGTGACCCGGATGCCCGCATGCGCCTTGTAGCGCCGGTTCATCGAGATCAGGTTGGCGGTGAACGCCTCCACCTGGCCCGCATTGCGTAACCGTCCGCCATAGATGCCCCGCATGCCAGGGATGCGCGCCGCGAGTGCTTGGACAATGTCGGTCGCCTCACGATCATCTCCGAGAACCAACACGTCGGTATCCAGACTTGCGACCGTCTCATCCAGCAGCAGAACCGCGGACACGTGATGGAACGCGGCAACCACGCGGGAGTCCGGCAGCAAGAGCGCCGCCTGTTGAGCAGCAGAACCCTCCGGCACGGCAAGCCCGAACGCCCCCTGCTTGTCAAAGCCCAGCGGGTTGACGCAATCCACGACGATGCGGCCGGCTAGCGAGCCGCGCAAAGACTCCAACGTTGCCGCGTGGCCATCCCACGGCACGGCGACGATGACGACATCGGCAGCAGTCGCGCAGTCCTCGTTGGAGGCACCTTCGACACCGATCTCTGCAGCCGAGGCTTGCGCACGAGCCGCATCGCGCGAGCCGATGACCACCCGAAGACCGGATCGTCCCAGTCGCAGGGCAAGACCCCGCCCCTGTTCACCGGTACCACCAAGGACACCGATCGTCAGAGCACTGATATCGGGCAACGCATGCGGGTCAGGTGCCGTGGTGTCTGTCATGACGCGCGATCCTGCCACACTCCTGTCATGTCAGCCGGCCGGCGATGGATCGCGAAGATGCGGGTCGATATTTCCCCGTTGCGGACCTCGCGCGGGTTCCGACTGTTGTTCGCCAGTGGCCTCGTCACGTACCTGGGTTCGATGATCACCTATGTCGCGCTGCCATTTCAGATAGCCCACCTCACGGGTTCCTATCTTGCGGTGGGCGCCATTGGTCTGGCAGAGCTGCTGCCGCTCATCATCTTCGGCCTGTACGGCGGCGCTTTGGCCGACACCGTGGACCGACGAATCATGGCGATCGCGACCGAGGCGACCATGGGGGTGCTCGTCACGGTGCTCCTCATCAATGCCCTGCTCCCCCATCCGCACATATGGGTGATCTACGTGGTGGCCATGGTGCTGGCGGCAGCCGATGGGCTCCAACGTCCTTCGATCGAGGCCATGGTGCCGCGCGTTGTGGCCCACGATCAGATGGCAGCCGCAAGTGCGTTGACCAGCATTCGATGGACACTCGGCACCGTGCTCGGCCCGGCCATCGGCGGCATTCTCATCAGTGCCTTCGGCGTGTGGTCGGCCTATGCCATCGATGTCGTCACGTTTGTCATATCAGTGGTGATCCTGCTGCGGCTGCCCTCTATTCGTGCCGCCGCCGAGGCGAGCGCCTCGCTTCGGCATGTGATCCAGGGCCTGAAATACGCCGCGAGTAGACGAGATCTGCTCGGGACCTACGCGGTCGACCTGATCGCGATGATCTTTGCGTTTCCCTACGCGCTCTTTCCGTTCCTCGCCATCGAGCTTGGTGCGCCGTGGGCCTTGGGGTTGCTCTATTCAGCAGGTGCCGTGGGCGCCCTTGTTGTCACGGCCACCAGCGGATGGACCAAGTCGGTGCACCGACATGGCCGAGCGGTCTGCATCGCCGCGGTCGCGTGGGGCGTGGGTATCGCACTGGCGGGCCTGACCACCAATATCTGGGTAGTTCTGGTGTTCCTGGCCTTCGCCGGAGGAGCCGACATGATCAGCGCAATCTTCCGCGGCGCCATGTGGAACCAGACGATTCCGGACGAGGTTCGCGGCCGTATGGCAGGGATCGAGATGTTGAGTTATTCCATCGGACCTTTGCTCGGGCAAGTGCGCAGTAGTACCGCTGCGTCACTCCTGTCCCTCCGCGGATCCTTCATCTCCGGCGGAATTATGTGCGTTGCAGGCGTAGGAATAGCCGCTGCCTGCCTGCCAGCGCTGTGGAAATACGACGATCGCACCAGTGTCGACGCCGTTCGAGAGCGACAGCTGCGCGAATCTGGCGAATCGCAGTAATCGGCATCGAAAGTGTCGACCGCAGCGTTTTTTGGGCCACATTTCGACCGCGAGCGAGTACCACATCCGCGACACGCAGAACGAAATTGACGCGAAGTTCTTTGCCTTTGCATAAATGGTCTGTCACAGTTGCCGCAAGGAACCCTGCTACAAGAGCGGGGACCGATATTCAGGAGGCATCGTGGCGGTCGCCAAGAAGACTGCACGGAAGGCTCCGGCCAAGAAGGCCGCTGCCAAGAAGGTTGCAAAGAAGGCCGTGAAGCGTACGGTCAAGAAGGCCGTGAAGCGTACGGTCAAGAAGGCAGTGAAGAAGACTGCTGCCAAGCGCACGGTTAAGAAGGCTGCAAAGAAGACTGCTGCCAAGCGCACAGTCAAGAAGGCAGCCAAGAAGACTGCCAAGCGCACAGTCAAGAAGGCAGCCAAGAAGGTTGCCAAGCGCACGGTTAAGAAGGCTGCAAAGAAGACTGCTGCCAAGCGCACAGTC
>JBAWXR010000124.1:0-5355 GCA_037143955.1 Actinomycetes bacterium
CCGCCAGGCCCAGCGGAGCGGGCCGCCGGTCTCCCCGTCGGATGCTCCTTCCGAGATGGGCCTGGACGAACTGCGCCTGGCCGAGGACATGCTGGAACTCCTGCCGGACGACAGCCCCGAAGCCGCTGATTTGCGCGTGGCGGCGTTGCGGGAGGGGTGCAACCGACTATCCGCGGCCGGCTGCCACGTCCTGGCGGAATTGCGCGCGGCGCCGGCCGGCCAGCCGCCTGGTTGGCAGCCGCTCCACCCACGATGAGAACTCGCCCGATCTGCACCCCCACCGCTTCAAGAGCATCTACCGCGTCTGCCAGACCTCCGAGCATTCCCTCGATAGAGGCGCGAGCCATATTGGCTGATGTGAAGTTGGCGCGCGTGATGCCGTGAACAGATCCGCGGGCCTCGGGCAGATTGGGGGTGCGTTCGCCATCGAAGTAGGGAAGCAGGACCAGCCCGTCACTGCCCGGAGGTGCAGACAGCGCAAGCGCGGCATACTCATCAAGATCGACACCCAGCATGGCGGCCGTCGACGTCATGATGCGAGCCGCATTGAGAGTGCACACCAACGGCAGGAAGTGTCCGGTGGCATCTGCGAATCCGGCGACAGTGCCGGATGCATCATGCGCCGGCACCTCGGATACGGCGAATGCCGTCCCAGACGTGCCAAGTGACACCACAACATCGCCGGGCTTGAGTCCCAAACCAAGGGCCGCACCCATGTTGTCGCCGGTGCCCGGTCCGAGAACGATGCCCGCAGGAGTGTGACCGGCTACCTCGGCGGGACCGCATACGCGGGGCAGTTGCGGTACGTGACCCAGCGCCAATGCAAGCAGGTCTTCGCAGTACTGATCTGTCAGAGGAGACCAGTACCCGGTGCCGGACACTTCCCCGCGGTCGGTGACCGCCTCGTCCGGCCGACCAGCTAGGTGCCACGTGAGGTAGTCGTGCGGCAGCATCAGGCGCGATGTGTGTCGGGCGTTGTCCGGCTCCACGCGCGCCATCCATCGCGCCTTGGTCACGGTGAACGACGCGACCGGAACACTTCCCACCACGTCGGCCCACACCTGCGGCCCACCAAGTTCGGCGACGAGTGCGTCAGCATCAGGCGCCGATCGTGTGTCGTTCCACAGCAAGGCGGGTCTGACAACCTCGCCTCGATCATCAAGGGCAACCATGCCGTGCTGCTGTCCGGCCACCGCCATCGCCTCGACACCGTCGAGCATGTCGTGCGTGACATCTGCCAGCGCATCAAGCCAGGCTTGCGGATGGACCTCGGTGCCATCGGGATGAGCCACGCGACGTTCGCGCACCAGTGCCCCACTGTCGGCATCGCGCACGACCAGCTTCACTGACTGGGTGGAGGAATCAAGGCCGGCGACAAGCATGACGGTCAGGCTACCCAGAAGGCGATCACGCCGGGTCGAAGACGACGCCCTTGTGCATCACGAAGCAGCCGTAGGGAACTGAGTCGAGTGTGTGCACGATGGCAGAGGCAGTGCGGGCCTCTTCGTAGAAATTCAGCCGCGGAATGACACCGTAGGTCAGCTGGCGGCCTTCGGTGCGCGAAGCAAGCGCCAGCAGCGCGTCCTGCACGGGTGTCGTGATCGCCGGGTCGTTGTCGACCTCCATGCGCACTAGCGGAGAGTCGATGAATGAATCGAGAGGCAGGACGCTCAGGATTGCTTCGGCAGCACGCAGGATCGTGACCTCACCGAGCCGAATCACCGGCCGGCCAGACGACACTGCCGGGTAGTTGCGATCGACAAGAAACAGGCGATCGCCGTGTCCCATATCGTCGAGGACCTTCAGCAGGTCGCCGCTGAGCAGCGGGTCAATCCCCTTGAGCATGGCCTCAAACTACTCCGCCCGACAGGACTATGCGGTGGGTTCCTCGAGGGGAATGGCAATGGTCTCTTCGCGCGAGATGACATTGGCATCGGCGTCGTAGAGCGTGACCGTCTCGTCCTCCAGAACCAGGCGTCCGTCAAGGTCCACCACGTCGATGGTCTCGTCGACCAGCGATCCTTCGGGCGCTGATGTCACTACGAGGTCGTCGATGACGGTAGCGACGAGCGAGCCGTCGTTCTCGCGCACCTCGTCGACGGTGATGTCTTCTTCGATCTCGACCTCGTCAAGGTCGACGCCATCGAATTCGGGTGGCGTGTCGATCGGCATGTGACTCCCTTCGGCCCACCAGCGGATCCCGGTGATTGAAGTCTAGGCACGAGCCGGATACCTGCCCGCGGGGCCACTAGGCGACGTAGAGCGTTCCGCCGGACTCCGCGATCGTGTACCTCTGGAGAGGATCGCGAGCCGGGCCACGGACAACATCACCAGAGGTGCCATCGAACCGAGCGCCGTGGCACGGGCAGGCAAACTGATTGACGCCCTGGTCGTAGCCCACCGTGCATCCCTGATGGGTACACACGGCGCTGTAGGCCAGATACGTGCCGGCTTTGGGTTGCAGCGCGAACCCGGGGCTACCGGATGCATCACTGAATGCCAACGATCCACCGACCGGTAGGTCAGCGGTCTTGCCAATAGCGGAGGCACCGGCAGGAATTGCGCCGGCCGTCGTGGCTTGCGGGGCGGCCGATGATGCACGTGATGCGGGCTGGGGCGCCGCGGCCGTGGTCTCCGCCGACGTGCCTGCAACCGCGCGGCCAATGCCACCCACGATCACCGCTCCCACGCCGACGAGCACAGCCACAGCGCCTGTCTGGACGACCGCACGGCGACCGACCTTGGCGGACACGGCTGCTGATTCATCAGCAGGTGCCGGCACCGCAAGGCGCATGCGTCGGCGCGCGCTGCGTCGAATGGCAGCCTCGACGGACATCACCGCTCCGTCGCCACCGATGATCAATGGCAGGAAGGCGAACATGAAGGCGATGTCAGAACCCAGGTAGTACGGGGACGTGCCCCAACTCACCGTGAGGAAAAACGACAGGCTGATCAGAAAACCGCCGATCGCCGCGAGCCTCACCCAGATTCCTAGCAGCACTCCCAAACCGACAAGTAGTTCACCAAGGGCGATGGTGAGCCCGAAGAGAGTGGCGTGCTCAGCCGCGTGCGACACAACGAAACCGATCGGGCTCGTAATGGCCGATGCTGCCATCTGGCTCTGCACACCATTGGGTGACGTAGCACTCAAGTAGTTGGGATCGAAGAACTTCTGTAGTCCGGCATAGGTCAACGTCACGCCGAGGAAGATTCGAAGGGGGAGGATGGCCCAGCCGAACTGGGATGTGCGCGCGCGCCACGAGGTCATAGCCGCACCTTTGCATTTTGTCCCGAGTGATTCCAATTCCAAAGCAGAGATGTGCACGATGGCTCAGGTGACCTTCAGGCTGCCCACCGCTGGCACCGCGTCCACCGCACACCGGACCTCTCTGACACCCTTAGCCTGTGGCCCCACTGATCAGTACCACCATTACGCACCACCGACCCGAGGCGGTCGCTCTTCTAGCGGCAGCCGGTGCGGCGGCCCGGATCACCCTCGGCCCCCAGCGCTACGTGTCGTCCGGCGTGTCCATCGCGGCCGTGACCGGCGATCACTCACAGGTTGCCAGTCCGGCTGCCCGCGATGCCTGGTCGGCGTTTGCCGATCAGTTTGTGCTGGATGTCACGGGACTGCGCGATCAACCCGCGGTGTACCCCGAGCTGTCGGCGACCGACTGGAAAGAGCTCGTCACTGCGCTTTATATAGAGGAGTGCACGGCACGACTCTCCGTCATGGCCGCCGCCCTTCTGGACGGGTCCCCGGTTGAGATGCCCGATGTCCCTCGCCCATCGGATCTGCGTCAGACGTGGCACGCCTACCAGAACTGTGTGATGACGGGACAGGCGTTGGACCCATTGGTCACCGAGGCTGTGCGACTTCGCTGTGCCCGCACCCATGACTGTCGGATCTGTCAGACATTGAGACTTGCTGACGCACGACAGGCAGGCGTTGACTCATCAGTCACTGACCTCATCGACCGTTACGAAAGCAGCGACCTACCCGACCGCGTCAAGGTGGCACTGCGCATCACCGATGCATTCATCTCTCGACCAGACCTCATTGACCCGGGCGTCATCGACCAGGCTCGCACCACATTTTCTGAGGAACAGCGGGTAGAACTGCTGCTGGATATCACTAAGTGGTCTACCCAGAAGATCAACGTCGCGACCGGCACCGACGGCATAGATGCACTCCCCCTCAACGACGAAGGTGTTGCCTTCTTGACGTTTGCCGAAGATGGAAGCACCCGCCCGTTCTCACGGACGGTGTCGTGATGTCCCGCATAACCCGCCACGTCCTCCTGGCCACGGCCATCGGATTCGTCGTGGGTGTGACGTTGTGGATCCTTGACTGGAAGATCATCGCTGGCTCACTGGGGTGGGATGCAGCCGCGATCACTTTCCTCGTTCTCACCTGGATCCACATCTGGCCCATGGATCATGAAGAAACGATCGCAAGCGTTGAGTCAGAGGCGCCGTCAAAATTTGTCACGGATGTTGTCGTCGTCCTCGCCGCGCTCCTCAGCCTGGTCACGGTGGTCCTACTCCTGTTCCACAACATGACGCAGACACTTCCGTCGGGCATCCGAACTCTCGTGGGAGTCTCCACTGTCGGGTTCGCCTGGGGCGTTGTTCACACAGTCTTTTCTCTTCGCTATGCACGCGAGTACTACACCGACCCCGTGGGTGGTGTCGACTTCCATACTTCAGAGCCACCCGCCTACGTGGACTTTGCGTATCTGTCTTTTGGAGTGGGCATGGCCTTTCAGGTGGCCGATACGGACCTGTCCACGCGTAATCTGCGGCGGACAGTCCTCCAACATGCCCTGTTGTCCTACGTCTTCACCACGACGGTGCTCGCAGTGACGATCAATCTCATTGCGTCACTGAACGGCTGATCGGTCGTGCGAGTGGGTCGCCCGGGGCTCGAACCCGGAACCTACGGATTAAAAGTCCGCAGCTCTAACCATTGAGCTAGCGACCCGATGGGGGAAGGCCCCAGAGTACGCGGTGGCTATTTTCGGGGCGGGACGACCTCGGCGACCGTGCGATTGCGTAACTGACCGACCCCGTCGATCGTGGTCACCATGACGCTGCCGTCAGCGAGGAAGCGTTGGGGATCACGGGCCTGACCGACGCCGCCCGGCGTGCCCGTCGCAATGACGTCCCCCGGGTTCAAGGTGACGATGGTGGAGATGTAGCGGACAAGAAACACCGGATCGAAGACCAGGTCCGCGGTGTTGGCCGACTGCATCTTCTCGCCATCCACGTCGCAGGAGATATCCACCGCAGGCCGAACCCCACCGATGACTTCGTCGGGCGTGACGAGGAAAGGCCCGACGAAGTCATCGGTGG
>JBAWXR010000125.1:0-5295 GCA_037143955.1 Actinomycetes bacterium
TGGTCTGAGGCATGGTCTGAGGCATGGTCTGAGGCATGGTCTGAGGCATGGTCTGTGGGCGTGGCATGGTCAGTGGGCGTGGCATGTTCAGTGGCCGTGGCGTGATCGGCCGGAGCAGCGGTGGACTCCGCAGGGCCGGGGTCCTCCATGACCACGGGATGGGCCTGAGCCGGGGTGACCGCCGCGAGGGCGGTCCAACCTGCGGCCAGGACTGCCGCCAATGCCAGTCGGGCCAGGAGCCCCCCGCGTCCTCGCGCTGCCATCCGCGATCCACCACTCATGAGCCACTCCTCTGGGTTGTCCCGTACTGGAGGGCACATTAGCGGCGCGGTGTGAACATTCGCCCCAAACGCCCGCCCAGCAACGCTTAGCCGCCTAAAGTTCGATGTCGACCTAGGAGGCCCATGTCCGAGAGCATCAGCGCCGCTGACATCACAGAACTCGACTACACCACCGATGCCCTGGAGGAGACCAAGCACCTTCAGAAGAACTTCGGGCGTCGCGAGATCCTGTTCTTCACGATCTGCACGCTTGTCGGCGTCGACACCATTGGCCTACTCGCGTCGCTTGGCGCCGAGGCCTTCACGTGGATGATCATCTTGGCCATCACCTTCTTCATTCCCAGTGCGCTGCTGTTCGCCGAACTCGGAACCGCGTTCCCCCAAGAGGGTGGCCCGTACATCTGGGCTCGGCTCGCGTTCGGACGCCTGGCCGCCACCATCAACAACGTCCTGTACTGGGTCACCAACCCGGTGTGGTTCGGCGGCACACTGGCCATCGTTGCCGTGACGACCGTCTCCGTCTTCTTCCTCAACGGCAACGAGATGCCCACCTTCTGGTTCTACGTGTTCACCATGGCCTTCGTCTGGATCGGAACGTTTGCGGCGATCCTGTCGTTCAAGGTGGGCAAGTACATCCCCATCGCAGGCGCCTACGCCCGCTTCATCCTCCTGGGCTTCTTCACCCTGACCACGTTCATCTACGCGGCCCAGCACGGCATTCACGGAGTGGGTGGAGGCGACTTCGGGGTCTCCACCGCAGGCTTCTTCGCGCTCGCAGGCATCATCATGTTCGGCTTTGTGGGGTTCGAGCTTCCCAACACAGCCGGCGATGAGATGAAGAACCCGAAGAAGGATGTGCCCTTCTCCATCTTCCGCTCCGCCGTCGTCGCCATCTGCATGTATGCGATCCCCGTGATCTGCGTCATCGTGATCATTCCAAGTGAGCAGGTCTCTGGTCTTGGAGGCTTCATCGATGCGATGCGTTCCGTGTTCACGGTGTACGGCGGCGAAATCGCCGCCGATGGCACCAGCACCCTCACCGGAGCTGGCGCGGTTATTGGTGCACTCGCTGCAATCCTGTTTATTCTGTGCCTGCTGTCCAGCGGCGTGGCATGGATCATGGGTTCTGACCGCGCGATGGCTGTGTCCGGGTACGACGGGGCAGCCCCCCGCTACCTCGGCAAGATTTCCGCCAAGTACGGGACGCCGGTGCGCGTGAACGTCATCTCCGGAATCCTCGGATCAGCGGTCGTGATCGGCGTGCACGAGGTCAGCGGTGGCGATGCCGCCAAGTACTTCGGTGCGGTGCTGTCCATCGCTGTCTCCACGACGCTGATCTCCTACATCGCTATCTTCCCCGCCCTGTGGCGGCTGCGCCGCACGCATCCGGATCACCCGCGCCCCTACCGTGCACCGTGGGCGCCGCTCATCTCCATCGTGCTGACCGCATGGGTGGTCTTCGCAACCGTGGAGCTGTTCCTGCCCGGACTTGGTGTCGATTGGTTCGCCGACGAGTTCCGCCCGGACGGGTGGGCTATAGACGAGCGATGGGGCTACTTTCTCATCGAGGCCGTTCCCGTGGTGATCTTCGTCATCGTGGGCGTGATCTTCTGGCTGGCCGGCTCACGGGTACGTCACCAGAAGGCCACTGCTTAGAGTGCTTAACCGGCTGGCACACTTGGCTCCGTGACCGGACCATTCGCTGACCTGCTCATCGCAGCTGGTGTGCTGGTGGGGCTTTGGTCGTTGGTTCAGCTGATCGTTAACAGGCCTCTGGGTCGGGCGTTGCGACTTGGTGTGTGGTGTCTCGAGGCACTGATCGCCGTCTTCCTCATCGGTGGCATCGCACAGATGATGACAACTGATCAGGAATTCGCCAAGCTCGAATTCGTGGGGTACCTGCTTGGCATGCTCGCGATCCCTCTTGCGGCTCTATGGTGGACGCGTACCGACGGCACGCGGGCCGGTACCGCGATCATCATGGTCATCGGACTGGTGACCTCCATCCTGGTTTTGCGCGTTCAGCAGGTGTGGGCAGGACCGCATGGATGAGACGCGGGCGACACATCGCGGCTTTGGTCGCGTTCTCGTCGTCATTTATGCCCTCTTCGCTATCGCAGCCACCGCGCGATCAGTAGTTCAACTCAGCACCAAGTTCTCCGAGGCCCCTGTGGCCTACCTTCTGTCGGCACTCGCCGCAGTCATCTACATCGTGGCAACTGTCGCACTTGCGCGTGGCGATCGTTCGTCGCGGAGGGTGGCTATGGCAGCGATTAGCTTCGAGCTCGCCGGCGTGCTGATTGTCGGCACTTTGAGCCTGGCTCTCCCTGACGAATTCCCGCACGCTTCGGTGTGGTCATCTTTCGGTAGCGGCTACGGCTACATACCCCTCGTGCTGCCCGCGGTGGGCCTGTGGTGGTTGCGTCGTACTCGGCCCCAGCACACCTCAGAATGAGGCGTCGACCGCACGAAGAAAGTCTGCGAGGCCCGTGCTAACACCGAACAGGTGGTTAGTCCGCTAAAGCCAACCAAGCCTCTTCTGCCACCTCTCGCGCCTGTTGCGCGTTGCGCAGTTCTTCGTTGAGCGCCACGACGCGATCAAAGTCGGTTGCATGCGCGGCAAGATCTGCGTGCAGAGTGGAGACAAGGGCATCGAGCTTCTTGATCTGTCGCTCGAGCTTGTCCATCTCCTTTTGATTGAGACGCGCCTGGGCAGCTGACGTGGCAGGCCCGGTGCTCGACACACCCTGGGCGCCCGATGGTTGACGAACACTACGCTGGGTCGCCAGCCGAGCCAGGTAGTCGTCGACGCCGCCCACAAGTTCGCGCAGATGACGATCTCCGACCAGCCCTACAAAGTCGTCACATACCCGCTCCAAGAAAAACCTGTCATGCGAAATGACAATCAGGGTCCCAGCGAACCCGTCGAGCAGATCCTCAAGCGCCGACAGGGTTTCGATGTCGAAGTCGTTTGTCGGCTCGTCAAGAATCAGGACATTCGGCCCACTCATCAACAGGCGGGTCAACTGAAGTCTGCGTCGTTCACCGCCGGAGAGATCCCCCACCGGCGTCCACTGCGAGTCCGCACCAAAGCCGAGACGCTCACACAGCTGCGAAGCGCTGAGTTCGCGCCCCTTGCCCAGGTCGACTCGATTGGCGATCTTCTCCACCGCTTCCAGCACTCGCCAGGTCGGGTTCAACTCTTCGAGGTGCTGCGAGAGGTACGCAGGCTTGACGGTCACACCCGTGACGAACTTGCCCTGCGCGAGTTTCACCTCGCCCATCAGTGTCCTGATCAAGGTGGTCTTGCCCGCACCATTGGAACCCAGGACGCCGATGCGCTGACCGGGCCCGATGTTCCAAGTGAACCGTTCAATCAAGACTTTGTCACCGGCCATCAGCTGGCCATCGTGGATCTCGTACACCGTCTTGCCCAACCGAGCGTCCGCAAAGGAGAGGAGTTCGACGGCATTTCGGGGCGGTGGTTCCGCACTGATCAACTCGTTGGCTGCATCGATGCGAAACTTCGGCTTCGACGTACGCGCCGGCGCTCCTCGACGGAGCCATGCAAGTTCTTTGCGAATGAGCATGTTGCGTCGCTGCTCTGTGACAGACGCTTGGCGCATTCGCTCGGCCTTCGCCAGTACGTAGGCGCTGTATCCGCCTTCGTACTCCTCAACGTTGCCCGACACCACTTCCCACATCTGCTCGCACACTTCATCCATGAACCAGCGATCGTGCGTGACGACTAGCATCGCAATGCGTGGTTTGGATTTGAGATAACTGGCCAGCCATGCGATGACTTCGACGTCCAGATGGTTTGTCGGCTCGTCAAGCAGCAGGACATCAAGGTCGGCGATCAAAACGCGAGCCAGATCCACGCGGCGCCGCTCTCCACCAGACATCGTGCCGAGCGTGCGAGCCAGAAGTTCCTCGTCGAATCCGCCAAGTAGCCCCACTAGGACATCCCTGACGTTGGCATCAACCGCCCATTCATGGGATAGGCGCTCCCCCATGACCACCTGCTGCACCGTCATGTCGGGTGCGAAATCGTCGCGCTGACGCAGGTAGCCCCACCGCACGTCCTTGCCCATGCTCACGCGTCCAGAGTCAGGTGCCTCCACCTGCGAAAGAATGCGAAGCAGGGTGCTCTTGCCAGCCCCGTTACGGCCTACGACACCGATGCGGTCGGACTCACCGACGCCCAGCGACACCGCATCAAGAAGCGGGCGATGCCCGTAGGACTTGGTGGCATTCTCGACGCTGATCAGATTGCGCCCGGCCACCGGGCCATCATGGTGCACTCGCGAACCCTCTCAGACCACCGGCCTGAACACTTCTGGTAACTGGCTCTAACCGCCGAGCTCGTACCAGGCGCGCATGAAGGCCGCCGAATCGTCGTCGCTGAGCTGTTCCCAGTCGACATCGAGGGCAGCAGGATCCACCGTGGCGGCCGGGGGAACCGGCGTTGTCACCCGCGTAGTGGCTGACGCCGGCACCTTCGGTGCCGCATCTTGCACGGCCGGAGCGTCGGCTGCGACTGCGGCATCTGCACCAGCAGCGCCTGCCGCGGCTACGGGAGCCACCGCAGCAGCTGCAGCGCCCGAAGTTGTCGCCACCCCCGCAGCAGCACCTACTGCGGCTTTGCGGACACGCATGCGCCGCACGCCCACGGCGCCAGCGGCAACCGCGGCGCCCACGAGCACCACACCGCCCACAACAGCTGCGCCTGCGCGGGCCGAAGACGTGGATTCACCCGAGGTGCTGGGTGCTGGCGAAGGAGATCCCGCCGATGAGCTTGTCGGTGCGACCGATGAACCGGCGGACGAGCTGGCCGACGAGCTGGCGGAACCGCTGGCAGATGCACTGGCCGATGGGCTGGGCGTGGATGAACCGCCGCCACTTGCCGAGCCGGATGGGTTTGCTGACGTTGAGGTACCGGGCACGACGCCACCGGAGGCGCCACCGGAGGCTCCACCGGAAGAGGACGGGCAGGGGCTCGGGCTAGGGGAAG
>JBAWXR010000126.1:0-5254 GCA_037143955.1 Actinomycetes bacterium
CCACGGATACCGCAGCCGCGACAGCCGTCCCGTCCGGCACCTCCGCCACCAGTGCGGTTGATCCGTGTGCGAAGGCAAACCTCACCCTGGTCACCGGCGGCAAGCTCACGGTCGGCACCGACAGCCCGGCCTACCCGCCCTACTTCGTCACCGATGATCCGACCAAGCAAGACGGCGACCCCAGCAGCGGACAGGGATTCGAATCCGCCGTGACCTATGCGATCGCTGACTCGCTTGGCTTCACCAAGAACGAGGTGGAATGGGTCACCGTTCCGTTCAACAGTTCGTACGCACCGGGCGACAAGAACTTCGACTTCGACATCAACCAGATCTCGATCACACCCGAGCGCCAGAAGGCGGTGGACTTCTCCGACGGCTACTACACCGTCAACCAGTCCGTTGTGGCGCTCAACGGGTCGTCGATCGCCAAGGCCAAGAGCCTCGCTGATCTCAAGGGCGCCAAGCTTGGTGCGCAGATTGGTACCACGAGCCTGGACTTCATCAACAACGTGATCCAGCCGACCGAGAAGCCATACGTCTACAACGACACCAATGACGCCAAGAGTGCGCTGGCCAACGGGCAGATCGACGGCATCGTCGTTGACCTGCCCACCGCGTACTACGTCACCGCGGCCGAGATCGACAACAGCAAGATCGTCGGCCAGTTCAAGGCGCAGGCCGGTGGTGAGCAGTTCGGTCTGCTCTTCGCCAAGGGCAACCCCCTGGTGACGTGCATCAACACGGCCCTTGCCTCACTCCAGTCCTCCGGTGAGCTGCAGAAGCTGCAGGACAAGTGGCTGGCGGGCGCCGCGGCT
Organism: Actinomycetes bacterium; assembly: GCA_037143955.1. Lineage (GTDB taxonomy): Bacteria > Actinomycetota > Actinomycetes > S36-B12 > S36-B12 > JBAWXR01. Next base: position 816 of record JBAWXR010000126.1, read on the forward strand.
CCGTACTTCACGGAGTAGTCACGACACCCTCAAGCCCGGTACCGGGCACCGCGGTCGCGTATCGCGATCCGGTCCGGCTGCAGCAATCGCGCCGACGTGCTCGTCGCGATGCCTTTACCGGCATGGCCAGCCTTGTGGTCTTTGCAGTTGTCGTCGCAATTCTGGTCGGCAGTACTCCCGGATGGCCGGTGGTCCGCGAAACCTTCTTCAACGCCCAACAGTTCGCGGACTCTTTGCCAGGCCTGCTTGAGGCCTTCTGGCTCAACGTGCGCATCTTCCTGGTGGCCGAGCCCATCATTCTGGTGCTGTCACTGGGCATCGCCATCGTGCGCACACTGCGAGCCCCGGTGCTGCTGCCGCTGCGGCTCGTCGCCACGATCTATGTCGATGTGTTTCGCGGTGTTCCCACCATCCTGGTGATCTTCCTCCTGGGCTTTGGCGTACCGGCCCTTCGTCTTCAGGGCGTGCCGAACAGTCCGGTGTTCTGGGGCACGGCCGCGCTGATCTTGTCGTACAGCGCTTACGTGGCCGAAGTGTTCCGAGCAGGCATCGGCTCGGTGCACCCCAGTCAGCGTATGGCGGCGCGTTCTCTGGGCCTGTCGACCTGGCAGACCAATCGCTACGTCGTGATCCCGCAGGCGATTCGCAATGTCGTGCCTCCGCTGCTCAACGACTTCATCTCGCTGCAGAAGGACACCGCACTCGTGGCGGTGCTGGGCCCGGTTGAGATTCTTCGACAGGCACAGATCGATGCGTCGTCCACGTTCAATTACACCCCGTACGTCGTTGCCGCCCTGATTTTCATCGCGCTCACTATTCCTATGACGAGGTTTGCTGACTGGGTGCAGTCGCGCATGGCTCGACGGCAGCGGGCCGGGGGCACCGCATGAGCGTGATCGAGGTGCAGGGTGTCTGGAAGTCTTTCGACCAGTTGCCGGTGCTGCGTGGCATTGATCTCACCGTTCAGTCCCATCAGGCGGTGGTTCTCATCGGCGCGTCCGGATCAGGAAAGTCGACGTTACTGCGATGCATCAACGGCCTTGAGGCGGTAGACGCAGGTTCGATAGTTCTCGCGCCCGGTACGCATGAAGAAGTCGACATCAGTGCGCCACGTGTCAACATGGACGCGGTCCGTCGTCGCATCGGCATCGTCTTCCAGTCCTACAACCTCTTTCCGCATCTGTCAGTTCTGGACAACGTCACGCTTGCACCGCGCAAAGTTGCCGGAGTGCGGGCTGATCAGGCCCAAGACGAAGCGATGATTCTCCTGGCCCGATTCGGGCTGGCCGACAAGGCGGGGGAGTACCCCGATCGCCTGTCGGGCGGTCAGTCACAGCGGGTGGCAATCGTGCGAGCTCTCGCGCTGCAGCCGGAGGTGATGCTGTTTGACGAGATCACCTCAGCGCTGGATCCACTGCTGGTGGGGGAAGTCCTTGACGCGGTGCGCGAACTCAAAGCCGGGGGTCTCACCTTGGTGATGGCCACGCATGAGATGGGTTTCGCCCGGGACGTTGGTGATCACGTGTGCTTCCTTCGTGACGGAATCGTGCATGAACAGGGGCCACCGGATCTGGTGCTGGGCAATCCGCAGCGTCAGGAGACGCGCGAGTTCCTTGCCCGAATCCTCGGGTGACCAGCCCGTGAACCACATGAGACCACTGGCACCCACGTGACCCATGGGGCGCGTCGTTCCTAGATCAGGGTGGCGTCAGCCTCTACCGTGGAAGCACCGGGCGGGTGTGCCGTCCAGTAACAGGAGGAAAACATGTCCACGGCTACTCAGTCGCCGCAGCAGATGGAAGAGAACGTGCTCGCCGAGATCGGTAAGCACTGGGGTGTGGCTCTGGTGATCGGCATTGTCAGCCTTGTCATCGGCATCATCGCCATCGCTTGGCCGGCCGCGACCATCGTCGTCATCGCAATCCTGCTCGCCATCTGGCTGCTGGTCTCCGGCGTGTTTGAGATCATCCGTGCGTTCGGCCACGGCCTGTCCGGTGGCATGCGCGCGCTGCTGCTCATCACGGGCGTGCTATCGATCTTCGTGGGCATCCTTGCCTTCCGCAGCGCCTTCGAAGCGGTCGAGATCCTCTCGATCTTCATCGGCATCGCCTTCCTGTTCCGCGGCTTCGGCGCCCTGTTCATGGGTATCGAGTCCAAGAACGGACGCGGCTGGAACATCTTCGGCGGCATCATCATGCTGATCGGTGGCATCGTGGTTCTCACGTGGCCGGGCATGTCGCTTGTCACGCTCGCCTGGGTCTGCGGCATCTGGCTGGTCGTCATCGGCATCTTCGAGATCGTCGCGGCCTTCCGCATTCGCTCGATGCACAACAAGCTCGCGTCGGCATAGTCGACACCCACGTAGAACTGCGACGGATCCGCCATGGCTGCAGAGACGTCGCAAACGCTTGACCGAGGGCTGCGGGTGCTCGAGGTGGTGGCAGAAGCCCCTGATGGGCTCACCGTCTCCGAGCTCGCCGCAGCCCTCGGCATTGGGCGCACGGTGGTCTACCGCCTCGTGGTGACCCTGGAGCATCACGCCTTGATTCGCCGTGGGCCCGACGGACGCTGTCGGTTGGGTCTGGGGCTGCTCGCCATGGGTCGCCAGGTCCAGCCGGTCGTACGCGACACCGCCCTCCCTGCCCTGCGGCTGCTGGCGGAGGCGGTCGGCGCGACCGCGGTGCTCACCATCGTCGACGGTCAGGAAGCCTTGGCTGCGGTTGTCGTGGAACCCGCGCGCTCGGATGTGCATGTGGCCTACCGCTCGGGATTGCGACACCCCTTGGAGGTCGGCGCGGGTGGCCGTGCGATTCTCGCGGCGCGCACTGCGGCTGGCCGGCCGCTGGATCCGGCATGGGTGGTGTCCAACGACGGCTCACAGGGCGCCTTCGGTATCGCCGTACCCGTGTTGGGCGTTCCGGGGTTGGAGGCCAGTGTCGGCGTGCTGGCTCTGCGCGAGCTGAACGAAGCCGAAGTGGGGCCGCGCGTGGCCCGAGCCGCTGGCGAGATCTCACGCGCACTTCGATGAGTGGGACGGCCGCGAGCGGCCCTACCGTGCGGGCTTAGCCCCCCAGCAACCGGTGATGGTCGCCGCAAGTCCATCAACGGCTTGACGTGTGGCGAGTTCAGGGAATCGCTGCGGTCGATTGTTGACCAGGATCGAGAAAATCCGTTCACCGTTCGTGGACTGCGCGATACCCGACAGTCCGATCGTGTCGAACAACGTTCCGGTCTTGGCGCGGATGGCTCCTGCTGCGCAACTGGAGTGCTTGGTCGTATAACGCCCGTAGTGGGCGGCCAGTGTGCCTGTCTGTCCGGACAGTGGCATCGCGCCGTCGGCGAACATCGATGCGTACGGTGCCGGGTTGGTGACGCGTACATATCGCACCAACTGGGCGAGAAACGTAGGACTGAGTCGGTCTTCACGCGAGACGCCACTGCCATCGGCAAGCACGACACCGTCCGTCGTCAGGCCAAGTCCAGAGATGACGTGCATGGCCGCTGCCCGACCACCGTCCCACGTCGTGGGCTGACCCAGGGCGTGCGCGACGTGGCGAAAGAGCACCTCGGCGATGTTGTTCTCCGACACGCTGAGCATGCGAGCGACGGCTTGGGTCACCGTGTGACCGGCGCTTTGGGCCAACGTCGCGGCCGCATCTTCGGCCTTCACGGGTGCACCCACAGTGCTGGCGATGCCCAGTGCGGTCAGGTCATCGGCAAAGGCCTTGGCTGCGAGCGAAGCAGGGTTCGACTTGTAGTCATTGATGCGCGCGAGGGCGCTGACGGATGCCACTACGGATGGCACATAACCGGCAGTCCATCCGGGTCCATCGCTTGCCGGGGCAAACAGCGTGTCGTCCACGTGCACCACGACCGACTGGCCGGGGGCAATCGCACCGGTCAGTTGCTTCGCCGTTTGTGCAGCAAGGTCCTTGAGGTCGACATTCGACATCAGCGGGTCTCCGCCACCCTGCAGGATGACGTCGGCCGGTGTTGCGCCGGCGCGCACCCGGGTCGTGAACTTCGTGTCTGCTCCCAGAGCGGTGAGTGCGTCGACGGCGGTCACGAGTTTCATGTTGGAGGCGGGAAGCTGCATAGCGTTGGCCTTGTGCGAGGCCAGGACGGACCCGCTGGCCGCATCGATCACGACCAGAGCCACATCCGTGCCGAGTCGGGGATTGTGCAGGCGCTGAGCGATGAGGGGATTCAGGGGATTCAGCGGACCGTCCGCAGCCACCGCGGACGGAGCCGCGACCATGAGCAGCCCGGCAACGAGGCCGGCCAGCACAGTTCCCACGAGGGGGCGAGCGATCAGGGCCCTGTTCCGGTGACGCATGGTGACCATGGTGCGACAGGGGTCACCCGGGTCGGTGCACCGGGTACCCCCTGGCGTGACGCACAATGGTCGAACCCCTCCCGCGATCAAGGATGCCCCATGC
>JBAWXR010000127.1:0-5168 GCA_037143955.1 Actinomycetes bacterium
TCGTCCATCGTCGATCGACTCGGCCAACTCGAGCCCACGGTGCTCGTCGCAGCACCGGCCTACCACTGGAACGGCAGAGACTTCTCGCGCGGAGACAACGTCGCCGACGTGCTCGCATCTTTGCCGTCGGTGCGCGTGGTGTTCGTGTCTGAGCCTGACGAGGCGATCTTGGCGGCCGTCCCTGATGGAACAGTCATCGAGACGCTCGGCGCAGCGCTGGCTGATCCGCAGGCACCGCAGTTCGAGCGCCTGCCGTTCGACCACCCCGCCTACGTGCTTTTCTCGTCCGGCACGACAGGTAAGCCCAAGTGCCTCATCCATCGCGCGGGTGGCGTGCTGCTCAAGCATCTGGTCGAGGTGGGCCTGCACGCTGACGTGCAGTGCGGCGATCGATTGATGTTCTACACAACCACCAGCTGGATGATGTGGAACTGGGAGATCTCCTGCCTTGCGGTCGGCGCAACAGTGGTGCTGCACGATGGCGCACCGACGTACCCCAGCGCGGCGTCCCTCTTCGATGTGGCTCGTGTGTCGTCTGCCACTCAGCTCGGACTTGGAGCTCGCCTGCTCGATCACATGCGCGCGGAGAATTCCGTGCTTCGCGATCACCTCGGCGCTGCACCGTTGCGTTCGGTGATGATCACGGGCTCTCCACTCTCGGTGCCCACGGCACTGTGGCTAGCCGAGCAGGTGGGCCCGGACGTCATGATCAACCCGATCTCCGGCGGCACCGATTTGGTTGGACTTTTCGTCACTGGTGATCCCACTCGTCCGTTTCGCGCGGGAGAGATGACAGGGCCTGCGCTGGGCACCGCCGTCGACGTGTGGACCGACGAAGGTGTGACCGCTGACGACGACGAGCCGGGCGAGCTCGTGTGTACCGCACCGTTTCCCACCGTTCCCGTGGGCATCTGGGGTGACCCGACAGGAGATCGCCTGCGGCAGACCTACTTCGACCGCTGGCCCGGCGTGTGGGTGCACGGTGACCGTGCGTCGCGCAGCCCGGACGGAGGCGTCGCGATCCACGGACGATCTGATGCGACCCTCAACGTTGCAGGCGTGCGCATCGGTACCGCCGAGATCTACGCGGCGCTCGCCGACCACCCTGCGGTGGTCGATTCGCTTGCGTTCGGCCAGGAGTGGGATGGCGACACCCGCATCGTCCTGCTGGTGGTCACGCCGCCAGGGCACGAGCTCGACGAAGCGGATCAGGCATCCATCCGCTCAGCGATCCGCTCGGCCTGCTCGCCACGGCATGTGCCCGCGGTCATTGTTGATGTGCCGGACCTCCCGCGCACACAGACCGGCAAGATTTCTGAAATTGCAGTCCGTGAGGCGGTGCATGGTCGTGAGGTCAAGGGGCTGGGTGCGCTGGCCAATCCCGAGTGCCTTGTCACGATCGTGGCCGCTGTTCCGCACTGACGCAGGTAGGAACGGACGTTGCCAGTCCCTGACGCTGGCAGGATGGGATGATGGCCATCGGCAGTGACGGTTCCTCGCGCGACGCAACGGTCGTGCCGCTTCGCCCCGAGCCGCGCCACGTGATCCTGCGCCAGTGGCCCATCGCTTTCGTTCTGCTGGGCGTAGGCGTTGCGAGCGCCATGATCGCGATGGACTCCTTCCGGCGAGGCTGCGTGGTGCTGTCTGCCAGCGTGCTGCTCGCAGCTTTCTTGCGGTTGCTCCTGAGCGATGCTGATGCCGGGCTGCTGGCGGTGCGTTCGCGCCGACTAGATGTGGCGATCCTTTTAGTCCTGGGACTGGGACTAGCCGTGTTCAGCCTCTGGGTACCTCCACCAAGCTGATCGGTGCCCAGCCGGGCTCCGGAAGTTGTTAGGACGCCCTCGGGTATCTTTCGGCAGGTTGGCCCACGCGGGGCCCAGACGGAAGGCACACATTCATGGCTCGCAGCGGCAAGGTGTCGGTCATCGGTGCAGGTTTCTACGGTTCCACCACTGCACTTCGACTGGCCGAGTACGACATCTTCGAGACCGTTGTCCTGACCGACGTGCTGGAGGGCAAGCCGGAGGGCTTGGCCCTTGACCTCAACCAGTCCCGCTGGATCGAGGGATTTGAGACCAAGCTCGTGGGCCAGACCACCGGGCCTAACGGCGAGGGCTACGAGGCCATCGCAGGTTCAGAGATCGTCGTGATCACGGCGGGACTGCCGCGCAAGCCCGGCATGAGCCGCATGGACCTCATCGAGACCAACGCCAAGATCATGCGCAGCGTGGCTGAGAACATCGCCAAGCACGCTCCGGGAGCCGTCGTCATCAACGTGGCGAACCCGCTCGACGAGATGACCGCCCTCGCGCAGATCGTCACAGGCTTTCCGCACGCTCGTGTCATCGGTCAGGCCGGCATGCTGGACACCGCTCGCTTCCCTCACTTCGTGGCCGAGAAGCTCAACGTGCCGGTCGCATCTGTCACGACCCTCACCCTTGGCTCGCACGGCGACACCATGGTCCCGGTTGCGTCCGCGTGCAAGGTCGACGGCAAGGCTCTGTCCGAGCTGCTCTCGGCGGATGAGATCGAGGAGTTGGTGGTGCGCACGCGCAACGGCGGCGCCGAAGTGGTGGCCCTTCTCAAGACAGGTTCGGCCTACTACGCGCCTTCCGCCGCTGCGGCCCGCATGGCCAAGGCGATCCACGAGAACTCCGGTGCTGTGATGCCGGTGTGCGCATGGGTAGACGGCGAGTACGGCCTGTCCGGCGCCTACCTCGGTGTCGAGGCTGAGCTCGGCAAGGACGGCATCCGCAAGGTTGTCGAGACTCCGCTCACCGACTCGGAGAAGGCGCTGCTCGTCGAGGCATACGAGGCCGTCAAGGCCAAGCAGGCTGACGTCAAGGACCTCTGAGCACACCGGACCCTGAACACCTCGAATCTCTGAACTACCAATCGGAAGGCAACAATCGTGGCGAAGATCAAGGTCACTAACCCCGTCGTCGAGCTTGATGGCGATGAGATGACCCGCATCATCTGGCAGTTCATTAAGGATGAGTTGATCCTGAAGTACCTCGATGTGGAGCTGGAGTACTACGACCTCGGCATCGAGCACCGCGATGCGACGGACGATCAGGTGACCATCGACTCTGCCATCGCCATCCAGAAGCACGGCGTGGGTGTCAAGTGCGCCACCATCACTCCCGACGAAGCGCGTGTCGAGGAGTTCGGCCTGAAGAAGATGTGGAAGTCGCCCAACGGCACTATCCGCAACATCCTCGGCGGTGTGATCTTCCGCGAGCCGATCATCATCTCCAACATTCCTCGGCTGGTGCCGGGCTGGACCAAGCCGATCGTCGTCGGTCGCCACGCTTTCGGTGACCAGTACCGCGCGACCGACTTCAAGGTTCCGTCCGCGGGCACGCTGACGATGACGTTCACGCCGGCAGACGGCTCAGAGCCGATGGAGTTCAACGTGTTCGACTTCCCGTCGGGCGGCGTGGCCATGGGTATGTACAACCTCGACGACTCGATCCGCGATTTCGCACGTGCGTCTATGCGCTACGGCCTCAACCGCAGCTACCCGGTGTACCTGTCGACCAAGAACACCATCCTCAAGGCATACGACGGTCGTTTCAAGGACATCTTCGCCGACGTCTACGACGCGGAATTCAAATCTGACTTCGAGAAGGCCGGCATCACGTACGAGCATCGACTCATCGACGACATGGTCGCGGCGGCACTCAAGTGGGAGGGCGGCTACGTCTGGGCGTGCAAGAACTACGACGGCGACGTGCAGTCCGACACGGTGGCGCAGGGCTTCGGTTCGCTCGGCCTGATGACATCCGTGCTGCTGACCCCGGACGGCCGCACGGTCGAAGCCGAGGCCGCTCACGGCACCGTCACCCGCCACTACCGCCAGCACCAGCAGGGCAAGCCCACGTCCACCAACCCCATCGCGTCGATCTTCGCGTGGACACGTGGACTGGAGCATCGCGGCAAGCTCGACGGCACCCCGGAGGTGACGGAGTTTGCACGCACGCTTGAGCGCGTGTGTGTCGAGACGGTCGAAGAGGGCAAGATGACCAAGGACCTCGCGCTGCTCATCAGCGACGATGCGCCGTGGCTCACCACCCAGGACTTCCTGGGCGCCATCGACGAGAACCTGCAGAAGGCGATGCGCTGACGCTTGTCAGGCAATGTTCTGCTGTGATCGGCCGCTAGGGTCGGGGATATGAGCTCGGTGTGGTTCAACGTGCTCGTGATCGTCGTGCTCGTCGTGCTTGGCGGATTCTTCGTGGCTGCCGAATTGGCCATCGTGTCCTTGCGCGAGAGTCAGGTCGACCGACTAGCGCTGGAGAACGGCCGTCGAGGGGCTCTTCTGGCAGATCTCGCTCGGCATCCCAACAGGTTTTTAGCCGCATGCCAGGTGGGCGTGACGCTTGCCGGGTTCATCTCGGCCGCGTTCGGAGAGGCGCAGATCGCTCCACACGTGGAGCCTCTGCTCGTGGAGCGCGGCATCAACCCGGCCCTGGCAAACGTGATCGTTCTCGTCGTGGTCACCTCGCTCATTGCCTACTTTGCCCTCGTGGTGGGCGAGCTCGTCCCTAAGCGCATTGCCCTGCAGAAGGGAGAGCGCATAGCCCTGCTTACCGCCCGACCACTACACGCGGTTGCGACGTTTCTTCGTCCGGTGATCGCCTTGCTGTCGATTTCGACGGATACCGTGGTGCGGTTGCTGGGAATGGATCCCAAGGCCGGTCGCGAGACGATCAGTGAAGAAGAGCTCATCAGTCTCGTGTCCATGCATGAGGACTTGTCGCAAGAAGAGCGCAGCCTCATCAGTGACGTGTTCGCCGCCGGAGACCGCGAACTCCGCGAGGTCATGTTGCCGCGGACCGAGGTCAGTTTTCTCGAGGCCGCCATGTCGATTGCGGAGGCCGTCACCGTTGTGGCCGAACAGCCGCACAGCCGCTACCCGGTCATCCGTGATTCATCGGACGATGTCGTGGGCTTTGTTCACGTGCGCGATTTGCTTTCGGTTCCCGACCGCACCAAGCGGGTCAACTCACTGGTGCGGGCAATTGCGTCCTTTCCCGGCACCAACGAGGTACTGGTCACGCTGGCAGAAATGCGGCGTTCGCGGCAGCACCTTGCGATTGTGCAGGACGAATACGGCGGCACCGCAGGAATCGTGACGCTGGAAGATCTCGTGGAGGAACTCATCG
>JBAWXR010000128.1:0-5078 GCA_037143955.1 Actinomycetes bacterium
ATCCTCGGAGTGCTCATGGCCGTGGTGGGGGTCGTCGCGTTAGCTGGATGCGTGGCCTTCGGTCTATCGCCATCCGGTCGCATCGATCAGGTGGCTTCTGCGGATGCGGGAGCCACGTTGCACGTGCAAGCCACCTGGGCCGGCTGGTGGATGGTCGGCGCTGTCGGCGGTGTGATGGTGCTTGCCGCTGGAGCCGCTGCGGTGATCAGGGGACGTGGTTGGCCGTCGATGGGAAGTCGATACGAGCGACAGGCGGCTCCGCGCGACCCATGGGCTCAACTGGATGCGGGCCTGGATCCAACCGTGGACTCTGATTAGATCTGCCTATGAGTGCTTCATCCCACGGGTCTACCCCGGCAGCCTGGATCGGCGTCGTCCTCGTGACAGTCGCTTTCATCATTGGAACCTTGGCGATCATCCTGGCGAACTGGACGATGTTCTGGGTGGGCGTAGGGGTGCTCGTTCTCGGAGGGGTCGTCCCGCTGATCATGGGGCGGGCGTCCAAAGGACGAGTGGCTCACCAGTAGTTCGGGCCGAGCAGGGCAACGCCTTACCGAACGCTGACAACCTTCTCATCGTGGCCGTACGCCGTTGGCGCCGCTCATGCGTGCGCGTCTGACACTCTTAGCCGGTGAGCCCAGAAGCTTCTCGCGGAGTCGTACTTGTCGTCGAAGACGAGCGATCCATCTCGGACCTGTTGCGGCTGTACCTGGCCCGAGAGGGCTTCGGAGTTCACGTGGCCACCGACGGCACCTCCGGACTGGAAGCCGCCCGCAGCCTGCACCCTGCGGCGATCATCCTGGATGTCGGCCTGCCGGGTATTGACGGAACAGAGGTATGTCGACGCCTGCGAAGCGACGGCGATTGGGTGCCGATTCTGTTTTGCACCGCTCGCGACGACGAAGTTGATCGCGTGCTCGGACTGGAGCTCGGGGCAGACGACTACATCACCAAACCCTTCAGCCCTCGCGAGGTTGTCGCACGGGTGAAGTCCGTCGTCCGACGAGCGTCACTCGCGGCCGCCGATGAGGCACCACTGGTGCTCGGTGCCATTTCCCTCGATTCGGTCACCCGCCGTGTGACCTGTGCCGGGTCCAACGTGGTCCTGACCGCTACAGAGTTCGACCTGCTGGAGCACCTCATGCGTCATCCGGGGCGCGTGTATAGCCGCGAACAATTGTTGTCTGAAGTGTGGGGTTACGCGGCGATGGTTGGCACCCGCACTGTTGACGTTCACGTCGCACAGGTGCGCGCAAAACTTGGTGACGAGAACCCGATCAGAACGGTCCGAGGCGTCGGCTACTCGGCTGAGGCGACGGGGTGAATTCCGGTCGCGTCAGCATTGTCACGCGCACGGTGCTTCTCACAGCAGCCGTGGCAACGATTGCCGTGGTCGTTGCAGGGCTCATTGCTTACCCGCTTATCCGGTCAGCAAGTGCGAGCACAGCACGAAGCGACCTGCGAGTTTTGGCAGATCTCACAGCCAACGGACTTAACCGCGGAGAAATTGATCACCCCGATCGATTGATCCCGCTGCCACTCATGGACACCCTTCGGGCCAAATCCATCGAGGGTTACCTGGTGGCGTCCGGTGGCGAGATGCCGGAGAACATTTCTCGCGAAGAACTCGACGCGTCCGTCCGCGGCCGCGATGTCGTCGCGCACACGCCGGGTGGTGACGAACTGCTGGAATCCCGAGCCCTCGACAATGGCGCGACCCTTGTCTTGGTTCAACCGTTCTCAGTGTCGGGAGAGCAGGCGAAGGAGGTACTGCGGCGATTCGTCATTGCATTGGTGCTGGGCCTACTCATCGCCGTGCCCATTGGCTACGGAGCCTCTCGGCGGTTGACTCGACCGCTGCGAGAGGCGAGGGATGCGGCCAATCGCATGGCCTCCGGTGATCGAGATATCACGATTGTTCCGTCGGGCCCGACAGAAATTGCCGACATCGGTGATGCACTTAACCACCTCAACAGTGCCCTCGTCGTATCTGAAGGACGCCAGCGCGAATTCCTCCTGTCGGTATCGCATGAGTTGCGCACACCGCTCACGGCCGTCAAGGGGTATGCCGAGGCTCTGGCCGATGGCGTCATCGCGCAGGACGACGTCGAACGCACGGGGGCCGTGGTGTCGGCCGAAGCCGCGCGCCTCGACCGACTGGTCACTGATCTGCTGGATCTCGCGCGCCTAGGTGCGGTGGATTTTGCCATCACCCCAATCGATGTCGACCTGTGTGAGATCGCCGAAGAAGCTGCGGTGGTGTGGGCGGATCGCGCGTCTCGCGAAGGACTGACGCTCATCAGTGAGATTCCGTCAGACGAGGTTGTGGTGCGCACAGATCCAATTCGCGTGCGCCAGATCATCGACAACCTCGCCGAGAACGCCCTGCGGGTGTCACCAAGCGGGTCGGTGATCGTCGTTGCCGTTCGCCGTGAGCCCGACGGGGGTGTAGTGGAGATCAGAGATTCAGGGCCCGGACTCACCGAAGATGACCTGTCGGTGGCCTTCGAGCCCGGGGTCTTGCACGAGCGATACCGGGGCGAGCGCCCCGTGGGCACCGGGCTGGGGCTGGCACTCGTCGGAAGGCTCGCCCGAGGCCTAGGCGGACGGGCCGAAGCGGGCACCGCACCCGAAGGTGGGGCGCGCTTTACCGTCCGCATCCCTGCCTAGTCGGCGTATCGTGCCGATATGACGGCACTGGCTCAGGAGCGACAGGGCGGGATGCCGGCACGCTCGGACAGTCGCCCTCGTGCGCGTCGAGTCCTGGTTCCCGTGGGTGTCCTGGTCGGATCGGCTGCGGCGTTGGGCTATGTGTGGGCCGTGGATCCCAATGAACCCGGTCACTATCCGCTGTGTCCCACGAAGTTCTTCCTCGGGATCGACTGCCCGGGCTGCGGAATAATGCGAGGCACGCACGATCTGGTGCACGGCAACGTTGCTGGCGCCCTTGATCACAATGTTCTTCTCGCCGTCCTTGCCCCGATGGCCGTCGTAGCGTGGGTGGTGTGGGCCCTGCGATCGTGGACAGGCCGATCTCCGGAAGCCACGACGGCGCAGATGCGTAGACGGCATCGCTTGATGGTGGTGGGGCTGGTGGTCTTGGTCGCTTTCGGCATTGTGCGCAACTTTGTGCCATACCTAGGGTCAGGAATCGGCTGAGCCTTGCTGGTCGAGAGCCGGTCCCCGCCCTCGCGTAGCGCGATCGCGGGACGCGGCTACCCTTTCAGGTGTGACCGTGCTGGATGACATCATCGTGGGTGTGCGCGAGGACGTGGCGAGCCGAATGTCGCAGGTGCCACTCGATGAACTCAAGGCTCGTGCAGCGAACATGCCCCCAACGCGAGATGTCATCGCAATTCTCGGTGGTGATGATGTTTGTGTCATCGCTGAAGTCAAGCGGCGCAGCCCGAGCAAGGGCGAGCTTGCCGACATTCCCGACCCTGCTGCATTAGCCCTCGAGTACGAAGCCGGGGGAGCGCACTGCATCAGCGTTCTGACCGAGGAACGGCGCTTCGGTGGCAGTCTGGGGGATCTCATCGCGGTGCGGGCGGCGGTGGACATCCCCGTTCTGCGCAAAGACTTCATCGTGTCGAGCTACCAACTCTGGGAAGCACGCGCGGCCGGAGCCGACATGGCGCTCTTGATCGTTGCTGGCCTCGACCAGGATGCCCTTGTCAGTCTGGTCGAGAGAGCCCACAGTCTTGGGCTGGCAGCGCTCGTTGAGGTACACGACGAAGATGAGGTTGCGCGAGCGGTAGACGCGGGCGCGCGCATCATCGGCGTCAACGCACGCAATCTGCGCACGCTCGAGGTGGATCGCGACACCTTCTCGCGGGTGGCGCCACTGATTCCGGGTGACTGCATCACGATTGCTGAGTCGGGAGTTCGCGATGCTCGTGACCTCATCACGTATGCCGAAGCAGGTGCGGATGCTGTTCTTGTCGGCGAAAGCCTGGTCACCGGCAAGGATCCGCGCACCGCGGTGCGAGATCTGGTGACCGCGGGCGCCCATCCTGCTCTTCGACACGGTCGAACCTGACATGACCGCCACCCACTCGGCTCTTACCGACGGACATTTCGGCCCCTATGGCGGAAGGTTCGTGCCGGAGGCACTCACGGCCGCGCTCGACCAACTTGATGAGAACTTTCAGGCGGCAATTGCCGATACGCAGTTCCGCCTCCAACTGGCCGATCTCGAGCGTGATTACACGGGGCGACCCAATCCGCTGACGCGCGCACGTCGATTCGGTGAGTTGTGCGGTGGTGCGCGCGTCTACCTGAAGCGTGAGGATCTCAACCACACCGGGTCACACAAGATCAATAATGTTCTTGGTCAAGCACTTCTGACAGTGCGTATGGGCAAGACACGGGTGATTGCCGAGACCGGAGCCGGGCAGCACGGCGTTGCTTCAGCAACCGCAGCTGCGCTCATGGGCTTGGAATGCCGTGTCTACATGGGCGAGGAGGACACGCACCGTCAAGCCCTCAACGTGGCGCGGATGAAGTTGTTGGGCGCCGAAGTTGTGCCGGTCACTAATGGCAGCCGAACCCTGAAGGACGCCATCAACGAAGCCCTGCGCGACTGGGTCGCGTCCGTCGAGAACACTCACTACCTACTCGGCACGGTGACCGGCCCCGCGCCTTTCCCCAGCATGGTGCGCTGGTTCCACGGGGTCATTGGGCGTGAGGCACGCGAGCAGATCCTTGCGGTCGAAGGACGCCTCCCGGATGCGGTTGTTGCCTGCGTCGGCGGTGGCTCGAATGCGATGGGCCTCTTCAGTGGGTTCATGGACGACCCTTCCGTCCAGCTTCGGGGATATGAGGCTGGCGGCAAGGGTGTGGAGACCGGGCAGGATTCGTCGCGGTTCAGCGCCGGCGTGCCCGGTGTACTGCACGGGGCCCGCACATACGTCATGCAGGACCAATGGGGTCAGACGGTGCCGTCGTACTCCATCAGTGCCGGTCTGGACTATCCCGGCGTGGGACCCGAACACGCATGGCTGCACGACACCGGGCGAGCAATCTATGAACCCGTCAATGACGACGAGGCCATGGAGGCGTTCGCGGCCCTGTGTCGC
>JBAWXR010000129.1:0-5071 GCA_037143955.1 Actinomycetes bacterium
GTGAACTGCTCGGTGTCTCCCGGCAGTTCGTGGACAAGCTGATCGCCGACGGGAAACTTGGCGCGCAGCTCAAGCCGGGCAGCCGGCACCGCGTGGTCCGCGTCGCAGACGTGCTCGAACTTGAGGCGGCCCGACGTGCGGGCGCCGACCGCATCGGGGCGACGATCGACACTCTCGTCGACGCCGGCGCCGAGTGCTGATCCCACCCACCGCCCGCTGATGCTCGTCTTCGTCGATACCAACGTCTGGTACCCGGTGGTCCTGGCCGACCTCGTGCTGCGCAGCGTCGAGATCGGCCTGTTCGACCTCGCCTGGACCGACGAGTCCCTCGCGGAGGTAGAACGTGTCCTGGTCGAGCGCAAGGGACTCACAGCGCAGCACGCCGCCGCCGCGCGAGGCGCACGCGCCGACGTCCTGCTCACCAGCAACGTCACCGACTTCCCCGCCACGGACGTCGGACCGGCCTGCCGAGTCCTGCACCCGAGCGACCTGTTCGGCGAACTCGCCAGTACGTACCCGATCGAGGTCCGACGCGTGATCGCAGAGATGGCGGCGCACCGTCACCGACCCCCGATGACACCTGACGACATCCTCGACCGGCTGGACGCCTTGGGCCTCCACCCGATGGTCAGCGCACTGCGCCCGACCGGCCCGGACGAAGCTGACTAACCCATCCGGCGCGCGCAGTTCGGCCTAAAGGTCGGCGTCGCGAAATGACCCGGAAATGACCCGGAACATGCAGCTCGTTTGGCCGGGCATGGCGGGCTATGCCGGAGTATGCACGAGTAAGAGCGTGGTCTTAGGGGGCGTGCGAACGGCTCGTAATGCGTAGGTCCGGGGTGGGGAGGAGCGCAGCGACGGTTCCCCGAGGCGGCTCTGCCCGAAACCCGTTGCAGCGCAACGGGTTTTCGTTTTCTCACAGGGTACTTACGGTGTCCTATATGGGGGATATGTCCGGCAATCACCACCAGTAACCGCCCCTAGACAGGCCCAACGATAAGCGCCACAATTGTGGACATGTCAACCCAGTCTCTTCGAGATGTCCGCGACCACCTGTCCGAGGTCATCGACCGGGTGGAACACCATCACGAGCGTGTCGTGGTGACGCGCAACGGTAAGCCCGCCGCTGTGATCGTCAGCCCGGAGGACCTCGCGCAGATGCAGGAGACGATCGACGTGCTCAGCGATTCGCAGGCATTGGCAGACATCCGTGAGGCGGACGCGGCGTACGCACGTGGGAACGTCGTGCGGGGGAGCGACGCGGTTCGCCAACTGCGTCCGTGACCGAGCCTGCATACGAGATCGTCCTGACGCCTCCGGCCCGACGTGCCATTGCCGACGAACTGCCGGAGGCGGTCGCGACAGCGGTCATCGACTTCCTGACCACCGCACTCCTGGACAACCCGCGTCGAGTCGGCAAACCCCTGCGCGATGACCTCGATGGAATCTGGTCCGCTCGCCGCGGGACCTATCGGGTGCTCTACCGGATCCAGGAGGAGCGTCGTGAGGTTGTGGTGCTGCGGATCGACCACCGGCGCGACGCCTACCGTCCTCTCTCTTAGACCTCGTCAGCATGGATAGTGCTGAGGTCCACATTTCTCCCTGTCGCTCCGTGTGCCTGGGTGTCGCACGGTGTCGTGAAAGTCAGTGAAAGGCAACGAGGTCTAGTGGCAAGTCCATGTGCTGAGCCGTCGGTGGACCTCGACGTCATCTACTCGGTTGCGCTCTCGGACCTTCCCGGCTTCGTTGAGAAGGTCCGCGCTATCGCAAGCCAGCTGCAGGCTTAGCCCTCACGAATGCAGTCAGTAGTTGGCGTGGGTGCGCTCAAGGTCGGCTAGGACGTAGGCGAGGAGCTGCTCCCCGTGCGCGGATGCCGTGGCGATGTCGCTTCCATGGATTGACACGGTGTGCAGCGACTGCAGTCGCAACGCGTCACCCCCGACGTGGTGGTTGGGGAAGACGCCGGCAAAGCCCATCTTCAGCGTTTCGTCACAGGCGTCGAGGACGAGTTCTGTGGCGGGAAGCTCCAGCGGGAAGTCGACGTACACGGCATCACGACCATCGTCATTCACCAGCCGTTCGCGCGTCGAGGTGAGGACGTCGAGGATGTCGGCGCCGGGGGTGACGACGTTGATGATCGCCAGGTTGTGATCCTCTTTGGTCTGCACGGTCACCACCGAATGCTCGGGAATGACCGTGCTCGGTGACGCGATGGCGATGTGCCCGTGAATCCCCGTGGCCGCGACGATGTCGTTGATGACGTCGCGATGACGAGCGGGGGCGTAGATCGGACGATCAGGTCCGTTGTTGGTCCGCAGGTAGAAGAGCGCGACCGACTCCCGGTGCGCCTCGCGACCCTCCACGACGCTGTTGGCCACGCTGTTCGGAATCCAGCCCAAGAGGAACCCTGTCTCGGCGGCCCCAAGGTCCACGTTCGCCTTCTGGCTGTAGGGGTGGGCGGCCGTGGCCTCGCTGAAGACGCCGAAGTAGCCAGCGGACGTGGCCCATTGCGCCCCGAACTGCTTCATTCGGGTGAACAGGTGGTGCCCGCGTGCCGCCTTCGTGACGACTGCGACACCGGCGTGGACCACCGAGGAGATTCCGCTCTCGACCATCAGCGCCAAGTGTCCGATCACAGTGCCGTCTTCATCGCGACCGACCGTGCTCACCAGGGTGCCCGCAGCGATTCGTCGGGCGATCTCGTCTCGGTCGTATACCCACTCCGCGTCGTACGAGTCCCCGTATACCTCGGCGACCAGGCCGACGAGGATGCCCGCGTCATCGGCCGAGAGGAACTCGATGGTGACCGTGTCGGCCTCGGTGGAAGCTAGGTCGTCGCTTCGTGCGTCAGTCATGCCGGGATCCTAGATGGATCAGACAGGGCGCAGGTTCCCTCACTCGGCGCGAAGCACCAGCATGAATTGTCCGCCACCTGGCTCGATCGACGTCGACAGGGCCATGCCGGGAGCAAAGCGGGACAGGCGATCGAGCAACCAGGTAGAGGCGTCCTCTGCATCGGATTGGCTTGGGCAGCGTGCAATCACTTCTCGCCCACCCTTGCGCGAGAGCCGATCAACGGTGGCAACGATTGGCGATGGGTCAACCACGAGTAGGTCAGCTCCCCAAGGAACTACTGGAGCTGTCTTGCCCTTCTTGGTGTTGCACGATCGGTGAGCAAGTCGTTCTACTGCGACTGCACCCTTCTTCCCCTTTGCGGCAGCAAAGCCATCAACGCTTGGGCCGCGATCGGAGTTCACCGACGCTTCAGGGTCAACGGGTGCATCGCATAGCCAGCAGCGCCAGCCGTCGCGTTGACCGATGTCATTTAAGTCGCTCATTGGTTCAGAATATGCGACGCATCCGCATTCGTATTCGGTGTTAAACCTTGGCGCCCTTGCGCCAAGCAGAGAACGACCCGGCGGCCCCACCGTGCGGCCGCACAAGCCATGGCCATGATGCAAGGCGCCAACGAGTCCGGTCAACGAGGATTCTTCTGGTCGTCCAGGCGGACGGTCGCCTTGCGCCCCCGAATCTTCGTGCGCTGCAGCGCACGGACCACCTGTCGCGCCTTCGGTGCGGATACATCAACAACAGAAAAAACCTCGTGGACCGCGATAGAGCCGATGTCGCCGCCCTTCACGCCGGCTTCGGCCGTGATGGCTCCGACAAGGTCGCCTGGCGTTACACCGGCTTTGCGGCCGATAGAGATGAAGATTCGAGTGACGGGCCCGCTCGGCTTCTCGCGACGTGATTGCTTGCGTTGTGAACCGCCGCCGCGCTCGCCAGAGTCGCCGCCGCGGCTACCTGACTCACGCTTTCCGCTTGGCTCGTCCAGCCGTGCCTCGAGGTCGCGATCATCGTCTGCGAGGTCGGTGCCCTGTGTGCTCTCGTGCGCGATGGCAAAGAGGGCCGCCGCGACATCGCGCGGGTCGCGGTCCATCTCGAGTTCGCTCACGATGGAGCGATAAGGCTCCAAACGAGATTGCGCATCCGCATCGTTGAGAAGAGCCTCAACTGCACCGCGCGTGCGTTGCATGCGAAGTTGGCGCACGTCCGTGGTCGTAGGAAGGCGCTCGACGGGGATTGGCTTGCGCAGCAGCTTCTCGATCGAGGTCAGCAGCCGCTTTTCTCGCGGCTCGACAAGACTGAGGGCCACACCCTCGCGGCCGGCGCGACCAACACGACCGATGCGGTGGATGTAAGCCTCTGGGCTTACTGGCAGGTCGTAGTTGACCACGTGTGTGAGGAGGTCGACGTCGAGTCCGCGCGCGGCGACATCGGTCGCGACAAGAAGTTCGGTGGCACCCGAACGCAGCCGACCCATCACGCGGTCGCGCTGCTCCTGCGAAAGTCCGCCGTGCAGTGCCTCGGCCTGATAGCCACGACCGGTGAGTTGATTGGTGAGTTCGTCGACGCCTCCTCGCGTACGACAGAACACGATGGTCGCCGCAGGATCTTCCGCATCAAGAATGCGACCGAGCGCCGCAGCCTTGTGAGCACGACTGACGCCGTACACCGCCTGCCGCACGCGCGGCAGCTCGTCATCGGTCGTCTCTCTGGTCTTAACCGAGATGCGCGCGGGCGAGCGAAGGTGACGGTTCGCGAGTGCATCGATGCGTTTGGGCATGGTTGCTGAGAACAGCACGGTCTGGCGATCGTTAGGCGTCATCGCCAGAATCGCCTCGATGTCTTCGATGAAGCCCATCTCGAGCATCTCGTCGGCTTCGTCGAGAACCACCGTGCGGATCGCGTCGAGGCGCAGCGCTCCGCGGCTGTTGAGGTCGATGGCGCGGCCGGGTGTGGCCACGACAACGTCGGTGCCGCGGCGCAACGCATCGATCTGATGCCGGGCAGGCGCTCCGCCGTAGACGGCAACTAATCGCGCACCCATCGCGCGCCCATAGCTGTGGAACGCCTGCGACACCTGAAGAGCGAGTTCGCGTGTGGGCACCAGAACGAGGGCAACGGGGTTCTTCCCGCGATCCCCGCCTTCGAGCGCATCAAGGATGGGGAAGGCAAACGAGGCGGTCTTGCCGGTGCCGGTCGCAGCCTGGCCGAGCACGTCGGTGCC
>JBAWXR010000130.1:0-5037 GCA_037143955.1 Actinomycetes bacterium
CGTCGACCACAGTGGTCGCGGGCCATCGTGGACTCACGGTGGGACGGCTCAGGGAGGCTTCGATGGCTCAGCAAGAAGTGCAACGACTGGGGGGAGCAAAGAAGCTCACCCTTGCGGATGTAATCGCGCAATCGATCGGCTTCATGGGGCCGGTCTTCTCGATCGCCTTCCTCGTTCCACTCCTCGTCGGCCTCAACGCGGCTGGTAAGGGTGCGGGCACGGCAGCGCCGTTGGCTGTGTTGATCGCCGCGATCGGCGTCCTCGGACTTGGCTGGATCGTGGCGCAGTACGCCAAGCGCATCCACGCAGCCGGCTCCATCTATGACTACGTCACGGACGGCCTCGGCGGCCGCATCGGCGGGGCGTCCGGATACCTGTACTACGTCGGCATCCTTGCCCTGGGTGGCGGCATCCTCATCATGATCGCCGGAACACTCCATGACACCCTGATGGCGGAGTTCGGCTTCGAGGGCATCAGCACTCTGCTGTGGTCGATCATTCTGCTCGTTATCGTCGCTGTGATCCTCTACTTCGGCGTCGCGCTGTCGACGCGAGCACAGCTTGTGCTGGCGATGTTCTCCATCGCCGTCGTTCTCATCTTCTTCATCACGGTGATCATCAAGGTGGGCGGCGACAACAGCCTGTCGAGTGCCTTCAGCCCCAGTGGCTCACCCGAGGGTTGGAGTGGTGTGCTCTTCGGTGTGCTCTACGCGGTGCTGCTGTTCACCGGCTTCGAGACCGCGGCGAACCTCGGTGAGGAGACCGCGAACCCCAAGCGCGTGATTCCCAAGGCCGTACTCATCGCCGTGATCGCCATCGCGGGCTTCTACATCATCGGTTCCTACGCGCAGGTTGCCGGTTACGGATTCAGCATGGACGCGCTGGGCCAGAATGCTGGTGCTCCGCTGTTCGGCCTAGCCGGGCCGGTCGAAGATGGCGGCTTCGGTTCAGTCTTCGTTCGACGACTCGTGGAGATCGTTGTAGTCCTCGACATGCTCGCGGTGCTGATCGGCTGCGCGGTAGCGTCCTCGCGAGGCATCTTCGCCCTCGCGCGTGATGAGCGCCTGCCGGGCGGGCTGAGCAAGGTTTCCAAGCGAGGCACTCCGATGGTCGCGAGCATTTTGGTCATCATCGTGTTCATCGTGATCGTGGTGCTGACCGAATTCGTTCCGAGCTTCGTGGCCATCCTGGGCCCCGACGGTGAGCCGGCGCTTCCGCACTACGTCTCAATGTTCAGCTGGTTGTCGACCGTGGGTGGATTCGCTCTGGCCGTCATCTACTTCCTGATGTCGGTGGGTGCTTTCCGCGGACTGCGGGACCATCCGCGCAAGGTACTGGTGTGGATCTCCGCCATTCTCGGCATCGCTGTCACGGGTGCCGCGATCTACGGGGCCATCTACAACGTGCCCTCGCCGACGATCTACGCGATCTGGTTCGGTGCGGCGGTGTTCATCGTCGGCCTGATCATCGCGTTCATCGCCAAGGGAAAGGCGACTGGCCTCACGCAGTTCAGCGAGCTCACTGCCGACGAGCAACGGCCGCAGAAGCTCTAGCACGTATCGACGGGAGTAGCGGCCAGGCACGTGCCTGGTCGCTACTCTCGTTTTATGGGTGTGCGCGGCCGACCGGCAAAGTTGAGCCGCGACGGTATTTGCCAAGCCGCCCTGGAACTTCTGGCGGACACGGATGCTGCAACGTTCAGTATGCGGGCGTTGGGTGATTACCTCGGAGTTGATCCCACGGCGGTCTATCGTCATTTTTCCGATAAGGACGATCTGCTTCGCGAGGTAGGGGATCGGGCGCTCACCCCCGCTACTCGAGGGTTCACCACTACGGATGATCCGCAGGACGACATACGCCGCATGTGCGTGGGACTGCGTAAGGCGCTCCTTCGAAATCCGGTCGCGCTTCAACTCACAGCCACCGGCCCTACCCGACACGCGAACGAACTGCGCATCACGGAGGTTCTTCTGGAATCTCTGATGCGATGCGGACTCGATCGAGAGGTCGCGGCGACCGCCTATCACGTGCTGATCGAATACACGCTCGGATCGGCCCTGATTGATGCACCTCTAGCGGCCAAGGGAGCAGACCGCGCAGGCACCTATCGAGCCTGGCGTGCTGATTACGCAGCGTTGTCCACGGATAACTATCCGACATCGGTCGAGTTGGCGCGGCAGTTGTACCCGCCCAGTGACACGGTGTTTAGTGCAGGTCTGGCGGCTCTGATCAGTGGTTTAACGGGCGTGTAGTTCTGCCGATCAGTACACGCGCGAGTACTCGTTCTGCTCCCAGTCGGTCACGGTAGCAAGCCAGCGCTCCCACTCGCGGCGCTTGAGATCGACATAGACCTCGATGAGGTCCGGCTCGAAGTAGGAGCACAGCCGAGTGTCGGCGACCAGTGCGTTAAGCGCGCTCGCGAGGTCGAGCGGAGTGTGACGGTCGGTGTTGGGCGCTGTGTCGGCGTCGCCCACCTGTGGTTCGGGTAGTGGCAACTCGCGCTCCACGCCGTCGAGCGCAGCGGCGAGCAGTGCAGCGGCGAGGAGGTGCGGTGATGCAGAACCATCCGCGCTGCGATGCTCAATGCGGGTTGAGGATCCTCGCTGTCCTGGCACGCGCACGGACGAGACGCGGTTGTCCAGGCCCCAGTTGGCCCAGTAGCCGCTAAGCATGCCGGGCGTGAGTCGCTTGTAGGAGTTAACCGTGGGTGCGGCGAAGGCAGCGAGTGCCTCGTGATGCTCGAGCAGCCCCGCGATCATGTGTCGTGCCAAGGCCGAGATGCCTTGCGGCGCGGTTTCATCGACGAGGGCGTTGTGGCCGGCCGCATCAGACATGCTCAGATTGACATGCATGCCATTGCCTACGGCATCAGCGAACGGACGGGCCATGAAAGTCACGTCGATGTCGTTCTCACGTGCGACCTCGTGAGCCAGCTGGCGGAAGAGAAATGCAGCGTCAGCAGCGGTGAGTGCTTCCTGGTAACAAAGAGAAACCTCTACCTGTGAGGGTGTGAACTCGCCGTTGACCCCTTCAACCTTGAGATCGCACTCCTCGGCCGCTTCGGCGATGGCCTCGAGCGTGCCCGAAGGGTCCGCGCCCGCACCAATCCCGTACACGCGATGGTCGGGCACTGGAAGTTTGGTGAGCGGGTCACGTCCGCTCAGCAGAAAGAACTCCATCTCGAAGCCGGCCATTGGCGTGAGCCCGCGAGCGTTCCATCGGTCGCACACCGACGCGAGTGCGCGCCGAGGATCCAAGGGCAATGGACGACCATCGGCAAAGTGCAGGAAGGACATCGCGCATGACCGGTTGCCCCAGGGGCGGATGGTTTCTGAATCGATCCGCGCTTCCATGTCGGGGAACCCGGCACTGGTGGAGTAGTTCGCGGTCTCGAGGAAGCCGAGGTCAAGTCCCTGGACCATCACCGTGATGGCGTAGTGGGTCGGGTGATCTTGACGGTGCAGCGGAACTGTCTTGCCGTGAGCCAGGCCGAGCAGGTCGGAGAACAGCAGGTCGATCTGGTCGGCCATGGTTAGATCCCCTCGCCCGCGGCAACACCCACGAGCGTTCCACGGTCGACCACCTGGTGGTCGTCGAGCCACACACTGTGGTTGCGCATCGGCAGATCGAAGTGCCCGGCGGTGAAGCGCTTGGCATTCTCATTGGCTCCGGTGCTGAACAGGAAGTTGCCCGCGAAGGCGCGCGCCTCGGTGCCATTGATCTCGCTGCGGTCATAGAGCTCGAGGAAGTCCCAGCGGGCCGCGGTGTTCATGCCCCAGCCAACATGCGAGGTGGCGTACGCGTCCCGATCGAATGCGGAGAGGTAGGAGCGCATGAGTTCCGCTTGGTAGCCGCTGCCCTTGAGCTCGACGACGTAGTCGTCTTCGATGCGCATCGTGATGTGCTCGGTGATGTAGTGCTTGAACGTGAGGTTGATGTCGCCGGGTGCCAGCACGACTGTGCCATTAACGGTGTGCGGTGCAGGGAAAGCTAGGACAAGTCCGCCCGGCCAGTGTGCAATGGATCCGGGGCCGGAGATGACGCCGGTGGAGCCGGCGGTGAATGCGCCTGCAAGTTCGACGGTGATGTCGGTGCCAGCCTCGCTGGTTGCACGCATTGTTTTCGATCTCGTCATGAGTTCGTGTGCTGCGGTGACGCGTTCGGCCATGACCGGGTCATGCACCATGCGTTCGTAGACCTCGGGATGCTCCAGGCTCACCATGAGAATGCTGGTGCCGGACGACAGGATGGGACCGAGCTCCTTGGCATGCAGCATGCCCTCGACCGTGCAGTCCACGACAAATGGCACAGAGGACAGCGCACCGATGGCACCCTGCAGGCCGTTGAGGGCAAGGCTGGTGCCGGTGGAGCGGAAGGCGACCGGCCCTGGATTGGCCGGGGTGCGCATGACGACCTCGAAAGGCTTGGCGCCGAGTGACTCCAGCGCAAGGATCGACGTCTCGACGAGGTCAGCACGACTGGCTGACTCGGATAGCACCACGCACTCCATGCCCGGGGTGACTCCGTTGACGGCGAAGTGACGGGCGAAGGTTTCGATCCAACGCCATTCGGCAACGGGGGGTCGGGTCGTCATGACTGCTCCCAATGGTCAGCGATCGCGGCGTTGAGTGCTTCAGGGGCCTCGAGGTTGAGCAGGTGCCCTGCCCCGGGGATCACCACAAGTCTGGCACCCGGGACGAGATCGGCGATGGCCTGCGCATAAGAAGGTGGCGTCTCGTCATCATCGGCACCCACCACGACCAGCGTGGGTGCGGTGATCGTCGGCAGGATCGCGCGGGTGTCGTGCGAGGTAATGGTGGTGAGGGCATCCATCAGCCCCTCCATGCGGACCCGCTGCATGGCTTCGACCGCCTCGGGTACCACGTGCTGAGCGTTCGGCCCGGCAAGGGACGCCAGGATCACCGGGGCCGCGGCGCCAGGTGAGCCGAACTCCTCGAGGCCGGCCAGCCGTCGGGCGCGCCACTCGTCTGGATCAGTGCCGTCCAGACCGAACTTCGGGGACGTGCACAGCAGGGT
>JBAWXR010000131.1:0-5025 GCA_037143955.1 Actinomycetes bacterium
GTTCCCAGCGCGCCGGTGAGGCCGAGCCGACTGGCGATGAGGGATGCGAGCTCGATCGGGGTAGCCGTCACCAACCACACCTCTTCGCCTGCATCAAGGTGTGCTTGGGCGAGGGCCAACGTTCCGGGGATGAGGGTGTCAATCATGTGCTCGTCGAAGATCTGATCGCCTAAGGACACGAGTTCGGCCACGGACTTGCCCTCGACAAACGAGAGCCCTGCCGCGATGACGGACTGCATGTCATTGAGATTCTCGGATCCGCTGAGGACGAACTTGACCTGCTTGAGAGCAAAGCCCGTCATCTCGTGCATACCGAAGTAGCGATGTCTCATCAGGCCCATGGCCACGTGGAACAGGCTGGAGCCGCGCAAGATGGTGTTGTCGACGTCGAAGAATGCGGCAGCTGTGGGGTGACCCTGGGGCTGCTTCGGCGTTGACGTCACATGGGGACAGTACCCGCGTGTGCCACACTCCGATGGTGAGCGATTCAGCCCGGGTGCGGCTGATCGGAAAGCCCGGCTGCCACCTATGCGATGACGCTCGAGCGGTCATCGAGCGAGTGTGCAGGGAGGCGTCGGTGACGTGGGACGAGGTCTCCATTGAGGATGACCCGGCCCTAGCGGACCAGTATTGGGAGCAGATTCCCGTCGTGCTGCTCGACGGCAGGCCGTTTGACTTCTGGCGAGTGGATCCCGCACGACTGAGGGACGCATTAGACCGATAATCGGACAGGTTCGTCCGGTCAACTTTGTGACGGCGTTCTCATCGGCCTACTGTGGACCTGCCTGCCTCAGGGTTGGCCCGATGACCGCACTTCCCTGGAGCACCCTCATGACCTCGCCGACGCCCGGACTTTCCCGGCGCGACATTCCCCCGGCCACGGTGGCTCGTCTGCCCGTGTACCACCGGGTGCTGGGCCAATTCGATGATGCCGGGGTCACCACAGTGTCGTCCGAGGAACTCGCGCATGCCTGCGGAGTGTCCTCAGCCAAGCTCCGCAAGGACCTGTCGCACCTCGGCTCGTACGGCACCCGGGGCGTTGGCTACGACGTGCGCTTCCTCGCCTACCAAATCTCTCGTGAACTCGGACTCACACAGCCGTGGGGAGTCGTCATCGTCGGTGCCGGCAACCTGGGTCAGGCGCTCGTGGCCTACCGCGGGTTTGCGTCACGCGGGTTCGCCGTCGTTGGCGTCGTGGACGCCAGCCCGGCGCTCGTGGGCTCACCCGTGGGGATTGACGACGTGCGTGTGCAGTCGTTGGACCGGCTGGAACACGTCATCGCAGCAGCGGACGCTCGCATTGGCGTCATCGCAGTACCGGCAGAGGCAGCGCAGGATGTTGCCGACCGACTCGTCGCTGCTGGTATTCGCAGCATCCTGAACTTCGCCCCCGTGGTCCTGTCGGTTCCGGCTGATGTTGAGGTCCGCAAGGTCGATCTGGCCGTAGAACTGCAGATACTTGCGTTCCACGAGCAGCGTCGCGAAGACAACGCAGCACCGGTGGCACCCCGTCTCCTCAATCGTCGGCTGTCGACGACCATGAACCGTTATGAGCACGTCGCGCTGGAAGAGGCAAGCAACGCATGAGTACAAAGCCAAAGACAACGCCCGCGAAGGCAACGCCCGCGAAGGCAACGACCGCCAAAGTTGCGCCGGCCAAAGTTGCGCCGGCCAAAGTTGCGCCAGCTAAAGCTGCGCCAGCTAAAGCTGCGCCGGCCAAGGCCGCGGCTGTCAAAGCAGTGCCGGCAAAGCAGGCGCCTGCTCAGTCCTCGACACCCGCTAAGAAAGCGACGACCGCTGCGACCAAGCCGGTCGCTAAACCCCTTGACCTGGGAATGGATGACGAGCCGATTCGCAAGGCTCCCGTGAAGCGCCCAGCCATGGGAAGCGCTGCCCTTGTTTCTGCCGGACCGGGTGAACCGGATCTCGTGACTCTGCGCGCGGCAAACCTGCTCCGCGAGGCGGACGTCATCGTGTCCGATCTTGATGTCCTGCACATCGCACAGGCGCACGCGGGTGCCGAGTCCGTCATCGTCGATGCGGCCGACGCCCAAGGTGGTGCCCTTCCGCAGGCTGCGCGTACCGCGTTGGTGCTGGAGTCCGTTCGCGAGGGCAAGAACGTTGTCCGGTTGGTCTCGGGTGACCCTGTGCTCGACGGCACCTTGCTCAACGAGGCGGGCGCGCTCATCAAGGCGCGCATTCATGTCGAGGTTGTTCCCGGGGTCAGCGAAGTTACCGGCGTGCCCGCATACGCCGGGTTCGGTCTCACCGGCGGACGTACCCGACAGGTGCGCATTGTCGATGCCCATGACACGGATCTCGCCTGGGCAGATCTGGCGGCGCGCACGACCCTGGTGTTCCTCGATGGGGCCGACCGCGCGGCCGACATCGCGGCTCGTCTCATGCACGCGGGTGTCGACGAGACCACTCTCATGGCTATCACGCGCAAGGGCACCACAGTCGATCAGCGCACGATGGTGGCGACGCTCGGTGAGGTTGCCACCGCGGTCAAGGCCACTCGCCAATCCGGTCCGGGACTGGTTGTCGTCGGCGAAGTCGTTGCTCAGCGCGAACGACTGGACTGGTTCGAGGTCAAGAGCCTGTTCGGTTGGCGAGTTCTCATTCCTCGCACGCAGGACACCGCTGGCCCCGTCACCGGTTTGCTCCGCGGCCACGGCGCTGTTCCGGTCGAGGTGGCCACCATCTCGGTCGAGCCACCCCGCACTCCGCAGCAGATCGACCGCGCTATTCACGGCTTGGTCTCGGGACGTTACGAGTGGATCGGCTTCACGTCGGTCAATGCGGTGCGCGCGATTCGCGAGAAGTTGCAGGGATACGGCCTCGATGCGCGTTCGTTCGCGGGTCTGAAAGTAGCCGCCGTGGGCGACGCCACCGTTTCGGCACTCATTGATTTCGGAGTGCGCCCCGACATCGTGCCCGCCGGCGAGCAGACCACAGCGGCGCTCCTGGACGAGTGGCCCACCTACGACTCACTCACCGATCCGATCAACCGCGTCTTCCTGCCGCGCGCCGACATCGCAACGGACACGTTGGTCGCCGGCCTCAACGAACTCGGCTGGGAGGTCGAGGACGTCACCGCGTACCGCACGGTGCGCGCCGCTCCGCCGCCCGTGGAGACGCGCGAGGCGATCAAGAGCGGCGGCTTCGATGCCGTGGTCTTCACGTCAAGCAGCACGGTGCGCAACCTCGTCGGCATCGCCGGCAAGCCGCCCCACACCACCATCGTGGCGTGCATTGGTCCGCAGACAGCCAAGGCCGCCGAAGAGCACGGGCTGCGCGTGGACGTCTTGGCTGAGACCAGCACCGTTCCCGGGCTTGTCGAGGCTCTGGCGCTACATGCAGAGGTGCTGCGTGCCAGTGCGCTGGAGGCAGGCGAGCAGACGTGGCGCCCCAGTCGTCGCCGTCAGGCTGCGCGGCGGAAAGCCACCTGATCATGGACCGCACCGTTGTCCACCTGCTGCGGCACGGCGAGGTCTTCAATCCTGAGAAGGTTCTGTACGGCCGCCTCCCGGGCTATCACCTGAGTGATCTGGGACGCCAGATGGCCGATCGTGCTGCGGGTGCACTTGCTGGACGCGATCTCGTGTCTGTGATCTCGTCTCCGATGGAGCGCGCTCAAGAGACGGCCGCCCCCATCGCCGAATCTCACGGGCTTCCCATCGAGATACAGCCGTTGGTCATTGAGGCCGACAATGTGTTCGAAGGTCAGCGCGTGAGCGTGGGCGACGGTGTGCTTCGCCAGCCGCGCACCTGGAAGCACCTGTACAACCCATTCCGCCCTTCGTGGGGTGAGCCCTATGTCGAGGTTGCCGATCGCATGCATGCGGCTATCGATCAGGCGCGTGAGGCTGCACGAGGGCATGAGGCCGTCATCGTCAGTCACCAGTTGCCGATCTGGATCGCCCGACTGCGCGCCGAGAATCGTCGCCTGTGGCATGACCCACGCAGTCGTCAATGTGGCCTTGCTTCCTTGACGTCACTCACCTACGACGGTGAAGACCTGGTGGCGATCGAGTACACCGAGCCCTCGCGCGACCTCCTCGCCCGCGCAAGCAAGATCGCAGGGGCCTGACGCGTTGCGCGTTCTCCTGCTCGCCGCGGCCGCAGTACTAGCCCTGTCGTCCTGCAGCTCTGGCGCTCCGAGTTCTGACAGTGGCTTCGTGGCCGGTGATGGATCCATCGTGGTGGTCGCACCTGACAAGCGGCAGCCGGCCCCTGATGTGCGGGGTACGACTCTTGACGGGTCCGTCTTCACTCTCGCTGACCACCGCGGAGAAGTCGTGGTCATGAACGTCTGGGCGTCGTGGTGCGCGCCATGTCGAGCTGAAGCCCCTGCGCTCGCCGAAGTGGCCACGCAGATGGCCGCCAAGGGCGTCACGTTCGTCGGCATCGACACTCGCGACTCGACAGCAACCGCACAGTCATTTGTCGACAAGTTTCATGTGCCGTATCCGAGCATCGTGGATCCGGATGGCCAGGTGCAACTGCTGTTCGGTGACTCGCTTCCTCCGCAGGCGATTCCGTCCACCGTTGTCATCGACCGTCAGGGGCGTGTCGCGGCACGGGCGCTGGGTCGGGTCGATGCAGCGACGTTGCGCGGAATCATCGAGCCGTTACTGGTTCCCTGATTCATGGACGTCGGCTCCCTTGTTGCCAGCGGCACGCTCTGGCTCGCGCTCCCGATCGCATTCACCGCGGGGGTTGTGGCATTTTTGAGTCCCTGCGTGCTTCCGCTTGCACCTGGATACCTGTCCTATGTCACTGGTCTCACCGGTGCCGAACTCGCCGGGGGCCACAAACGGGGAACGGTGTTGCTCGGCAGTCTTCTCTTTGTCTTGGGCTTCAGCGTCGTGTTCGTCTCGTATGGAGTGCTCTTCGGTGGCGTGGGCGAAACGTTGCTTCGGTACGCCGACGTTGTCTCGCGGGTTCTCGGAGTGTTGGTCATCCTCTTGGGCTTGGCCTTCATGGGTGTTATCCCTGGGCTGCAGAGGGAGTTCCGAATCC
>JBAWXR010000132.1:0-4998 GCA_037143955.1 Actinomycetes bacterium
TTCAGATACTCCACGACCTCGGGGCCCGCGCCCGACTGAGCGGCCGCGACGGTGTTGAGGTACTCGAGGTGACGATCGATATTCAGGACCGACGACCCCTCGTCCGACACGCGAACGACCAGCTCACCGTTCGCTGTGCGCACGCGGTAGTTGCGGTTGGTGATGCCGCCGTGCAGCTGCGTGACCTCGACCGCGTCCCTCATGCACTCCAGCCGCGCCATTCGTGTGCGATCTGCCGCGACCTGATCTGCCGCGACCTGATCTGCCGCGACCTGATCGCTGTCGTCACCCATGACGCCCGACCGTAGATGACAGGGGCCAATGACGGAACAACCCCGTCGTCCCCACTCACCCAGTAGCGTTGCTGGACACCCAGCCCAAGGAGACCGCATGGCCAGGCCCAAGCCCCTGACAATCGATCAGGTGCGCCAGGAGATCGCCGACGGCGACCTCGACACCGTCTCGGTGGCGCTCACCGACATGCAGGGTCGCCTGTCGGGTAAGCGCATCGATGCGGACTTCTTTCTCGAGGACGTCCTGCACCACGGCACCGAGGGCTGCAACTACCTGCTTGCCGTGGATATCGACATGAACACCGTCGATGGATACGAAATGTCGTCATGGGAGCGTGGGTACGGCGACCTCGTGATGGCCCCCGATCTTGATTCACTGCACCGCATCGACTGGCATCCCGGCACGGTCGGACTGCTGTGCGATGTGCTCGATCACGACGGTCAGCCGGTGGCGCCATCACCTCGTCAGGTTCTGCGCAAGCAGCTCGACCGCCTCACCGCTGCAGGGATGCAAGCCTTCGTCGGTACCGAACTCGAGTTCATCGTGTTCATGGACTCCTACGAGGATGCCTGGCTCAGCGGATATCGCGATCTCACGCCGGTCAACCTGTACAACGTCGACTACTCGATGATGGGCACCGCTCGAGTGGAGCCCTTACTGGCGCGCATTCGCCACGCGATGACCAACGCCGGCATGATCGTCGAGAGCGTCAAGGGCGAGTGCAACCTCGGCCAGCATGAGATTGCTTTCAAGTACGCCGATGCGCTGCGCACCTGTGACAACCACGTGATTTACAAGTCCGGTGCAAAAGAGATCGCGGCTCAGGCCGGCATGGCCCTCACCTTCATGGCCAAGTACAACGAGCGTGAGGGCAACTCGTGCCACATCCACATGTCGTTCCGCGGCACCGACGGTTCGATGGTGATGGCCGACGACGCCTCTGCCGACGGAATGTCCGATCTCGGTCGTGCCTTTGTCGCAGGTCAGATTGCCCACGCTCGCGAGTTGACGCTGCTGTCAGCTCCTCAGATCAACTCCTACAAGCGCTACGTCGAGGGCTCTTTTGCCCCCACCGCACTCAAGTGGGGTCGCGACAATCGCACGTGTGCGTTCCGCCTCGTCGGCCACGGCCCGTCGTTGCGCCTGGAGAACCGTCTGCCCGGCGGCGACGTCAATCCGTATCTCGCGGTCGCGGGCATGGTGGCAGCCGGGCTTGACGGCATCCAGAAGCAGATGACGCTCGAGGATGCGTTCACCGGCAACGCCTATGCACTCGATGCAGATCGCGTTCCTTCCTCGATGACCGAATCCCTAACGCTCTGGGAAGGGTCCACGTGGGTACGCGACACCTTCGGTGCTGACGTGCAGGCCCACTACGCCAACATGGCACGCATCGAGATCGCGGCGTACGGTAAGGCAGTCACCGATTGGGAGCGCTACCGCGGCTTCGAGCGTCTGTAGTCTCACCGCACACCAACTCGCAGGGAGCTTTGATGTACAGCGTCATCAATCCGGCCACGGAAGAAGTTGTCACCACCGTCGCACCGACGAGTCTCGAACAGACCGACGAGGCCATCGCGCGTGCCAACGTGGCACTGAAGTCATGGCGCGAGGTGGCGCCCGGAGACCGAGCGAACCTTCTGCGCCGCTTCTCCGACATCGTGCGTTCGCACGAGGATGAGCTCGCACTTTTGGAGGTCGTCAACTCCGGCCACACCATCGGCAATGCCCGGTGGGAGGTCAACAACGTCGCCAACGTTCTGCAGTACTACAGCGGCTCTCCCGAGCGCCTCTTCGGTCGCCAGATTCGCGTGGCCGGTGGTATCGACATGACGTTCAAGGAGCCGGTCGGTGTCGTCGGCATCATCGTGCCGTGGAACTTCCCGATGCCAATCGCCGGCTGGGGATTCGCGCCTGCGCTTGCGGCCGGCTGCACAGTGGTGCTCAAGCCCGCCGAGGTCACTCCGCTCACCGCCATCCGTCTTGGCGAGCTTGCGCTTGAGGCCGGCATTCCCGAAGGCGTGTTGCAGGTTCTGCCCGGCAAGGGATCGGTGGTCGGCCAGCGCTTCGTCGATCACGAGCTCGTGCGCAAGGTGGTCTTCACCGGCTCCACGGCGGTGGGCCAGGGAATCATGGAGGGCTGCGCCAAGCACATCAAGGCCGTCACCCTCGAACTCGGCGGCAAGAGCGCCAACATCGTGTTCGCTGACTCCGACCTTGAGAAGGCCGCGGCCAGTGCACCCGGGGGCGTCTTCGACAATGCTGGTCAGGACTGCTGTGCACGCTCGCGCATCCTGGTCGAGCGCAAGGCCTACGACCGTTTCATGGAACTGCTGGAGCCGGCCGTCAAGAACTTCGTCTGCGGCGACCCGAATGACCCGCGCACCGAGATGGGCCCGCTCATCACCAAGGGCCAGTTGGAGTCCGTGGCGTCCTACGTGCCCGACGGTGCACCGATCGCCTTCCAGGGCACCGCACCCACCGGCAAGGGCTACTGGTTCCCGCCCACCGTCCTCACCGGCACCGAGAGTGACCGCGCCTACCGCGAGGAGATCTTCGGACCGGTCGTCGTCGTCGTCCCCTTCGACGATGAGGCCGATGCGATCCGCATGGCCAACGACTCCGAGTACGGACTCTCCGGCTCTATCTGGACGCGCGATCTTGGCCGCGGTATCCGCGTGGCCCGCGGTGTGGAGACCGGCAACCTGTCGGTCAACTCTCATTCGTCGGTGCGCTACTGGACGCCGTTCGGCGGATACAAGAAGTCGGGCCTGGGCCGCGAACTCGGCCCCGATGCCCTTGATGCCTTCACCGAAACCAAGAACGTCTTCATCAGCACCGAGCCGTAAACCCTCCTGCTTCTCACTCACCGAAACCGAAAGGGAATGCCATGAGCAAGTCCAAGTGCAGTCGACTCGAAGGACGCGTCGCCGTCATCACCGGTGGTGGCAGCGGCATCGGGTTGGCCACCGCGCGACGCTTCGCCGACGAGGGTGCCAAGGTCGTCATTGGCGACATGGAGCCGAAGTCCGGTGAGGCAGCCGCGGCCGAGGTGGGCGGCACCTTCATCCGCACCGACGTCACGAGCGCCGATGACGTCGCCGCGATGTTCAAGCTGGCCAAGGACACCTACGGCAGTGTCGACATCGCCTTCAACAATGCCGGCATCTCCCCGCCGGATGACGATTCGATCCTCGAGACCGGTATCGATGCCTGGCGTCGCGTGCAGGAGGTGAACCTCACCAGCGTGTACCTGTGCTGCAAAGAGGTGCTGCCTTACATGCTCGAGCAGGGCAAAGGCTCGATCATCAACACGGCATCGTTCGTTGCCACCATGGCGGCGGCCACCTCGCAGATCTCCTACACCGCGTCGAAGGGCGGCGTGCTGGCGATGAGCCGCGAGCTCGGCGTGCAGTTCGCCCGGTCGGGCATCCGCGTCAATGCGCTCTCGCCTGGCCCAGTCAACACTCCGCTGCTGATCGAACTCTTTGCCAAGGACCCCGAGCGTGCCGCACGTCGACTCGTGCACATCCCGATGGGTCGTTTCGGCGAAGCGGACGAACTCGCTGCAGCCGTTGCCTTCCTGGCCAGCGATGACTCGTCATTCATCACCGCGTCGAACTTCCTGGTCGACGGTGGCATCAGCGGGGCGTACGTCACACCCCTGTAGCGATCAGCCCTGCTGAGCGCGGTACCTGCGTGAAGCTTCGAGGAACGTATCCACGAGTACCCGATCGACGCTGCGTCGATCAGGGTGCTCGGGGTGCCACTGCACACCCATGCAGAAGTCCATCGATGGATCCTCGAGCACTTCGACGGTTCCATCTGATGCGCGACCGCTAACGACAAGGTCGCCGGGATCACTCACGGCTTGATGGTGCGAAGAATTGATCACTCGTTCGCCTGGTCCGAAGACCTTCGCAGCGAGGGTGCCGGATTCGATTGTTGCTTCATGATCGACGAACTGACCCGGCCGTTCACGATGCACGAGTGTCGATACCTCAGGTACGTCTTGGTGCAACGCACCACCGTGCGCGACCGCCATCATCTGCATGCCGCGGCACACGCCGAGCACGGGCATACGCAGTTCACGCGCACGCCGGTACAGCGCTATCTCTGAGGCGTCGCGTGACTCACGTGGTGTGTCAGCGGTGGGATGCGGCTCCTGGTCATAGAGGCGTGCATCTACGTCGGCGCCACCGACCAGCACAAGTCCGTCGAGACGATCGATCGCGTCTGCGTCCGCCGACGGTGGCAGCATGACAACACTGGCTCCTGCGTCATGGAAGAGATCCACATACCAGTGCGGCAGCAGGGCCGCGGGAAGTTCCCACGCCCCCCACTTCGCGGGCTCGAGGTAGGTGGACAGTCCGATGACGGGGCGACTCACCCCCGGAGTCTGACATGGGCGCCGCGCGCCGAGTGAGATCAGGCCCGAGCGGAGTACACGCGTTGGAGCACGATGCTGCCCGCCACAGCCGCGTTGAGTGACTCCACGCCCCCGGCCATAGGGATGCTCAATCGCCAGTCGCACGTCTCGCCGACCAAGCGACCAAGACCGGTTCCCTCAGCTCCGATGACAATCACGAGCTTGTCAGTGCAGACGGCCTCGGGCAGTCCAGCCAGCGTCACGTCTCCATCGGCCGCCAGACCTACAACGCTGAACCCGGCATTCTGGAAGTCCTGTAGCGACCGTGTGAGATT
>JBAWXR010000133.1:0-4953 GCA_037143955.1 Actinomycetes bacterium
GGGGGATGCAGTACACCGCTCCGGTTGGGTGGACGACTTATGGACGGTTCGATGCGATGATGGCTCGGCGTCATATGGAGATCTACGGCACCACCACGGACCACCTCGGCGGCGTTGCAGTAGCTGCGCGCGAGTGGGCCGTGTCGAACCCCAACGCGACAATGCGTAAGCCGCTCTCCCTTGAGGACTACTACCAGTCGCCGATGATCTCCGATCCGTTCCGACTGCTCGACTACTGCCAGGAGTTCGACTGCGCCTTTGCTGTAGTCATCGGAGCAGCGGGAACATCTGCTACTCCCTCTCGTGAGATCGAGTTCGTGTCGGGTGTGCTCGGAGGCGGCCCGCGACCCGGCGGTGACCACTGGGGCTACATCGAGTGGGCGGAGCACGCAAAGACGTTCTCCCACTTCCTGAAGCAGCGGCTCTACGGACCCGCGGGCTTGCGGTCGAGCGATATCGATCTCCTCTATCTCTACGACTGCTTCACGTTCAGTGTTCTTGGCCAGTTGGAGGGTTTCGGCTTCGCGAAGCCGGGGGAGTCCGGTGCGCTTGTGGCATCCGGCGCAACCGGACCCGGTGGCCACGTTCCTGTCAACACGCATGGCGGCTTGCTCTCCGAGGGCTACGGACACGGCATGAACAACTTTGTCGAAGCCGTCCTGCAACTCAGGAAGGAAGCAGGCGACAGACAGCTACCTCGAGCTGATCGGGCGCTGGTGACCGGGGGAGCGACCACGACCGGCTGCGCCATCGTCCTGGGTGCCGCCGCATGACCGCGGGCGAGGCCACCCGGCCGAACTTCCCTGCGCCGGTCGCTGATGTCGACTCTGAGCCCTTCTGGGCTGCCGCGGCGGAGGGACGACTACGCGTGCAGGTGGGCGTGGGCTGTGAGCGCGGTGTGTTTCCCCCGACGCCGGGTCGCTGTCCCTTCTGTGGTCTGGGGCTCGAATGGCGCTACCACGAGTCGTCGGCATCGATCTACTCGTGGATTGGCGTGGACCGAGCGATCTTCGAGTGGGAGGCGGGGCTCGTCCCCTTCTCCGTCGTGCTTGCCCGAATCGATGGCCTCCCCGACGTGAAGCTGCCCTGCCTGTATCCGGGGCCCGCAACCGAGCTGAAGGCGCACCAACCGGGCTCGGTGCGGTTCGGTTCCGCATACGGCGATGGGGTCCGGCTCATGTTCGACCCCGCAGTCGACGGCTAGGTCATCACGAATGCCTAGGGCCACCAGGACATCGACGGGTGCCACCGGTCGTGTCTGAGGTAACGAACTGGCCTGCCGCGTCTGCAGTTGCCACTGAACGACCGTGGGTCGGAAGTGCTGTGATCCAACACGTGAGATCGAGCTCCGCCTGAGTGTGGAGCGCAAAGTTTGTGTGGCAACTGTCTGAGAGGCGGTGCGCAGTGTTGTCGGACCCGGCTAGTTTTGCGATCCTCGTATTCCGACTTGCGATCGGTGCAGTGTTCATCGCGCACGGCTACAACCATCTGTGGGGACCGGGCAAAGTGGCAGGTACGGCCCGATGGTTCGCGAGCATCGGCATGCGGCCGCCGCTACTCCATGCGTGGGTGGCAAGCGTGACTGAAGTGGGTGCCGGACTCATGCTGATACTCGGCCTACTCACGCCTCTTGCGGGTGCTGCTGTGATCGGCGTCATGGTGGTCGCTTGGATTGCCAACCATCGGAAGAACGGCTTCTTCATCTTTCGACCGGGTGAGGGCTACGAGTACGTGATGACCTTGACTGCGGCCGGCGTCCTCTTCGCCGGAGTGGGCGGAGGTCACTGGTCGCTTGATGCACTCTTCGGCATCGCCAATCCCCCCGGGTGGCCGCTGACAGCGTTTGCGCTTGCTGCGGGATTCGTCGGAGCGGCCGGACTGCTCGCCGGGTGCTGGCGCCCGGGCAGCCCGACGAAGAGCGCTTAGGCGAAATCTGAGTTGATCCCGTCGACTTCGGCTTCCCCAGCCCTCCCTCCTGCACGACGTATCGCACACCGGCATCGCCCGCGGCAGCGGCGGCAGGGTCCCGCTCACCGAAGGCCGCTCGACTCAGCCGCGTCCCATCACGTGCTTACTCCGGGGTGGCCGTGATGTCAGACCGTCGCGTCGCGGCCGGCGCGATCAGTGGGGTCCTGTGTGCAGCAGCGCTCGCGACAGCGGTGATGCAGACCCTGCTGCTAGCGATGTACGCCGAGATCCCCGGCCTTCTGCACGTCACCATCGATGACGCCTCGTGGCTCCTTACCGCGACGTTGCTGGTGGGGGCCGTAGCGACTCCGAGCCTGTCGAGACTTGCGGACATGTACGGAAAGCGACGGATGATCCTCGTCTGTCTGAGCGCCTTGTTCGTGGGCAGCCTGATTGGAGCGGTAGCGCCATCGCTCCCGCTGCTCATCGTCGCGCGCGCCCTGCAAGGGGTATCGCTCGCCATCGTGCCGATCGGCATGAGTCTCATGCGAGACGCGCTTCCCCGTGATCGCCTCAGCGGAGCCGTTGCGCTGATGAGCGCGGCCATCGCGGTGGGCGCCGCGCTCGGACTGTCCCTCTCGGGGCTGATCTACCTACGTCTCGGCTGGCACGCGCTCTTCTGGATCTGTGCGGCGATGGGCGCCGTGCTCATCGTGGCGGTCCTTGCGGTCGTCCCCGAGTCACCCGTCCGCAGCGGCGGTTCGTTCGATCTCCCCGGCGCAGTCCTCCTGTCCCTGTTCCTCACGGCGCTGCTCCTCGGTATCACCAAGAGCGGGGTCTGGGGATGGAGCAGTCCCGCGATCCTGCTTAGCTTCGGCACCGCCGTCGTGATGTTCGTTGTATGGGTGCCGTGGGAGGTGAGGGCGCGACACCCGCTGGTCGATCTCCGTGTCGCGATGCACCGCCCCGTCATTGTCACCAACGCGGCCACCGTCATCTTCGGCCTTGCGATGTTCGTCAACCTCCTGGCGACGTCCGCTCTGCTTCAGATGCCCACGACGACGGGCTATGGGGTGGGCCTCACCGTGGTGCAGGCCGGCTTCGCGATGCTGCCGACCGCTGTGGCAATGGTCGTGCTCGCCCCAGTTGCCGGACGGTTGACTGGGCGGTACGGGCCGAGGTTCACGCTCATCCTGGCCAGTGTCACCTTCTTCCTGGGCTATGCGCTCCGTGCGGGCTTCTCCAACAGTGCGCTGCAGATCAGCCTTGGCGCAGTCGTCTGCGGCTGCGCCAACCTTCTCGCCTTCTCCGCCCTGCCGGTGAGCATCATGCGGTCGGTGCCGGTCTCGCAGACGTCAGCCGCCAACGGGGTCAACACCGTCGCACGCTACTTCGGAATGGCTTCGGCCAGTGCCGCCGTGGCAGCCGTGCTTGCCGCGGCGTCCGTCCCCGTGGGCGATCGGCTGTTGCCGACCCAGGACGCCTTCCAGCACGTCTTCGTCCTCGCGGCCCTTGCCGGGGCGGCGGCCGGCATCATCACCCTCTTCCTGCCGCGTGCAGGGAGTCGCCCAGCAGTCAGCGAGGACGTGGTCGAGGGTGTTCTGGTGACTGACATCTGACCACGGACCGCGACCCTCGAGGTCCCGTCCGTGTCCGCAATGTCGGCACGAAGGCCCGTGGCGGGGACGGGCTCGGCACCGACCACTCCGCCTGGCGCACACCGAATTCGAGGTGCAGCAGGCAGTCTGCCAGGCGTCGAGAATTTCGTTGACACCCTGCCTAACCGCTGTTAGTCTCCATTTTGGACACCGGGACGAGTACGTACCGTGCCCGTTTCCATGGATGATCGCTCCGGAGGGAATGCAATGGGATTCATTGACGTAGACAGCCACATTGTCGAGTGTGACGAGACCTGGGACTACCTCGATCCGGCGGAAAGCCACCATCGACCGATCAAGCTTGCAGTAACTAAGGGGGAGGACAAGAACCCCGTCAAGTTCGTGAGCGCCGTCGGCACGGCATACCCCGCGCTCTACGGAATCGGTGACGGATGGGGTGGCATCTTCCCGGCCGACGGCCTGATCCGCCAGAATGGGAATCGCTACGACAACGGAACGCTGAACCTGCGCGACCCGGCTCGCCGGATCGCAGACCTCGACTTCCTCGGCATCGACGTTCAGATGCTGCAGTCGACCCTATTCATCGGGGCCCAGGCACAGAACCCGATGGCCGAGGCCGCCATCAAGCGCAGCTGGAACCGGTGGATGGCCGAGCGCGTCGCTGACAGCGGCGGACGGCTCGTGTGGGCTGCCGAGGTTCCCACTCGTGTCATGGAACGGGCCATCCAGGAGGTGGAATTCGCCGCCGCTCACGGCGCCAAGGGTGTGCACCTCTCCGGGGTGGAGAACCACTGCTACCTCGACGACCCGTACTTCACTCCGCTCTTCGCACGGATGCAGGATCTGGACCTGTCCGTGGTCGCCCACGTCGGTCGGCCAGTCACCCAAAGCCAGGTCATCTTCCCGATCGGTTCACAATTCCCCAGCATGGCGTCGTTCGTTGAGCACGTCGGGTCACCGTGGACCGTGTTCTGGACAGCGTGGGTGACCGATCTCAACGTCCGCTTCCCGCGGCTGCGAATCTGCATCAACGAGACCGGCGCGACGTGGACCCACTCCCTGCTCCATCATTGGCAGCGGATTCTCGCCAGCATGGGGGACTTCAAGGTTCAGAAGACCGATCCCGCACAGCTGGAGGAGAAGAACATCTTCATCGCCTCCTGGGCGGATGAGGACATCGCCTCGTTGACCGCCTTGCTCGGTGAGAATGTGATGACCATCGGCACGGACTACGGGCACAACGACCATGCCTCTCAGCTGACCGGACACACGGCGATGCTGGACCGCACCGACATCACGCACGAGGTTGCGACCAAGATCGTCGACACCAACGGGCGTCGGGCGTTCGGCATCGATCCCAACTTCCGGCCCACGGATGCCCTCAGGGCGGAGGCTCTCAAGAGGGGCGACGCGCTACCCTACACGC
>JBAWXR010000134.1:0-4946 GCA_037143955.1 Actinomycetes bacterium
GGGAGCAGGCGGTCAACGGCAGGCAGGCCACGCTCACGCCGGCTACCAGCCGCAGAACGGAAAACATGGCGCTCCTGTGTGGGGGAAGTGATCACCAGAGTACGTGGCGGGGCGCAAAACAAGCCAATCCACCCGCGGACAGGGAATTGACATGACCGGTTAGCCTTCCGGCCATGACCGGATTCACGCAGATCCCCATGGTGTCCCTCCAAGACTGGCGCACGTCAGACCATCCGGAGGAGTTCGCTCGCAACCTGGTCGAGATCTGTCATCGCGTGGGCTTCTTCACCCTTGTCGATCACGGCGTGGACTCTGAGTTCCTTGATCGATATTTCGCCGCCATGACCGCCTTCTTCGCTCTCCCGGTCGAGGTCAAGGAAACCATTGAGAAGCGCAACTCACCTTGGTTTCGGGGCTGGGAGCGCATTGGATCCGAACTCACCGACAACAAAGTCGACTACCGCGAGCAGCTTGATCTGTCCACTGAGCACGCCCCACGTCCGCCCGACACCGAACCGCCCTACCTTCGCCTTGACGGTCCCAACCCATGGCTCCCCGACGTCGAGGTCCCCGGGTTTCGCGCCACCGTGGATGAGTTCATCGACCGCGTGAGTGCTCTCGCCACCGAGATCATGGGGATTTTGGCGGTCGGCCTGGGTCTTGAGCAGAACACCTTCCGCGACGTATTTGGCGAGCGTCCCCTCTCGTTGCTCAAACTCGTGTCGTATCCCCCCACCCCGGTCGGGATGGCCGGAGTCAACAGCCACCATGACGCCGGATTCCTGACCCTCCTCCTCCAGCACGATGAGGGCGGCCTGCAGGCCCTGAATCCCGATGGTGTGTGGATCGATGTTCCGCCCACACCGCATGCGTTCGTCGTGAACCTCGGCGAAATGCTGCAAGCCATGACGGGCAACTACCTGGTCGCCACCACCCACCGCGTGATTTCTCCGGCACAGCGCTACTCCAGTGCGTACTTCCACGGGCCTGACCTGCGCACCAGTCTGGCTCCCGTGGAGCTCGCCCCCGAGTACGCCGCTGCGGTGGCAGCAAGCCCGCGGCATCGCGATGCGGGCTTCATGGCCAAGAGAGAAGAGCTGCTTCAGGGTCAGTCAGGGACGGCCAGCCAGACAGCACCCGTATACGGCCAACAGTTGTGGAACTACTACCTGCGCAGCTACCCCGAGGTCGTGCGCCAGCACTACCCGGTGCTCGTTCCCTGACAGCTGGGGACTACTGAGCGAACTCGCCCCGGTAGTACTCAAACAGCCAGCCCACGATCGACAGAAGCAGAATCGTCACGCCCAGGACCACGAGCCATACGGCGAACACCAGACCGAGCGCCACGACCATCGCCGAGAACGCCACCGGAAGCGGCCACCAGGAGTGCGGGCTGAAGAAGCCGTACTCGGGATCGGCCTCGTCGATCTCGGCATTGGCCCGATCCTCGGGGCGCGGATACACGCGCTTGGACGTGATCAGAATGTAGAAGCCCACGAGGAAGGCCAGACCCGCCGACATGGCCAAGCACGTCGTGCCGATTTGGTCGTGACTGAGGTAGAAATACACACCCGCGATCGCCGCGAAGATCACGAAACCAAGCGCGAAGAGCCAGCCTTCGATCTTCATGCCGTGCTCCCGTGCTGCGGGGCGGCCGCCTCTGCTAATTCTGGGTAGTGCAGGTCGAAGGCCGGACGCTCGGAGCGAATACGCGGAAGCGACAGGAAGTTGTGTCGCGGGGGCGGGCATGAGGTGGCCCACTCGAGCGAATTGCCCCAGCCCCAGGGATCGTCAACGTTGACCTTGGGTGCGCTGCGGGTTGTCTTGAGCACGTTCCAAATAAAGACCAGGGTCGACACACCCAAAAGCGCGGCGCCGAGCGAGGAGATCTCGTTCATGGTCTGGAAACCGTCGGACGGCAGGTAGTCGCCATAACGACGAGGCATGCCCATGACACCCAGCCAGTGCTGGATGAGGAAGGTGATCTGGAAACCGATGAACAGCAGCCAGAAGTGCACCTTGCCCAAACGCTCGTCGAGCTTCTTTCCGGTCATCTTGGGCCACCAGAAGTACAGGCCGGCGAAGAACATGAAGACGACGGTGCCGAAGACGGTGTAGTGGAAGTGCGCCACAACGAAGTAACTGTCCGACACGTGGAAGTCCAGCGGCGGCGCAGCCAAAATGATGCCGGTCAGGCCACCGAACAAGAAGGTGATCATGAATCCCATGGTCCACAGCATCGGCGTATCGAAGCTCACCGAGCCCTTCCACATGGTGCCGATCCAGTTGAAGAATTTCACGCCCGTCGGAACAGCGATAAGCATCGTCATGAAGGCGAAGAACGGCAGGTACACCGAGCCGGTGACGTACATGTGATGGGCCCACACAGCGACGGAAAGGGCGCCAATGGCCATCGTGGCGAACACCAGGCCCTTGTAACCGAAGATCGGCTTGCGGGAGAACACCGGGATGATCTCGCTGGCGATGCCGAAGAACGGTAGGGCCAGGATGTAGACCTCCGGATGCCCGAAGAACCAGAAAAGGTGCTGCCACAAGATCGCGCCGCCATTGGACGGGTCGAAGACGACCGCGCCGAAATGTCGATCAATGAATGCGACCACGAAGGCAGCGGCCAGGACCGGGAACGCGAGGAGCACCAGGATGCTGGTAACGAACACCGTCCAGGTGAAGATCGGCATGCGGAACATGGTCATTCCGGGAGCGCGCATGCAGAAGATCGTCGTGATGAAGTTGACACCGCCGAGGATCGTGCCAAGACCGCTCATCGCCAGACCGAGGAACCACAGGTCGGCACCCACCTGGGGCGAGTTGATGGCGTTGCTCAGTGGCTCGTAGGCGAACCAGCCGAAGCCGGGTGCTCCACCGGGAGTGAAGAATCCGATCGCGACCGTGACCGCGCCGAACAGGAACAGCCAGTACCCGAGCATGTTCAGGCGCGGGAAGGCGACGTCGGGTGCACCAATCTGCAGCGGCATGATGACGTTGCCGAAGCCCACAAAAAGCGGCGTCGCGAACATGAGCAGCATGATCGTGCCGTGCATGGTGAAGAGCTGGTTGTACTGCTCAAGGGACAGGAACTGCATGCCCGGGGCGGCCAATTCTGCGCGCATGGCCAGCGC
The DNA here is from genome assembly GCA_037143955.1 of Actinomycetes bacterium. Lineage (GTDB taxonomy): Bacteria > Actinomycetota > Actinomycetes > S36-B12 > S36-B12 > JBAWXR01. The sequence goes on from JBAWXR010000134.1 coordinate 3,141, forward strand.
CATCAGTCCACCGATGAAGAACCAGATGGTCGCGGTGATGAGGTACATGTAGCCGATGACCTTGTGGTCAGTCGACGTTACCCAGCTGATGACCATCGAGCCCAACGACTTCTGGCGGTCGGGGCGCGGCGACGGAGGGGTCGTGCTCGTCGTGGGTCGATCATTGAGGATCGTCATAGCGTTGTCTGCTCCCCTATGGACTGTCCGGTATTGGTGACGCGAGTGGAGTTGACGACGCCGGTCTGGCCCTTGGCCTTCAAACCGGCGAGGTACGCATCGAAGTCAGGCTTGCTGACGACTTTGACGTTGAACAACATCTTTGAATGGTAGGTGCCACACAGTTCCGCGCACTTTCCGACGAATTCACCGATCTTGTTCGGGGTGAGTTCGAAAACGTTGGTCTTGCCGGGAATGACGTCCATCTTGAACAGGAACGCCGGCACCCAGAAGGAGTGAATGACGTCGGCGGAGGTGAGCTCGAAACGCACCTTCTCGTTGACAGGCAGCACGAGTTCGGGGAGATGATCGGGAGTGCCGGCATCCCAGACCTTCTGATCGACGTAGTTGAAGCCCCAACTCCACTTCCAGCCGACCACATTGACCGTCTGCTGCTGATCGTTCTTGACCGTGAGGATCTCGGTCTGATCGCGCGCGGTGAACCAGAACAGGCCCAGGATCATGATGAGCGGGACAACCGTGTAGAGCACCTCGAGCGGCAGGTTGTAGCGGGTCTGTGCCGGGGCGTCGTTCTTGTGCCGGCGACGGTAGACAATGGCCGCCCAGAGCAGCAGACCCCATGTGACCACACCTACGGCCCAGGCAGCGATCCACGACCCCTGCCACAGGTTGATCATGATGGGGCCCTGCTCCGTCGCCGGATCAGGCTGGTTGAAGAAGAAGGCCTCGTTGGCGGTGCATCCTGAGGCGACCAGCGTCAGCGCCAAAGCACCGACCGCGAATCCTGCACGGCGCAGGCCATGTGGGCTGACCATCCTGGTGTGCCGCACGGGACGCCTTTCTTGTCGAAAGTGAATTTTTCACTCGAAACTGGCCGCTTTCGCCGAACCGCACGCTACCGCACACCGTCATTCATGCCAGTCCTGACCCCGGCCGATTTCGTGAGGCGTTCGCCACCCCCGATAGCGTGCGATCGTGAAGTCTCCCCAGCCTCCGGACGGCTACCTGGACGCGATTGGCGGCCAACCCCTGATCCCTGCTGCGCGTGACGCGTGGCTGTCCGCCATGGAGCAGGGCTGGGCGGAGCCGGCTCGCCTGCACACCCGCGGACGTCGGGCCGGCATGCTGCTTGATGCGGCCCGTGCATCCATCGCCAATGTGCTCGGCGTTCGACCCGCGGAGGTGTTTCTTGCCTCGTCCGGGTCAGCGGCACTGGCCGCCGCTATCGCTGGCGTACGGGAGGGGCGACACCGGGTGAGTCAGAGGGTCGTGACCTCCAGCGTCGAGAGCATGGCCGTTCTCCAGGGGGCCGGGTGGACACCCGAATCGGCAGGCGACGTCGACCTGATCGCCGTGGACGGCCTGGGCCGCGTGGACCTTCGGGCTCTGGCGGCAGCGCTCGAATCGCCGACCGCCCTCGCGTGCCTTCAGGCGGCCAACGCCGAGGTCGGGACCCGTCAGCCCCTTGCCCTGGCCCGCCGCATCACCCAGTCCGCAGGGGTCCCGCTTCTCGTGGATGCGACCCAGGTCATGGGTCGAGACCCCGTCCCCAGCGATTGGGATGTGCTGACCGCGTCTGCCCGCGACTGGGGAGGGCCCGCGGGTGTCGCCATTCTCGCGGTACGCCCG
>JBAWXR010000135.1:0-4943 GCA_037143955.1 Actinomycetes bacterium
GTACTTGTTCTTAGCGCATGGGCAGGCGCAGGAGTCCTTTACGCAAGCCGGCGCTTCAGATGGGATGCCTAACGTGAAGGAATATCGTCCCGTTGTCATCACGCGATACGCCTACGTCGCCAACCTCGTCGCTCAAGGCTTGATCATCGTGACGGGAGCCGTCGTGCGTCTCACGGCCTCGGGTCTTGGTTGCCCCACGTGGCCGCAATGCGTTCCCGGGTCCTACGCACCCACACCTCACCAGGCGCAGGCCTGGCACAAACTCATCGAATTTGGTAACCGGCTACTCACCTTCGCACTTGTTGTCATTGCGGTTGCGGTGATCGTCATCGCTGTGACCAATGCCCTTCGTCAGCGACGCGCCGGTAACACCGTTCGTCGCGACGTCCTTTACCTCGCGCTCATTCCACTCGTCGGAACGTTTGCCCAGGCGGTGCTCGGTGGGATAACCGTGCTGACCGGACTGAACCCCTACACCGTCTCGGCACACCTACTTGTCTCGATGGCTATCGTCGCTGGCTCCGTCGCGCTTGTCGTGCGATCACGCGTCACGCCACCGCGCGCGCTTGTGGTCCACCGAGCCATCAACCTTCTGGCCTGGGTTCTCGTCGGCGTTTCTGGACTCGTGGTGTGCCTCGGGGTAATGGTGACCGGGTCTGGTCCCCACAGCGGCGATGCCGCAGCATCTCGACTACCCCTCGATACTCGCACAATCGCGTGGTTCCACGCCGATGTTGTGCTGCTGTTCCTCGGACTCGTAGTCGGCCTACTGGTCTGTCTCACTGTGGTGCGCGCGCCGAAGCGAGCTCTGAGCCTTACCTACCTACTGCTCGCTATCGCGCTTGCCCAAGGCGCTGTGGGATACACGCAGTACTTCCTTGGCGTCCCAGAACTCCTCGTGGCATTACATGTGACTGGCGCCATCGCGCTCTGGATCACGGTGCTGTTCATTCCGCCCGCACTGCGGATCAGTGAAGGAACGGGTCAACCGCGACAAGCAGGAACAACAGGGCTAGGTAGCTAATCGATCCATGGAACAGCCGCATTGCCGCAGCAAGTGTTTTGTCCGGGTCGGCCAGACTGGATCGAAGGCGATACGCGAGCACGATGAATGCAGCGCCAAGCACGATTGCGCCCACACCATAGAGCCAGCCCATTCCGCCCACAGGAATCAGCGCAAGTGACGCCGCGACCATTGCCCACGAGTACCAGATGATCTGCTTCGCCGTCTCCGCCAACGGACGCACAACGGGAAGCATCGGCACCCCGGCGGCGGCGTACTCCTCGCGATACTTGATCGCCAGTGGCCAGTAATGCGGTGGAGTCCACAGGAACACGATGAGGAACAACAAGACCGGAGTCCACGACAAACCGCCAGTTATGGCCGCCCATGCAATAAGAACGGGCATGCAGCCGGCAGCCCCGCCCCACACGATGTTCTGCGGGGTGCGACGCTTCAAGAGCATGGTGTAGCCGACGGCGTAGAAGGCGATTGCTGCGATTGCCAGAAGTGCGGAAAGCAGGTTGGCCATGAACGCAAGGACGACAACGCTGCCCAGTCCGAGCACAAAGCCCTGCACAACGGCAGTGGCCGCACTGACCTGGCCGCGAGCTGCTGGACGGTTATGTGTGCGGGGCATGACCGCATCGATGTCCCGGTCATAGACACTGTTGAACGTATTGGCCGAGCCCGCCGCCAGTGAGCCCCCCACAAGTACCGCGACCGTGGGCCACAGCGGCGGCAATCCATGCGCCGCCAGGAAGCAGGTGGGAAGTGCGGTGGCCAGGAGCAGTTCCACGATTCTCGGCTTGGTCAGGGCCACCAACGTTCGAACCCGTCCCACGGAGGGGCTAGCAACAGACGTCACGACACCTCCCAAGCATTGGAAAATTCCCTGAAGAGTAGATCAAACGTGCTGACTGTACCCATGGAAGACACCGCTTGTTTCCCCCCTTTGGCTAAGGTGCTTCTATGACTGCGGAAACTCGTACTCGATTCGACTGGACCCCCGACGACGAGATGGCGGTCACGTACCTGCGCGCCCTAGCCGCGGACGCTGTCCAACGGGCTGGAAATGGCCACCCGGGTACCGCCATGTCCCTGGCGCCGGTCGCCTACACCCTGTTCCAGAAGGTGATGCGGCACGATCCTCGCGATCCTCACTGGGTCGGCCGGGATCGCTTCGTGATGTCCGGCGGTCATTCAAGCCTCACGTTGTACAGCCAGCTTTTTCTCAGCGGTTACGGCTTGGCCATGGCCGACCTCGAGGCGTTTCGAACCTGGGGAAGCCGCACTCCGGGACATCCCGAGTACGGCCACACGGCCGGAGTGGAGACGACCACCGGCCCGCTAGGTCAAGGGCTCTCCACCGCCGTGGGCATGGCCATGGGCGCGCGTTTCGACCGAGGCCTCTTGGACCCCGACGCGCCGGCGGGATCGAGTCCATTCGACTACCGCATCTGGGTTATTTGCGGTGACGGCGATCTCGAAGAGGGCATCACCTCTGAAGCAAGTTCGCTCGCCGGAACGCAGGCACTCGATCGTCTCTGCGTGATCTACGACGACAACCACATCTCCATTGAGGGAGACACCGCAATCGCCTTCACCGAGGACGTATGCAAGCGGTACGAGTCCTACGGTTGGGCGACCCACAAGGTTGACATGAACCCGGATGGCTCGATCAATGCTGCTGGCGTCTGGGAAGCCATCCAGAAGGCACAGCACGAAACCTCACGGCCCACCCTTATTCAGGTGCGCAGCATCATTGGCTGGCCCTCCCCCACATTCCGCAACACCGCCAAAGCTCATGGGTCTGCCCTCGGTGAAGACGAGGTGCGAGCCACCAAGGCTGAGCTTGGTCTCAACCCAGATGAGCACTTCGCCTTCCCCCCGGATCTTCTGACTCGAGTGCGCCACAACCTCGTATCTCGCGTTGAGACAGAGCTCGGAAACTGGCAACCTCGCTACGACGCGTGGCGAACTGCCCAACCCGAACGTGCTGGACTTCTGGATCGCGTCCAGGCCAAGGAACTACCTGCCGGTCTCGAAGCTGCGCTGCCCGTGTGGCAGCCAGGCTCGTCCCTCGCCTCCCGCAAGGCATCCGGCGATACGATCCAAGCGATCGCTGCCGTCATGCCTGAGTTGTGGGGAGGCTCAGCGGACTTGGCCGAGTCCAACCTCACCACAATCGAGGGCGCACCAAGTTTCCTACCCGCCTCTAGTACGGCTCCTAATTCATCGCCTTACGGCCGAGTCATCCACTTCGGCATCCGAGAGCACGCGATGGGTGCAGCTCTCAATGGCATCTCCCTCAGTGGCATCAGCAGAGTGTTCGGTGGAACATTCCTCGTGTTCTCCGATTACATGCGCGGATCCGTGCGGGTCGCGGCCGTCATGCAGGTTCCGGTTACGTACGTGTGGACGCACGATTCAATCGGCGTCGGCGAGGACGGCCCAACTCATCAGCCCGTCGAACATGTCTGGTCACTGCGCATGATCCCGGGACTCAGCGTCGTGCGCCCCGCAGATGCGAACGAGACCGCTGCCGCGTGGCTCGCAACATTAAGGCGCCGTGAGCCGGTTGGTTTGATCCTGTCGCGTCAGAATCTGCCCACGCTGGACGCTGCGCTGCCTGCTGTTCGTGATGGCGTCGCTCGAGGCGGCTACGTGGTCACTGACGCCGAGGATCCGCAGGTACAGCTTCTCGCCACAGGCTCAGAGGTCTCGCTTGCAGTCGAGGCCGCTCAGATGCTGGCTCAGGAGGGAATCGCTGCGCGGGTGATCTCACTCCCATGCCTGGAGTGGTTCGAACAGCAGGACCTTGCGTACCGTGACTCCGTGCTCATTCCTGCCGTCACGGCACGAGTTTCCGTGGAAGCCGGCTCGACACTGGGATGGCACAAGTACGTGGGAGACGCCGGGCGTTGCATCGGACTGGACCATTTCGGCGCTAGTGCGGACGCCAAGGTGCTCTTCCGTGAATTCGGTATCACCGTCGAGGCAATCGTCGCGGCCGCCAAGGACAGCATTTCCGCCAGCAAGCGCATCTGAACAGCACACAGGGAGCCACAAGATGACCAACGCAAACCTTCAGGCCGTCACCGATGCCGGCGTATCTATCTGGCTCGACGATCTGGATCGCACTCGCATCTCCTCCGGCAACCTTGCCACCCTTATCGCCGACATGAATGTCCGTGGCGTCACCACTAATCCCTCGATCTTTGACAAGGCCATCTCCGGCGGAGGTGAGGCTTACTCATCACAACTGCTTGATCTCGCGAGCCAAGGCAAAGATGTCGATGCCATCATTCGCGTACTGACGACCGATGATGTTCGCGCGGCCTGTGACATTTTCATGCCGCTTTATCACGAGAGTCGCGGTGTCGATGGCCGCGTGTCCATCGAGGTTGACCCACGACTTGCCCACGAGACCTTTGCCACCGTGGAGCAGGCCAAGGAGCTGCACGCACAGGTCGATCGGGCCAACGTCTTGATCAAGATTCCCGCCACAGCTGCTGGCCTACCAGCAATCACCGAGGTCATCGGGGCCGGGATCAGCGTTAACGTCACATTGATTTTTAGCGTTGACGCGTACTGCGACGTCGTCGACGCTTACATGGCTGGTCTAGAGAAGGCTCATGCGGCAGGACACGATCTGACCACCATTCACTCCGTCGCCAGCTTCTTCGTCAGCCGCATAGACACCGAAGTCGACGCACGACTGAAGGCATTGGCCACTCCCGCCGCTACCGCCATGATGGGACAGGCTGCCATTGCCAACGCCCGACTCGCGTGGCAGGCACACCTCGAGACTCTCGCGACCGATCGTTGGGCCGCGCTGGCTGCTCATGGCGCCAATGCGCAGCGCCCGCTGTGGGCATCAACCGGCGTCAAGGACCCTGCGTACGACCCCACGCGATATGTCATCGACCTTGTCGTAGCC
>JBAWXR010000136.1:0-4884 GCA_037143955.1 Actinomycetes bacterium
GTCACATACACCTGCGACGCGAGTGCTGGCGGCAGATCGGGATTGCGAATCTGCGCGAGCGCATCGGCCACGGTGGAATCCGGTGGCAGCACGATGGGGCTGGAGGTCATCATGCCGCCGGCGGAGAAGTCGTCGTAGGTGAGAAGGCGGCGCAGATCGTCGGCATCATCGGGTTCCATCCGAGCCAGCAGATCGGTCTGCTGCTCAGGCGTCAGTTCAGAGAGCAGGTCGGCCGCATCATCGGGGTCCATCTCCTCGAGCACGTCGACAACGCGCTCGGCTTCGAGAAGTTGCACGAGTTCGACTCGATCGTCATCGGGAAGTTCTTCGAGCACGTCAGCGAGCTGCTCGTCGTCAAGGCTGCGCGCGACTTCGAGGCGACGCTTGCTTGGCAGGTGCGAGATGAACGACGCGAGGTCGGCAGGGCGAATGGTGTCCAGCTGAGACAGAAATTGTTCGGCTGGCTGGTCGGCCGGTGAAATCGACAGGCCGGTGACTTCGGTCCAGTCGGCAATGAACGTCTCGCCGCGTCGCCGAAGGCCGGCCCCCTTGCGGCGCACGAACAACTGCGTGACCAGCCCGTCGAGTGCGCGGTTCTGCTCAATGGCGAGGTCCAGGACGCTGACGGACTCCCCAGTCTCGACAAGGGTCACGGGTCGGTCGAGCAACTCAGCGGCCACGAGGGTCTCGTTGCTGCGCTGCTCGAATCTGCGCAGATTGAGGGTGCCGGTGACCAGGATCTGATTGCTCGAAATGTCGGTGACGCGCCCCATGGGTATGAAGATGCGTCGCCGCGGGGGGACCTCGACCACCAGGCCGGTCAGGATGGGCGGGTTGGGCTCGAGTCGAAGGATCGTGACGGCATCGCGTACCTTGCCCACCTGATCGCCATTCGGGTCAAAGACTCCGATGCCCCGCAGATGCGCAAGGAACACGCGCGTTGCGGATCCCATCGTCATTCCCGAAGGCTACCGCCGAAGGCCGAGGACAGGAGCCGTGAAGATGGCCGATCGTCCCGTGCTTCAGCGGCCGCCGGCCGCGGACATGGTCTGGCTCGCGGTCGCATTGGTGTTCTTGTCCGCCTCGGGTCCGATGATCGCTGCATGTGCGGCACCGGCTCTGGCTATCGCCTTGTGGCGCTGCCTTTTAGGGTCGGCCGCCACGGCGTCGGTTGTGCTCACGCGATCGCGGCATGAACTGGCCACACTGACCCGTCGGGAGCTGCTCCTCATCGTCGCGGCGGGTCTGCTTCTTGGCGGGCACTTCGCCACGTGGATTCCCTCGCTTCGCTTCACCTCGGTGGCAGCCTCGACGGCCATGGTGGCCACCCAGCCTGTCTTCGCGGCGTTGATCGCGCGCGCGCGGGGCCGCCGCATTCCCCTGCAGGCCTGGATCGGCATTGCCATCGCGGGGGTTGGCGTGCTCGTGATCACCGGCGTGGACAGCTCAATTGACTCGCGCCACCTGATCGGTGATGTGCTCGCCCTCATCGGTGCCTTCTTTGCTGCCGCCTATGTCTCGGTGTGTGAGCACGCGCGCAAGAGCGTGTCCACATCAACGATGACCATGATTTTGTATGCCTCGTCCGCCGCACTCCTACTGGTGACCTGTGTGGTGGGACGTCAACCGTTGTGGGGCTGGTCGTGGCGCGACTGGGCGTTGATCGTCGCGCTGACCGTAGGTGCACAACTGCTTGGTCACACGATCATGAACAAGGTGCTTGTCTCAACGTCGGCAACAGTCGTGTCCACCGCAATCTTGTTCGAGGCACCCGGCGCGATCATCATCGCGGCGATTGCGCTAGGGCAGATTCCGCCGCTTGCCTTGATCCCTGCACTCGCGTTGATGATGGTGGGCGTGGTGATGGTCATCAGGTCGGGCTCACGCGACGTGCCGACTGAGACGTCGCCTATTTAGCCCTCTGCCTCGGAGAGAAATTCCTAGGCAGACAGGCCAGCGACGGTGCCGTGCTCAATGACCTCATGGCCCATCGCGGCCAGCATCTGCGTGGCGTACGCCAATGCTTGCGCGTCTCCCGCACTCACGCCCCGCTGCTGGCCCTTGATCGCTCGCATGTAGATCGATTCCATGATGACGGCGAGCTTGAAACAGGCAAGGACCACGCAGAAGTCCAGATGATCCAGCGAGTGTCCTGTGGCAGACGCGTACGCATCGATGATCTGCTCGCGGCGCCAGAACCCCGGCCCGGATGTGATGTGCTCGGCTACCGGCACATGCGCACGTCGGCCGTCGTCATGTTGTGTCCAGTAGACGAGCATGACTGCGAGGTCGGCGATGGGATCACCCACGGTTGACATCTCCCAGTCGAGGACCGCGCGCACACGACCGGTCTGGGGATCGAGAATGGCGTTGTCGAGTCGGTAGTCGCCGTGCACAAGTGCTGACGTCGTGATGGTCGGGACATGCGCGGCCAACCATGCGGCGAGTCGATCGACGTCTTCGACCGGTTTCACCTGGGTGAGCTGCCACTGCTCACTCCACCGTGCGACCTGACGTTGCAGGTAGCCCTCGGCTGTCCGGCCACCTGCTATCGCGGGGTCGATTGTGTGCAGCGCGACCAGGGTGTCCACCAGCGATGCACTGATTGCCGCCGCGTGAGGCGCGCCGAGGGCGCCTGCTTCCGCCGCAGTGGCGACGACCTGACCATCGACGTAGTCCATAACCAGGAATGTTGTGCCCGTGACGGTCAGGTCCTCGCACAATGCGCGAGGCGCGGGTACCGGAAAGTCGACGGTGTGGAGCATCGACAGCACACGATGCTCGCGAGCCATGTCATGCGCACTCGGGAGGACGTGACCCAGTGGCGCTCGCCGAAGCACCAGCTCTCGGCCGACAGCGTCCTCAAGGCGGAAGGTGAGGTTCGATCTCCCCCCGGCCAGGAGATGCGCCGTGAGCGGACCGGTGACGTCAACGTGCGCATGTGTGAGCCACGCGGTGATCGCATCGAGGTCGAGAGCCTCGGCGACGACATCCATGTCGGTGAGCCTATGGGAGGGTGAGGTCATGCTTCCCGGACTCGTACCGCCCGACGGCACCGCCGCACTGCTCTTTGATTGTGATGGCACGCTCGTCGACACCTTGACGCTCTATCGCACCTGCTGGCGTCAGGTGTTTGGCCGGCACGGATTCGACATGAGTGATGAGTGGTTCGCCACGTGGCAGGGCCACAGCATGGTGCCCTTTGTTCGCGGTGCCTTCCCCAATGTCGACGACGCAACCCTGGCTGTCATCGGTCACGAAGGAGTCGAGCTCTTCCTGGAGTCGACCCATCTGCTGGAGCCGCTGGAGCATGTCGTCGAGATTGCCCGCAACTACCGCGGTGTCCTGCCCATGGCAGTGGTCTCGGGAGGGCCACGGGCCGCGGTGGTGGACTCCCTTCATGCGGTCGGGATTGCAGAGCTGTTCGACCCGGTCATCACGGTCGACGATGTGGCACACGGCAAGCCGGCGCCCGACGCCTACCTGTTGGCGGCGCAGCGGCTAGGAGTCGACCCGGCGCTGTGCGTCGCGTACGAGGACACTGGAAGTGGGATGACATCTGCTCGCGCAGCCGGCGTCGGCGTGATCATCGATGTTCGCCTGCACGACCCGAAGCACTGCTAGCGTCGCAAGCATGACTTTCGATCACTCCTCCAGCATTTTTCACATCGGCATCCTCGTGCGCGACATGCAGACGTCGTGCACTGAACTGGGTGAGTCCATGGGCGTGACATGGACCGACGTGGTGACACGCACCGACCAGCGCATTTGGACACCTGAGCACGGGCAGCGCACCGTGCCGCTGACCTTCGTGTACTCGCGCGAGGCTCCGCAGCACCTGGAGCTCATCGAAGGTCCCGAGGACACTCCGTGGGACTGGCGCAAGCATGAAGGTGTCCACCACTCCGGTGTGTGGGCCGATGTGCCTCGCCTCACCGATGGACTGCTAGCCAAGGGCTGGACTTTGGTGGCAAGTCAGGTGTCGCCCGATGAGGGCTACGGCTCCTTTACCTATGTCATGTCTCCCGGCGGATTCCTGCTCGAGCCGGTGGCGGAGGCCAATCGTGAGCGATTCGACCGCTGGTTCTCCACCGGAAAGCTGTAGCCATGCGCGAACCACTCATTCGATACCCCATCGTGCAATACGCCTATGTCGTCAACGATCTTGATGAAGGCATTCGTCACTGGGTCGAGACGCTTGGAGCCGGACCTTTCTTCGTGAGCCGCAACCATCTCGGCAAAGAGCACACCTACCGGGGCGAACCCGACTCAGCGACGTTCTCCTATGCCTTCGGGCAGGGCGGACCCGCGCAGATCCAACTCATCCAGATGGATGATCCGACGGTGCCGTCGATCTACCGCGACATGTTCGCGCCCGGCGAAGAGGGCTTCCATCACATCGCGTGTCTGGTGCCGGCCGCCGACATGGCTGCCGAGGTGGCCCGCTTCACCGATGCGGGCTTCGAAGTCGCATCGACTCTGCATTCCTATGTGCCAGTGGCGTACATCGATACGCGCTCGGCGCTCGGCTTCTTCGTGGAACTGCACGGCCTTGACGATGCGGTTGATCAACTCTTCCGTGAAATCCGCGAGGCGCACGAGCAATGGGACGGTGTCACCGACCCGATCCGCACTCGCAAGACCACATCGTCGATCCGCGGAGACAAGTGATGGCGCTCGAACTTATTCCACTGGCCACTGTGCGTGTGTCGCGCGGAGAGATCCATCGCATGGGCGACACCGCCTTTCATCGTCGAGTCATCGGTGGAATCTCACGCGGACGCTGGGATGGAGACCGGCTTGCGGGCGACATCGTCGAGCCGGGCGGCGACTGGGCGATCCCGTCGCACGACGGCACGCTCATGCTGCTGGATGTGCGTCAGG
>JBAWXR010000137.1:0-4871 GCA_037143955.1 Actinomycetes bacterium
CCTCGTGCAGCGACAGGCGCTGCTGTCTGCGGCCGACGCTGCCGCCATCGCCGGCGCCCAAGGCATCGACCTGGCTGAGTACTACGCCACTGGTGCGTCGTCGGCCACCCGATTGCAGCCGTCCGATGTCATTCGCTTGGCCACGCGACACATTCGTGGGTCCACGATGCCGCCAGGTATGTCGATTGAGCGCATCTGGTCCGATGGCACCGACGTGACAGTCCGCCTTAGTGCGCCGCTGCGCCTGCCCTTTCCGTTAGTGCCCACGCTGGACCGGATCACTGTCGAATCACGGGCCCGACTTCAGTACCGGCCCATCGCGTAGGCTTTCGCCACCATGGCAGCCGTCGAAGCATCCGAGCGCATCGCGGCCATCGGCAACACCCTGGGCAGCGTCGAGAAGGTCCTTGACCTGCCATCACTGCGCGTGAAGCTGGTTGACCTCGAGGCGCAGGCCTCCGCGCCGGACCTGTGGGATGACCAGGAGAAGGCCCAGGCGGTCACGTCGCAGCTGTCCTATGTGCAGGGCGAGATTCGCAAGGTCGAGACCTTGCGCCGTCGCGTGAACGATCTACCGATCCTGTTCGAGCTCGCCGAGGACGAGGGCGACGACAAAGCTCTTGCCGAGGCGATCCATGAGTTGGATCAGGTCGAGAAGGCAATCGATGAGCTCGAGGTGCGAACGCTGCTGTCGGGGGAGTACGACGCTCGTGAAGCACTCATCACGATCCGCGCGGAGGCCGGCGGAGTTGATGCCGCGGACTGGGCCGAGATGCTGTTTCGCATGTACACGCGCTACTGCGAGCGGCACGGGTGGGGCACCGAGGTCTATGACACGTCATACGCCGAAGAGGCGGGGATCAAGTCGGCAACATTCGCTGTCAAGGCCCCTTACGCCTACGGCACATTGAGTGTTGAACAGGGAACGCACCGGCTTGTTCGCATTTCACCCTTCGACAACCAGGGTCGACGTCAGACGTCGTTCGCCGGCGTCGAGGTCATCCCGGTGACCGACAAGACCGAGAGCGTCGACATTCCTGAGGACGATCTGCGCATCGACGTCTATCGCTCATCCGGTCCGGGCGGGCAGGGCGTGAACACGACCGACTCTGCCGTGCGCATCACACATATTCCGACGGGCATCGTGGTGTCGTGCCAGAACGAACGTTCGCAGATCCAGAACCGCGCCACCGCTATGGCGGTCCTGCAGGCCAAACTCCTGGCGCGCCGCCGCGAAGAGGACCGGGCCAAGATCGATGCCCTCAAGGGCGACAACTCCGGGTCGTGGGGCAACCAGATGCGTTCGTACGTCCTGCACCCTTATCAAATGGTCAAAGACCTGCGCACGGAGCATGAGACGGGAAACACGTCAGCGGTGCTCGATGGGGAGATCGACGACTTCGTGGAGGCCGGGATTCGCTGGCGCAAGCAGACGGCCAACGGCTGACCCCCGTCTAGACTGACCCGGTGATCCTCTTCGACAGCGTCACCAAGCTCTACGCCTCACAGACGCGGCCTGCGCTCGACGACGTCTCCCTGGAGATTGAGAAGGGCGAGTTCATCTTCCTCGTGGGCCCCTCAGGGTCAGGTAAGTCGACGTTTCTTCGACTGGTTCTGCGTGAGGAGCGGCCCACGAGTGGCCAGGTGTGGGTCCTGGGCAAGGAGCTCAACCGGTTGTCCAACTGGAAGATCCCGGCCATGCGCCGCCAGATCGGCACTGTTTTTCAGGATTTCCGACTGCTGCCCAATAAGACGGTGTTCGAGAACGTGGCCTTCGCGCTGGAGGTCATCGGCAAGCCGTCCTCCCAGATCAAGCGGGTCGTTCCCGAGGTGCTCGAGGTCGTGGGACTTGAGGGCAAGGAGCAGCGGCGCCCCGATGAACTCTCCGGTGGCGAACAGCAGCGTGTCGCTATCGCGCGCGCGTTCGTCAATCGTCCGCTCTTGCTCATCGCCGACGAACCGACGGGAAACCTCGACCCCGGCACGTCGATCGGCATCATGAAGCTGCTGGATCGCATCAACAAGCTCGGTACCACTGTCGTGATGTCGACACATGATGCGCAGATCGTTGATCAGATGCGTCGTCGCGTCATCGAACTTGAAGGCGGTCACCTGGTGCGTGACCAGTCGCGTGGTGTTTACGGGTATGCCCGATGAGAGCCACGTTTGTTGCAAGCGAAGTGGGAGGAGGTCTGCGACGAAACCTCACCATGACGCTCGCGGTGATGATCACTGTCGCGGTGTCGCTGGGGCTCTTCGGTGCGTCGCTGTTGGTCCGCGCTCAGGTCGGAACCATGAAGGACTTCTGGTACGACAAGGTTGAGGTTTCGATCTTCCTGTGTGGCAAGGGCAGCGATACGCCGTCGTGCTCCGGCGGCGAGGTGACGTCGGATCAGCGCGATCAGATCAAAGCCGACCTTGAAGCACTGCGCCCGCTCGTGGAGGACATCTACTACGAGTCCAAGGAAGAGGCCTTCAAGCGGTTCAAGGAACAGTTTAAGAACTCACCGATCGTCAACAACGTAAGTCAGAATGCGTTGCCCGAATCCTTCCGGGTGAAGTTGTCTGACCCGACGAAGTACGACGTTGTGGCATCAGCGTTCTCGGGTCGACCCGGTGTGGATCAGGTGAATGATCAGCGCGTCATTCTGGATAAGTTCTTCCGCCTGCTGGGTGGACTCCAGTTGATTGCGCTGTTGATCGCCATCGTGATGCTCATCGTGACGGTCCTGCTCATCGTCAACACCATGCGCGTTGCGGCGTTCAGTCGACGCCGTGAGACGAGCATCATGCGGCTTGTCGGTGCATCCAACTTCTATATCCAATTGCCGTTCTTGCTCGAGGCCGCTATTGCCGCGGGGGTCGGTGGACTTTTCGCGATCGTTGCGCTCGTGCTCATGAAGGGGATCCTGATCGATCAGGTGCTGGCTCCGTCATTCCAATTCACGGCGTTTGTGGGCTGGGATGCGGTGGCGGTCATTGCCCCGATCGTGCTCCTGACCGGTGTCGTTCTTGCTGGACTGGCGGCCTTCATCACGCTGCGCAAGTACCTGCGCGTCTGATTCGCGACCGATGTGTCCACCATGACCAATACGTTCATTCCTCGGCCTCGACGCATCTCGCGACGCGGATGGATTCTGACCGGCGTGGTCATCGCCATCATTGCGGTCGCGTACGCCTTTGTTCTTCGCAACTACGACACTGAGGGCGGACTTCAGGTCGGTGGCGGAGCAGATGCCAGTTCGGCGTCTGGCATTCTCGTGACCATTGAGCCGCTCTCCCTCGACACCCTGAAGGGTCAGCTCGCCGTGCAGTACACCTTCATGGCACAGGGCGCGGACCTCACCGACGATAAGGACCATCTGAAGTCCAACGTGCGCATCTTCATCCAGACGCTCGATGGCGTTCAAGAGGTGAAGTACATCGCCGGGGATTCGGTAGGCCGCGTGGAGGGCGTTGTCGGAGTCGATGGCGAAATCGCCGCGTACCCATTCGATTCATACGGCGGAACCGTGATCATCTCCGCGGACACATACGGCAAGGGAACTGACGGTTCCGTGATGAGCACAGGCGTTTTGCCGGTGGGACTGCAGGGCACCGGCGGCATCAACGGCTGGGACACGGGCCTGCAGTTGGAGCCTGGCATGGTGGATGGTGCGTTCGGCTCGTTCGAACTCAATCGAGCCTTCTCCACTCAGGTATTTGCGTTACTCATTCTGGCCATGGTCACCTTGCTTGCGGTGATTGCACTGTGGGTGGCACTCCTAGTCATGACCAATCGTCGACGCGTGGAAGCTGCACTCTTGGGTTGGACGGCCTCGCTGCTGTTTGCTCTCCCGCTGCTTCGAACTTATCTGCCGAATTCGCCGCCGGTGGGCGCGGCTATAGACGTGTACCTCTATCTCTGGGTGATCGTCGCGGCCGTTGCGGCATCGGTCATCGTTGTGTTGGCGTGGGTGACTCAGACGCGCAGGGTCCTGCGCGATGAGCTGGCGGCGCGGGGGCTCGCTGAGCTGTCGGCCGGCGCAGGCACGGCCAGCGCGGGCTCGGCCAGCGCGGGCACGGCCAGCGCGAGCTCGGCTACCGCGCCGGGTGGTGATGTCGATGCCTCGTGAAAAGGGCCGCACCCTCGTGGCTCAGAACAAGAAGGCACGCCATGACTATTCCATCGAGGACGTTTTTGAAGCGGGCATGGTTCTGACCGGTACCGAGGTGAAGTCACTGCGCGCGGGCCGCGCATCGCTGGTCGACGGCTACGCGACGATCGATGATGGTGAAGTGTGGCTGCGTGGCATCCACATCCCCGAATACAACATGGGCACCTGGACCAATCACGAGCCTCGTCGCGCGCGCAAGCTGCTGCTGCGCCGCGAGGAGGTCCGTCGCTTGGTGGGGACGATGAAGGAATCAGGTTTCACGCTTGTACCTCTGGCGCTTTATTTCAAGGACGGATACGCCAAGGTCGAGATCGCGGTTGCCCGTGGTCGCAAGGCCCATGACAAACGTCAGGCGATAGCCGAGCGAGAGTCAAAACGCGAGACCGAGCGCGCGCTGGGCCGGGTCCGGCGAGGGGAGTAGTGCACGCACTAGCGCGGTAAAGCCGACCTAGTCGCACACCCCACAAGTCACCTCAGTCATTGACAAGCGGTGGGGGATCAACGTCGTAGGTGCGTCCACCCGGTGACTGCCAGGTGCACGAGCCGTCGGTGCGAGATTCGAGGATGCGCCAGCCACCGTGGGTTTTGAGCTGGTGGTGGCGAATGCACAGGAGCCCGGTGTTGGCGATGTCGGTCGACCCACCGTCGGCCCATTCGATGGCGTGATCGACCTGACATCGAGCGGCCGGGCGAGTGCAGCCTGGATGGCGACAG
>JBAWXR010000138.1:0-4779 GCA_037143955.1 Actinomycetes bacterium
TTCCAGCAGGGCGCCCACACCACGTATTTGGACCCGCAGTCCTCGCAGATCGGTCACAAGGAGTCGGCGGCCGACACCGCGCGCGTGCTCGCCGGCATGTATGACGCGATCGAGTTCCGCGGTGCTGCGCAGGCGACGGTCGAAGAACTCGCGGAGTATTCGAACGTGCCCGTCTACAACGGGCTCACCGATGAGTGGCATCCCACGCAGATGCTCGCCGACTTCCTCACCATGCGCGAGGCATCCGGTGGTCGGGATTACTCAGAGTTGTCGTACTGCTACCTCGGTGACGCGCGGTCGAACATGGGCAACTCGCTACTGGTCATGGGCGCCATCATGGGCTCGGATGTACGCATCTGTGCACCGCAGTCGCTGTGGCCATCAGATGAGGTGCAGAAAATTGCGCGCGATCGCGCGAGCGAATCCGGAGCGCGCATTCTCATCACCGACGCCCCCGCCGAGGCCCTGCCGGGTGCGCAGTTCGTCTCGACCGACGTGTGGGTGTCCATGGGTGAGCCCAAGGAGATCTGGGACGAACGGGTGCGCTTGCTAACGCCGTACCGGGTGGATACCGCTGCCATGACAGCCACCGGACACGACGACGTGCGCCTGCTGCATTGCCTGCCGGCGTTCCATGACACACGAACGACAGTCGGGCGCGAAGTCATGCACCGCACCGGTCTGGTCGACGGACTCGAAGTCACACACGAGGTCTTCGAATCGTCAGCGAATCTTGCGTTTGAGGAAGCCGAAAACCGACTGCACACCATCAAGGCAGTAATGGTGGCCACGCTCGGTTCGTGAAATATGACGCCGCGTAGTGTGGATGCGTGAAGCGCTCCACTGCCCTGACGATCATCGTGTACACGGTGCTGCGCATTGCGCTATTCGGTGCCCTGTGGTTCCTCATCGACATGCTTACCCCGTTGAGCTCCCTGTTATCCGCGGTTGCAGCCATCCTGATTTCGGGCGCCTTGAGTGTGGTGCTGCTGGATCGCCAGCGCGGTGCGATGGGCCAGGCCGTGGGCGGCTTCTTCGAGCGGATCAACGATCGCATTGAGCGCTCCGCACGCGCGGAGGATGAAGCTGACGACCGAGCTCGGTCAGGTCAGGGCGAGCAGCCCGCCGACCACAAGCCCGAAGACGAGCAGCAGTAACCCCGTCTGCTTAAGCGCGGGAACAAGTGCTGGTCCCAACGCGCCACCGTTGACCAGACGCAGAGGCGGGATCGCGAGGAGTGCGGTCACGCATCCGATGACGACCAGTGGACTCGAGAGTGCCGCAAGGACCACCGGTGATGCGACACCGACGATGATGAGCAGTGTGTAGAGGCGTCGGGTCGCTGCATCGCCCAGCCGTACGGCGAGGGTTTGCTTGCCTGACATCGTGTCGCCGGGAATGTCGCGCAGGTTGTTGGTGACCAGGATCGCGCACGCCAGTGCGCCAACGCCCGCACCGCCCACGATCGCGATCAACGAGAAGCTGAGTGTCTGCACATACGCCGTGCCCATAACCGGCACGAGTCCGAAGAAGATGAAAACGAAGATTTCACCAAGGCCCCGGTAGCCGTACGGCTGCGAGCCACCGGTGTACGACCATGCCGCAACGATGCAGGCGATGCCGATGATGATCAGCCACCACTGGTGCGTCATCGCGATCAGGACGAGGCCCGCAACACCGGCGACCCCGAAGCAGACGAAGGCGGCGAACTTTACGTGCGATGGCTTGGCTAGACCCTGGCCCACGAGTCGCATAGGACCTACGCGATTGGTATCGGTACCCCGGATACCGTCGCTGTAGTCATTAGCAAAATTGACGCCAATCTGTAGCGCCACGGCGACCACGAGAGCGAGCAACGCACGGACGGCGATGAACGCGTCGACGTGAGCGGCGAGACCGGTGCCCACGGCCACGGGCGCGATCGCTGCGGGCAGAGTGCGCACGCGTGCGCCGCCCCACCATTGACCCGCTGTTGCCATCACGACTCCGACCACTGGATGAGAAGCTGACGGTCCACCTTGCCATTAGGAAGGTGCGGCAGCGTGTCAACAAGACGAACCCAGCGTGGGCGCGCCGCAGCACCGAGACGATCGATAACCGCCTGACTGACGTCAGCCACGTCGAGACCCTCGCCGGAGTGTTCGACGAACACGCCAATCCATGGGTCATCCGCACCGCCAACGACCGCGGCCGCACCACGTACTCCTGTTGCTGCTGCAGCCGCATGTTCGACTGCAGAAGCAGACACATTCACTCCCTTGATGATCACGACATCGTCGACGCGACCGAGCACGGTGACACGTCCGTCGATGACCGTCCCGAGATCAGGCGTAAGGAAGCCCGCCGACGTGAATCGCGCGCGGGTGAGCTCGGGCTGCAGCCGATAGCCCAGGGCAACGCATGGTCCGTCAATCACGAGCTGACCGGGCTGGTCGGTGCCCCGCACGGTGACGCCGCGCAATGGCGTGCCATCGAACACGCAACCACCGGATGTCTCAGTTGAGCCGTACGTCGTCGTGATGCGTACGCCGGAGCCGAGTGCGCGCTCGTGCAGGTCCGGACGCGTGGCAGCAGCACCCACGAGTACGTGCGAGCACATGCGCAACGCTTCTGTGCCGCGTGCATCATCGAGAAGGCGTGCGAGTTGCGCCGGCACTATCGACACACGCACATCGTCATGTTGCGCGTATGCGCTATCCACGGCGTCCGCGAAGACATCCGCGGTGAACGGTGCAGCACCACCGAGTGAGCGAACGCTCACGGGATCGTGAGTGGTCGCAAGGGACCGAACAAGAACGTTGAGACCACCGATGGATGTCACGGGGATCGCGATCACCCACACGGGATCACCGTTGTTGACGACATGAGACATAGCGGTGAGCTGTGCTGTTGTGAGCAGGACACCCTGGGGATTGCCGGTGGAGCCTGACGTGCACGCGACGACGGCCACGCGATCGTCCTCCAGTGGACGATCGGGATCGTCGGGGAGCACGGCTGCCACAAGGGAGGCGACGTATTCCTGTGACGTCATGGTCGACACCACAGGGATCGGGGCGATCGCTGGACCAATGCCTTCGAGGGCCTCGGCAAGTGCCGGAATCAGCCGCGCCGGCCCGTCCGGGCCCGGGGGAACAGGCACGCGTACGAGCGGTCGACGGGCACTCTCAACAGGCACCATCGCAGCGTAGGGCGGTAGGTTCCCGCCCATGGACTCGCGTACCCGATACCCCCTTCCGCCCGTTGTCCCGCCGGGTTCGCCGGCGCTTGCGGACCCGGCGCATTCATCCATGACTCCCGCGTGCGGGTGGGTGGCCAGTGGTGACTTCAGGGACATTCGCTACGAACTGTCCGAGCCCTCCGGCATCGCCAAGATCACCATCTGTCGTCCCGAGAAGCGCAACGCTTTCCGCCCACAGACGCTGTTCGAACTGCGCGATGCCTTCGACATGGCCCGCGATGACGACTCGGTCGGCGTCATCATTCTGACCGGCCAGGGCGACTGGGCCTTCTGCTCCGGTGGCGATCAGGTCATCCGCGGCAACGACGGATACATCGGCGACGACGAGATCGCACGCAAGGGCATCGGACGATTGAATGTCCTTGACCTGCAGATCCAGATCCGTCGCACTCCCAAGCCGGTCATCGCGATGATCGCGGGCTACGCCATCGGTGGCGGCCACGTGCTGCACGTGGTGTGCGATCTGTCCATTGCGGCCGACAATGCGCGTTTCGGTCAGACCGGACCCAAGGTCGGTTCATTCGATGGCGGCTACGGGTCGGGCCTGTTGGCACGCACGATCGGACAGAAGCGTTCACGCGAGATTTGGTATACGTGTCGCCAGTACGGCGCCGAGCAGGCGTATGACTGGGGATTGGTCAACTCGGTCGTACCGATCGAGGATCTCGAGATCGAGACGGTGCAGTGGGCGCGCGAAATGCTTGACCTCTCGCCGATGGCCCTGCGCATGCTCAAGGCTTCGCACAACGCGGCGGACGACGGACTTGCCGGTGTGCAGCAGCTGGCCGGCGATGCGACGTTGCTCTTCTACATGTCCGAGGAAGCGCAGGAAGGTCGCGACGCCTACAAGGAGAAGCGCCAGCCCGACTTCGGCAAGTTCCCCAAGCGCCCGTGACCCAGCTGCGCGACCTGCTCGCTTCGGCGGTGCCGTTCGCGCTGCCGCTGACGCGAACCTTCCGCGGTCTTGACATGCGCGAAGGTGTTCTTATCCCCGGGCCCTATGGCTGGGGGGAGTTTGCGCCTTTCGACGATTACTCCGACAGAGCCGCCGCACGGTGGCTGGAGGCAGCTATCGAAGCTGCGTTCATGGAGCGCCCGGCCGCGGTTCGTGACTCCATACATGTGAACGCGATCATCCCCATGTGCGATTCACAAGGCGCTGCACTGATGACTCGTGAGGCGATGGCGCGCGGCTGCACGACCATCAAGGTCAAGGTGGGGTCGACTGACGTTGCTGACGACATCGGGCGTGTGGCCGCGATCCGCGAGGCGTTGGGTAGCACGGGCGCGATCCGTATCGACGCCAATGCCGCCTGGTCTCTTGAGGATGCTGTCGTTGCCCTGCGCGAACTGAGTGAGTACGGCCTTGAGTATGCGGAGCAGCCGTGCGCCACGACAGACCTCCGCGCTTTGCGTTCGCGCACGGAGGTGCGGCTCGCGGTCGATGAGGGGATCAGAACGTCCGGAGATCCCGAAGGTGCGGCGCGCGAACTCGCCGACGTTGCCGACATCGCCATCCTGAAACCCCAGACGCTTGGAGG
>JBAWXR010000139.1:0-4772 GCA_037143955.1 Actinomycetes bacterium
CTCATCGCCCGCCGCTGAACTTCGCGGGCCGCAGCTCGCGTTGCCACGCGCACGGGCGCTTCCCACGTCCACCTCATGGCGCGGCCGAACGATCCGTAGGCCGCTCGCTTGGCGCGCTCGGACTCAGCGATGTTGGTCGACCGATCGTCGACCGTGAGTGAGTCCGCGTGCCATCGGAAACTCGACACGACTTCCCCGGTGTCGACGAAACTTCCGATCTTCTTGAGCTTGAGCAGGAGATCTAGGTCGAAGGCCAGGCGATACGACTCGTCAAGCCCGCCGACCTGCTGCCACGCGCCTGTCCGCACCAGCATCCCCGGCTGCGGGATGAGATCCGGTCCCCACGACAGGATCCACGGGGCAAACTTCCCCGCGCGGCTCACCCACAGCTCCCGTCCCACCTCGTCGATGTAGCGACAGGCCCCGAACGACACCACGGCCCGAGGGTCGGATTCCAGAGCCGAGGTCGTTGCCTTCAATGAACCAGGCTCGAGCAGATCGTCGTCATTGAGCCAGTTGACAAAGTCATGACCATTCATACCCTCGCGGACGCCGAGGTTGATGGCCTTGGGCAGGCTGCCGGGGTCCGGAAGCACACGACATGAGAATTCGTGTGCCAGAGCCGCTGTCGACTCCTCAGCCACGGGCGCCACGATGACGACCTCAGCAGGCACGTCCTGGGACCGGATGGACTCAAGGGTCTGGCGCAAATACTCCGGTCGACGCCCCAAGGTGGCCACCACGAGCAGGACCTTCGGGGTGGGCGACACGCCGATATCGTAGGGACCGTGCCCGTGCAGAGCGTTGACGCCGCGTCGGCGCCCGTGGAGGGCGAATACCTGCATCGCCTGGCCTTCGCCCTGTGGCCCATCTGCCGAAGCATCACCGGGGAGGGCGTCCGCCAGTCACTGCGCATCCTCCAGCGAGAGCTACCCGACCTCGACATCATCGAGGTGCCGTCCGGAACGCCCGTCCTGGACTGGACCGTCCCCGATGAATGGAACATCAGCGGCGCCTACCTAGAGGGTCCCGGTGGACTCCGGGTGCTGGACTTCGAGGACTCCAACGTCCATGTGATGAGTTACTCGACGCCGATCGATATTCGCCTGCCACTGGCTGAACTGCAAGAACACCTGCACAGCGAGCCGAGCCTTCCTGACGCCATCCCTTACGTGACGAGCTACTACACCCGCAACTGGGGGCTGTGCCTTACGCAGCGGCAGAGAGACTCCCTGCCAGACGGCGAGTACCACGCGGTCATCACCAGCACATTGCAGCCTGGCTCCCTCACCTACGGCGAGCTCGTGATTCCCGGCGACACATCAGACGAGGTACTCGTCACCACATACATCTGCCACCCCTCCCTCGCAAACAATGAACTCTCCGGACCGATGGTGGCCACGGGACTTGCTCGTTGGCTGTTGACTCAAGCGAATCGCCGCTTCACCTATCGGTTCGTCTTCGCGCCTGAGACGATCGGCGCCATCACCTACATCGCACGCAACCGTGATCACCTGAGAGCACACGTGGTGGCGGCATACAACCTGACCTGCATCGGCGATGACGGCGACTTCTCGTATCTCGCCTCCCGTCTCGGCAATCTTCCGATCGACCGCATTGCCAAGCGCGTCGTGTCCACAAGGCCGCGACCCGTCGAATACTCGTATCTCGATCGAGGCAGCGACGAGCGTCACTACGGCATGCCGGGTGTCGATCTACCCATGATCTCGCTGATGCGAACGAAGTACGGCGCCTACCCGGAGTACCACACCCACCTGGATGACCTCTCTGTCGTGACCCCGACAGGCCTACAAGGAGGGCTCGACCTGGTTCGCGACTGCGTCGTGGAATTTGAGAATTCCACGTACTACGAAGCGACAGTTCTTGGTGAGCCACAACTCGGGCGTCGCGGGCTTTACCACGGCGTTCACGCGCGCACGGTTGCGGACATCATTCTTCTTCGTACCCATGTGCTCGCTTACGCCGACGGGACTCACTCCGTGCGCGACATGGCCGATCTCTTCGGCATTCCCGAAAATGACGTACGTGAGATCGTTGACGAACTTGCGGCCCATGACCTGCTGCGAGAAGTACCGCCGAGGAAGATGCACACGTGACCGTCGCATCGCACTATGACGGCAGCGCCGCAAGTTACGGCGAGCAGTACGACCCTGACAAGATCTGGACGAACGCGGAGTACCCCGCCAACTACTTCCGTCTTCAGCTCGTCCAGCGCCTCCTCGTCGAAGCCGGTGCAACATCGCTCTACGAGTTGGGAATCGGCGATGGGACACCGCTGGTTCGCATTTCTCAACAGGGCATCCGTGTCGCAGGCAATGACGTTTCTCCAGAGATGATTCGCGTTGCGCGCGAGAACTTCAGCCGCAACGGGCTTGACGGAGAGTCAATTCAACTAGTTGACATTGAAGATCCCGGTGGCATGGCCGCCGAGCACGAAAGAGTCGGGAAAGTTGACGCCGTGATGGCCCTGGGCGTCATTCCGCATGTGCGCGATGACCGTGACTTCGTGTCTCAGATGGATGGGTTTCTGAATCCCGGCGGAAGGTTGCTGCTCCAATTCAGGAATTCGCTCTTCTCGATGTTTACCTTCAATCGCCTCACCAAGGAATTCATCCTTGACGACCTCCTGCGCGACGTGCCGGAGACCATCAAGAACGTGGTCGCCACCGATCTCGATGCACGCCTCGCCGTCGACAAGCCACCAGTACGCACTCGACCAACGGGCGACGGCTACGACGAGATTCTCGCGCGCTTTCACAATCCGTTCGAACTGGCCGATGTGGTGACGAGCTTCGGATACCAAAGTCTTCGATTCCATTGGTACAACTACCACCCCGCCTATCCGATGCTGGCTGGTCAGATAGACCCGCGTGACTATCGACAAGCGCAGATTGATCTTGAGCAGGAGGGGACCTGGCGAGGCATGTTCCTGTGCTCAGCTGGTCTCATTGAGGCTGTGAAGGTCTAAGCATGCATACTCTCGCGCTGATGCTGAAGTCGTATGCCCCTGACTTCAACTATGCGCAGCGGCTGGTGGAGAGTTTCGCGCGGCACAACCCCGAGGGACTTCACCTGTATTGCGTGGTTCCGGTCGAGGATCTCGACCTTTTCGCACCGCTCGGCAATCGACATGTGACAGTGATGGACGAGTCCCCCTTTGCACCGCACCTTGTGCATGAGCAGCTCGCAGGTCTCCGCTCCGGCTACATCAATCAGGAGATCATCAAACTCGCCTTTCATGAACTCGAACTTGCGGAGAACTACTTCTGCGTCGACTCCGAGGCCGTGTTCATCCGAGATCTGCACGCGTCAGACTTCATGGCGCCCGATGGTGCGCCCTATACCGTCATGGTGGAAGACAACGAGCTCAAGGTCGAGCCCCAGTACTTCCAGCAGTACTGGACATCGCGGGAGACGAGTGTTCGTTTAATCGCTAACGAACTCGGTATCGAGGACTCTGTGCTGCCCACCTGCCATGGACATCAGGTGTTCTCTTCTGCGGTGCTGCGTGCCTTCGTCGAGCGCATACTCAAAACACGCGGTTGGGACTATCGAGATGCACTCGCAATCGCACCGTATGAGTTTTCCTGGTACACCTTGTGGACGCAGGTCTGCGGAGTCATCCCGGTGCACCCGCGTGAGCCACTGGTCAAGGTCTTTCATCACGAGGGCCAGCACTTTGAATACATCCTGCGTGGCATCACGGAGGCAGACCTCGCACGTGGGTACCTCGCAGTCGTGGTCAACTCCAATTATTCGAGGGACATTGCTCCCACGCCGGTGGGGACCCCCAAGCCGGCTGCCCTGGCCCCCTACCTCTCTTACAGTGAGGCCGCCAAACTCATACAGGCGAAACTCGGAGACACGTGGCGGCGTCGCGTACAACGATCGTGAAGAATGCTGGTCGTGGATTTTCCCAGGCGGGAGGTGCCTATGCAGCTAGCTGAGACCGCGCTCAATGTCACCCGCGTTGCTCGGACCGCTGTGGCATCGCGTCGATTCGATCGTTTAGCCCCATTGGGTCAATCCGCCTCGGGACAGGAATACTTCAACATGCGCCAGGCCATGAGCCTGGATCCCCGCATGGGTAAGTGGATCTCGCGCGTCGTACATCGCACCCCGGGAGCGACGGCGCCATCCATCCCACAACCGTTGAACACTCGGTTCGCCGATCTCGCCGAAGTGGGCACCGCTGTCCGAGGTGTTGAGAACGACGGGTACTACGTATTCACCCGCACAGCTGCGCCAGAGGTCGTCGAAGCGCTTCGTACGTTCGCCGAAAAGGTGCCCTGTACAGCCCGCGGGTCCGGGACTGGCCCTGAGGTGTACCCACGCACTTCACCATCCGTGGGGCGATACGACATCGAGGAGCAAGACGCGTTGGCATGCCCTGAGGTTCAGGAATTCGCCACCGATCCGCTCCTCGCTCTGGTGGCCGAGCGCTACCTCAAGCAGTCCGTGATCATGGACGAGGTGGCATTCTGGTGGACCACCAGCAAGCGGGCCGAGGACGCAAACCTAAACGCGCAGCTCTTTCACCAAGATCGTGATCGCCTATCGTTCCTGAAGTTCTTCATCTACCTCACCGACGTCACACCGGACTCGGGTCCCCACGTCTACCTACGTGGATCCCATCGACACATCCCCCGGTCACTTCGAGCAGATGGCCGCATGACAGACGACGCTGTCCGATCAGCAGGTCTGTGGGACAACGTTCGTGAACTGGCCGGACCCGCCGGAACGATCTTGGC
>JBAWXR010000140.1:0-4694 GCA_037143955.1 Actinomycetes bacterium
TGGGTCCACCTGCGGTCGTCCTCCGTGGGTCCTTGGCTCCAGCGCCACGATGGAGCTGGCCTCGCGGGAGTGGTCCTGGATCCGCCGCGGGCGGGGGCTGGGCGAAATGTTGTCGACCAGATCGCCCGAGTTGCAGCACCGAAACTGGTCTACGTGGCGTGCGACCCCGTGGCTCTTGCCCGGGACGTGAAATTGTTGATGGCACACGGGTATGGGCTAGATCACATTGAGGCGTGGGACCTGTTCCCCATGACACACCACTTCGAGACAATCGCGGTCCTGACGCGCTAGCGGGGAGCGGTATCGTCGGGCCGCATCGCTTAGACCTTGGAGGACGCGTGGCCAGCAAGGACAGTTTCGGAGCCAAGTCGCAACTCACAGTGGGAGATTCGACCTACGAAATCTTCCGCATTGATGCGGTTCCGGGATCGGCAACGTTGCCCTTCACGCACAAGATCCTGCTGGAAAATTTGCTCCGTACCGAGGACGGTGCGAACGTCACCGCCGACACGATTCGAGCCCTTGGTTCGTGGGATCCCACGGCCGAGCCCACTGACGAAATCCAATTCACGCCAGCTCGTGTGGTGATGCAGGACTTCACGGGCGTTCCCGTGGTGGTTGACCTCGCCACCATGCGCGAAGCGGTCACGGACCTTGGTGGCGACCCGGCAAAGATCGAGCCTCTGGCGCCTGCGGAGCTTGTGATTGATCACTCGGTGATCGCCGATTTCTTCGGTTCACTTGATGCTGAGGGCTTAAATGTGGCCTTGGAGTACGAGCGCAATCGAGAGCGCTACCAGTTCCTTCGGTGGGGTCAGGGCGCCTACGAGGAGTTCAAGGTCGTTCCTCCCGGCACCGGCATCGTCCATCAGGTCAACATCGAGCACCTTGCACGGGTCGTCATGGCTCGTCATGGTCAGGCCTACCCGGACACAGTTGTCGGTACTGATTCGCACACCACCATGGTCAACGGTCTGGGCGTGCTGGGTTGGGGCGTCGGCGGCATCGAAGCTGAGGCCGCGGTGCTGGGTCAGTCAGTCTCGATGTTGATCCCGCGCGTGGTCGGATTCAAACTGTCTGGCGAGCTTCCGGCCGGCACCACGGCAACCGATCTGGTGCTGACGATCACCGAGATGCTGCGCAAACACGGTGTCGTGGGCAAATTCGTAGAGTTCTACGGCAAGGGTGTTTCCGCGGTACCTCTTGCCGATCGCGCAACCATCGGCAATATGAGCCCGGAGTACGGATCGACAGCCGCGATCTTCCCCATCGACGATGCCACGATCGATTACCTGACGCTCACGGGTCGCTCTTCCGAGCAGATCGGTCTCGTCGAGGCCTACGCCAAGACGCAGGGTCTGTGGCACGACGCGGATCATGAGCCGACGTACTCCGAATACCTCGAGTTGGACCTGTCGACTGTGGTGCCTTCCCTTGCTGGACCAAAGCGTCCGCAGGATCGGGTGCTGCTGAGCCAGTCGAAGTTGTCATTCCAGTCAGCGCTCAAGAACTACACGCACAAGACTGATGGCTCGGTCGCGACGGTAATCGACGGCGAGCATGTTCAGATTCGGCACGGAGCAGTAGCTATTGCAGCTATCACATCGTGCACGAACACCTCCAACCCCACAGTGATGATCGGCGCGGGGCTGCTGGCTCGCAAGGCGGTCGAGCGCGGGCTCACCCGCAAGCCCTGGGTCAAGACGACTCTCGGCCCTGGGTCCAAAGTGGTCACGGACTACTACGAGAAGGCAGGTCTGCTGCCTTACCTAGAAAAGCTTGGGTTCGCGGTTGTCGGATACGGATGCACCATCTGTATCGGCAATTCCGGCCCCTTGATCCCCGAGGTGAGCGCTGCTGTCACCGAGGCTGACCTGGCTGTCGTCTCTGTCTTGTCAGGGAACCGAAACTTTGAGGGTCGGATAAATCCGGACATCAAGATGAACTACCTTGCCTCGCCGCCGCTGGTCGTTGCGTATGCCATCGCCGGGACAATGGACATCGACTTGGAGACGGAGCCGCTGGGCATAGATCCCCAGGGTGTTCCGGTGTTCTTGTCAGATGTCTGGCCGACCGCGCAGGAGGTTCAGGCGACCATCGATGCAACGATCGATTCAGAGATGTTCACCTCGCGCTACAAGGATGTCTTTACCGGTGACGAGCGCTGGCAGGCGTTACAGACGCCGAGTGGTTCTACATTCTCATGGGATCCCAGCAGCACCTACGTCCGCAAGGCGCCGTACTTCGAAGGTATGGGGCGAACCCCTGAGCCGGTGAAAGACATCGCTGGTGCGCGGGTGCTTCTCATGCTCGGTGATTCGGTCACTACCGACCACATCTCACCCGCAGGTTCCATCAAGGCAGACAGCCCAGCAGGTAAGTACCTCATCGAGCATGGCGTACAGAAGGGTGACTTCAATTCCTACGGGTCGCGCCGTGGAAATCACGAAGTCATGATTCGTGGAACATTTGCGAATATCCGCCTGCGCAATCTCATGCTCAATGACGTCGAGGGTGGGTTCACCACTGACTTCACCACGCCCGATCAGACCGTCGTACCTGTGTATGACGCAGCGATGGCGTACGCCAGTCATGGGACCCCTCTCGTCATACTCGCTGGTAAGGAGTACGGATCTGGCTCAAGTCGAGACTGGGCGGCTAAGGGCACAGCCCTGCTGGGAGTGCGCGTCGTCATCGCAGAGTCGTATGAGCGCATCCATCGTTCCAACCTGATCGGTATGGGCGTACTGCCTTTGCAGTTCCAGCCCGGGGTCACGGCTGCCTCCTTAGGACTTGAAGGCGATGAGGTTTTCACCGTTCGCGGCATCGAGGAACTGAATGCGGGTACCACGCCGCGCTCGGTTCGTGTTGAGGCGGTGGCCGGGGATGGGCGGGCCACGGAATTCGACGCGCTTGTGCGCATCGACACCCCGGGTGAGGCCGATTACTTCCGCAACGGTGGCATTTTGCAATACGTGCTTAGTTCGCTGCTGTAGTCATGGTGCCGCCCGGTTGGCCCAAAGATCTCCCTCCCGCGGGGACGGCGGAGTTCGAGGCACGCGTAGTCTCGTGGCTCCTTGATCGTGGGCCGGCTGAGTTGCGAACCTCTAACCTTCGAAACTCGCCTCTTGCGTTGGCGTTTGTGGTGTCCCACGTTCTCGCGGGGTCATGTGAAGGTGCCCGAGACGCCTATCGGACGGCTCGCAATGATCTCGCTGGTCTGATTGACCAACCGGAATTCGTGGTCGTTCAGAGCGGCCTGGAGGCCTTGGGCGCTCAGCTCGCCGCGAGCAGGCGTGAGGTGGACCTGGTCTCGAATGCCCTGCTTCGGGCGTCAGAGGGTGGACTTGTCGATCGTCATTTAGACTCCAGATCAAGATGACCGGCGGCCAGGAGGACGATGTGTCCCTGTTGGACGGGATTCGGGGCCCACGAGACCTGCGCGCCGTCCCTGTAGAGCAGTTGCCGGCGCTCGCCTCAGAGATTCGGTCAGTGCTCATCGAGAAGGTCTCTGCCGTTGGTGGGCACCTTGGTCCCAATCTCGGCGTGGTGGAGCTCACTATCGCGCTGCACCGGGTTTTTCGTTCACCTGACGATGCGATTGTCTGGGACACCGGACATCAGGCTTATGTCCACAAGATGTTGACGGGCCGCACCAGCGGGTTCGATTCGCTCCGCACCAGAGGCGGACTGTCCGGCTATCCCTCTCGAGATGAGAGTGAGCACGACGTCGTCGAGAATTCACATGCCTCTACAGCGCTGTCGTATGCCGACGGAATCGCCAAGGCTTGGCAGGTTCGTGGTCAACTCGATCGGCGACATGTCGTGGCCGTCATTGGCGATGGCGCGCTCACCGGTGGCATGGCATGGGAAGCAGTTAACAACATCGCGACGTCTCATCGTCCGATGGTGATCGTGGTCAATGACAACGGCCGCTCGTACTCGCCCACGATCGGGGGAGTCGCACATCGCCTCGCCACCCTGCGTACCACTCGTAGTTACGAGCGCGTGCTGTCGATGGGTAAGCGGATTCTTAAGGCTGCTCCCGTCTTCGGACCGACCCTCTACGGAGCGGTTCACGGTTTGAAGAAGGGCGTCAAGGACATGGTGGCCCCACAGGGCCTGTTCGAGGACCTTGGCCTGAAGTACATCGGTCCCGTCGATGGACATGATGAGCAGGAGCTGGAATTCGCCCTGCGTTTAGCAAAGGAGTATCCGGGTCCGGTCATCGTTCATACGATCACGGAAAAGGGACACGGCTACGCGCCAGCAGAACTGGATGAGGCCGACCGCTTTCACGGTGTCGGAATCATCGATCCGGATACAGGCAAGCCGCTTTCCGTGTCTGGTCCCACCTGGACGGCTGCGATGGCGCAGGAACTCGTGCACATCGGACACGAACGATCAGACATCGTGGCCATCACTGCCGCCATGTTGGGCCCCACCGGGCTGGACATATTCGCGCGGGAATTCCCGGACCGCACGTTTGACGTCGGCATTGCCGAGCAGCATGCAGTCGGGAGCGCCGCTGGTCTGGCGTTCGGTGGTCTGCATCCTGTCGTGGCCGTGTATGCCACGTTCCTGAATCGAGCGTTCGATCAGGTACTCATGGACTGCGCTCTGCACGAGGCAGGCGTGACCTTCATTCTGGACCGCGCGGGTATCACGGGTGACGATGGTGCGAGTCACAATGG
>JBAWXR010000141.1:0-4685 GCA_037143955.1 Actinomycetes bacterium
GCCAAGAGAATCCCTCGGCGTTTGAGTCGGGACAGCGCACCTCGCCCGGCGGCCTCGTCGACACCGACAACTCCCAGCAGGTTCAGCAGCGCCGCGACGGAGACCCAGCCCCCAAGCGGGCGACTGTAGGCCCCATAGATGGTGATGATCAGCGATTGGGGGCGCGTGGCGCGGGCGGCAAGGTCATCGGTCTCTCCGCCCATGCGCGCCACGTCGGCAGCCTAGGGCGCACCGCGGTGACGCGGGCGAATCTCTTGCGCGAAATGGATAGACGGTCATCGAGTCCGCGGTGATGATCCAATGATCGTTGCCGGTTCACACCAGTCCCGGGTTACCCGGGGAAGGAGACTCCCATGGCCAAGCCACTGCTCGACGGTAAGGACTTCAAGCTAGGTCTGTTCTCGTCCAACTGTTCGTCCGGTCTTGCCGTGACCAAGGCGCCCGACCGCTGGTCAGGCAATTGGGATGACAACCTGCGGATGGCCAAGATCGCTGATGAGGTCGGGATCGACTTCCTGCTGCCCATCGCTCGCTGGATTGGCTACGGCGGCGAGACCAACTTCCACGAAGGCGTGCTGGATCCCACCGTGTGGGCCGCCGGACTGCTAGCCAACACCAAGCGCATCTTCTGCTTCGCGACCGTGCACACCGCGTTCAACCACCCGATCGTGGTAGCCAAGCAGATGGCCACGGTGGACCAGATCGGCAAAGGCCGCGCAGGAATCAACGTCGTGGCGGGTTGGAACAAGCCTGAGTACGACACCTTCGGCATGGATCTTCCGCAGGACCATGACGCGCGCTACGCGTTGGCCCAAGAGTGGCTGGACATCGTGCGCAAGATTTGGACAACCGAAGGAAAGTTCGACTGGGACGGCCGCTTCTTCCAGTTGCAGCATGTCGAAGGGCTGCCCAAGCCGTTTGATGGCGAACTGCCAATCCTCAACGCCGGTTCGTCCAAGCAGGGTCGCGAGTACGCGGCGAAGAACGCCAACTTCGTCTTCACTGTTGTCGGTGGCGCGCAGGATGGTACCGAGGTCGTGAAGACGGTTACCCACCAGGCGCAGAACGAGTACGACCGCAAGATGGGTGTGTTCACGCTGGGGTACGTCGTGGTGCGGCCTACGCAGAAGGAAGCCGACGATTTCCTGAACTACTACGCCGAGGAGTACGCCGACTGGGATGCCGTCGACAACCTCATGGCGCTGCAGGGCCTGCATGCCCAGTCCTTCACACCCGAGATGCTGTCGATGTTCCGCAATCGCTTTGCCGGTGGTCATGGATCGATCCCGCTGATTGGCGATCCGGACACTGTCGCGAAGGGCATCGCGGAACTCCACGGGGCCGGCTTCGGCGGCATGACACTGGCGTTCCTCAACTACGCGGACGAGCTGCCGTATTTCGCGCAGGAAGTACTCCCTCGTCTAGAGAAGATGGGCATTCGCCTGCCTCGCTGATGACCATTCCGAGGTCGGGGTCGCGCCGTACGATGGGGCAACCCCGACCTCGGAGCATGTCCATGGCACCAGCATCAGCAGCACCGGCGGCAGCTCTGCCGCCGCACGCGGTTCGCACGCGCAGCAGGCGCGCGTCTGATCTTCGTGACGCTGTGGCCACGGTGACCCCGCATGAGGTCACGGCCTTGCAGCCCGATCTCGATGGCGTTGTCGGCACCCTGGCTCTCCCGCACAGTCGGCTTGTCTACGTGCGGTACGGCGGCAGCGTGGTGGTCGAGGCACCGCCCACTCAGCGTCGAGTCGTGGCGACCATCCCGCTGGGGCCCATGCACGTCACCATTGGAGCCTCTGCGCGCGGCCGGATCCACGATTCGGCCTTCATTCTGGCTCGCGAAGACCGCACCTTGATGCGACCCGACCCGTGGGCTGGCGCATTGGTGCTCGCCACCGACGAAGATCGCCTCGCGCAGCATCAAGCAGTCGTCGTGGGTGACGCAGACGCACCTCAGTTATCCGCTCATCCCGTGGCGTCCTCGGTGCGCTCACGAAGGCCTGCCGACATGCATGGCAGATGGCCTCGACGCTGTCGCCACAGGCGTCCAGCGATGTCGTGAACAGGTTTCTGCACGTGGTCGAGGATCAGCTCCTCACCGCCATGGTGCTATCGCAAGGTCCTCAGACAGTCGAGTCGCGCCCGCGCGGTTCCTTGCGCGTGCCCTACCTCCGCGACTGGCTCGAAGCCCACCATGATGTTGATGTATCCATCTGCGACATGGCGCGAGCGCTGGGAGTCAGTGTTCGTCAGTTGCAGTACGCGGTGCATGCACAGACCGGTCTAACTCCCACAGAGTTGCTTCGCGAGACACGGTTGCGTCATGCTCGGGAATTGCTGCTGGCGGCCGATCACGGATCGACCAAGGTTGCTCAGGTTGCGCTCGCGTGTGGTTTTGCGCACCTGGGGCGGTTCAGTGCCATCTACGCAAACAGATTCGGTGAATCACCGTCCGCAACTCTGAAAGGCAGTTCATGACCCGCATCGCGGTGGTCTACTCATCGGCCACAGGCAACGTTGCCGTCATGGCACATGCACTCGCCGAGGGAGCGCAGGCCGCAGGAGCCCAAGTGCGGGTCCGCAAAGTCGCCGAGACCGCGCCCGCCGAGGCCATCGCCGCCAATCCCAGATGGCAGCAATTCCTCGAGTCGTGCACCGACGAGCAGGCTTCACTCGACGATCTGGCGTGGGCCGATGGCATTGCCCTAGGAACGCCGACTCGGTTCGGGGGGCCGACCAGTCAGATGAAGTCCTTCCTCGACACCACCGGCGGCCTGTGGTTCTCCAACGCCCTGGTCAACAAGGCCGTCACGTCATTCACCAGCTCATCTACGCAGCACGGTGGCCTGGAGTCGACGATCCTGGCCATCAACAACCACGCCTATCACTGGGGATCGGTCATCGTCCCGCTTGGTTACGGCGATCAGCATGTGGCGCGCGTAACCGGCAATCCGTACGGTGCCTCATGGGTGTCGCGCAGTGGCGCGGCTCCCGATGCAGACTGCTTGGAGGCGTGCCGTATCCAAGGTCGTCGACTCGCCGAGGTTGCCGAACGTCTATCGGAAGGAAAGCCATGAGTGTCACGGTGTTGGTGCTGGGTGGCAGCACGCGACCGGGGTCATCGAGCGAACGTGCAGCGATGATCGCTGCGCAGGGGGCACGCAACGCGGGTGCCCAGACCATCGAGATTCTCAGCCGCGATCTCATCCTGCCGATCTACGACACCGAGGCAACCGATCGCACGCCCGAGGCGCAGCGTCTGGTGGAGGCATTTCGCGCGGCCGACGGAGTCATCGTGGCCAGCCCCGGTTATCACGGAGGCATCAGCGGGATGATCAAGAACGCGCTGGACTACTGCGAGGACCTCGCCAAGGACGAGCATCCGTATCTCGACGGATCAGCGTTCGGTTGTGTCGCCGTGGCCTATGGCTGGCAGGCGACGGTCTCGACCCTCCAACAGCTGCGGATGGTGGCGCATGCACTGCGCGCATGGCCGACGCCGTTGGGAGGATCGATCAACTCGTCGGTGACCTCCCTCAAGGAAGGTCAAGAAGATGAAGGTGCCGTCAGCACCTTGCACACGATCGGCGCGCAGGTGACGATGTTCGCCAAGATGCACGACGCGACTCACTAGAGCGGCACAGTGCCGCATGGTCACTAGCGCGATTACTTCAGAATCTTGCGCAGGTACTTGTCGAGGATTTCGCTGACTTCCTTGGCGCCGCCACCCTTGACCTTCTGCACGGGCACTCCGGTGCCTTCGGCCTGCTGTACGGCCATGCGGTCGGGCAGGAACGGCTTGAGGATCTTGATGCGCTCGACGATGCTGCCAAGTTCGCGGGCGCGGAAGGCGTGCTCCTCAGAGATAGTTCGCACCCGGTTGACGATGACGCCGACCAGCTTGAGCGAGGAGTTCGACTCCGACCGCACCTCGTTGATCTCGGCAACGGAGCGCTCCACGCCCTGCAGTCCGAAGTAGGAGGGGCTGGTCACGATGACTGCTGCGTCCGCCGCCGTCAGAGCCTCGCGGGTCAGGGCACCAAGCGACGGCGGGCAGTCGATGAGTACGAGGTCGTAGCCGTCGACTCCCTGAAGTGCGCGGGCCAGCCGAGTGGTGGCGCCGCTGCCGCGCCACGCATCGAAACGAATGGCATCGGGGGAGGACGGCACGATGTCGACCTCGCCGATGTCGGCGTCCCAGTCGCACACGGAGATCGCTTCGATGAGGGTTGCTGAGGTGGGGTGCTCCAGCACATCCACGACCGAGATCTTGCTCGGGCGGGTGCGTAGGTGGCTGGTGGCGTTGCCTTGGGGGTCGAGGTCGATGACGAGGACAGCCATGCCCTTGACGGCGGCGGCGCCAGCCAATCCCAGGGTGATGGAGGTCTTACCGACCCCGCCCTTATTGGCCATGACGGCAACGGTGCGCATGGGCCGAAGTCTGCCGCACCGTCAGGGCGCAGTGTGCAGGAGCCCGGGAATTGGCGGTCGGGAGCCCGGGAATGAGCGGTCGGGCGGTGCTACGTTGCCAGCCACCCGGTCCGCATGCGCGGGCCGTCGAAGCGGCAGGAGGTCCCATGGCCGATCAGGGCGTGCCCGTAGTTGACCTAACCCGCTGGTTCCGCGGGTCCGAGTCGGACCGCCGGGAGCTGGCCGCTGAAGTCGACCGGATCCTTCAG
>JBAWXR010000142.1:0-4675 GCA_037143955.1 Actinomycetes bacterium
GCCACGCTGTGCATCGGCTACCACCACGTCCACCACCTGCATCCACGCATCCCCAACTATCGTCTCGCGGCCGCGCACTGGGAGAACCCGCAATTCCATGGCGTCACGACTCTCACGCTTCGACAGACCCTCGCCACGTTCCGGGCGCAGGTGTGGACCGGCACCTGCATGGCCCAGCTGAAGCGCTAAGAAGCAGTGTGGGAATCAGTCCTCGTCATTCCCATTCGTATGTATTGGGTGGTACCTTTCCCCCATGTCGACCAATGTTGCGCACGCCATTTCCCTCGGTGACCGTGGTCGGCTCGTCATCCCCATTGATGTGCGCGAGCGCCATGGCTGGGAGACCGGAACCCCCTTGGTTTCCATCGACACTGACGCAGGGCTCTTGGTGATGTCAGCCAAAGAAGGGCTCGCCTGGCTGAGATCTCGCATACTCGGGCGGGATCTCGTCGCTGAACTCCTGGCCGAACGGGTGGCCGAAGTAGCCGCGGAGTGACCGTCCTAGACGCGTCTGCGGTCCTCGCATTCCTGACGGGTGAGTCTGGCGCCGATGTCGTGGAGCCTCATCTCGCAGGCTCTGTCATCGGCGCTGCGAACTTCTGCGAGGTGCTTGGCAGGTTCCCCAATGCCACGGAGGCGGTGTTTGCCGACGCGCTGCTTGAGTCCCTGGGTGTCCGCGTAGAACCCGTAACGGTCATGGATGCTCGTCGCGCAACGCGCCTTCTAGAGGCCAACCCCTCGCTGTCACTCGGTGATCGACTGTGCCTGTCACTCGCGGAGCGTTTGGACGATGTAGTTCTTACGGCGGACAGGGCGTGGGGCTCAAGCGACCTAATCCGCCAGATACGCCCTTAGTTCGCAGCTGGTGTGCCGGGGCGACACCTGGCCGCATTAGAGGCGCCTCAGAGAGCGAATTCCCCACAAGGGAAGGTAAGGTCATGGTCGGCGCACCGGCGTCGGACCTAGGTCGTGAGGGAAGGTTGCTGCGTGGCGCGGATAGGCGAGAGCGGCGATCTCCTCAAGTGTTCCTTCTGTGGCAAGAGCCAGAAGCAGGTCAAGAAGCTCATCGCCGGCCCCGGTGTCTATATCTGTGACGAATGCATCGACCTGTGCAACGAGATCATTGAGGAGGAGCTGAGCGAGGCCTCCGAATCCAGCTTCGGCGAGCTCCCCAAGCCCCGCGAGATCTACGAATTCCTCGACCAGTACGTCATCGGTCAAGACGTCGCCAAGAAGGCGCTCGCCGTCGCTGTCTATAACCACTACAAGCGAGTGCAGGCCGACTCGACCCTGGGCAACAAGGACGACCGGGTCGAACTCGCTAAGTCCAACATTCTGCTCCTCGGTCCCACCGGCTCGGGCAAGACACTGCTCGCACAGACGCTGGCACGCATGCTCAACGTACCCTTCGCCATCGCCGACGCTACGGCCCTCACCGAGGCCGGGTACGTGGGTGAAGACGTCGAGAACATCCTCCTGAAGCTCATCCAGGCTGCCGACTACGACGTCAAGCGTGCCGAGACCGGGATCATCTACATCGATGAGATCGACAAGGTGGCCCGTAAGAGCGAGAACCCATCGATCACCCGCGACGTGTCAGGTGAAGGCGTGCAGCAGGCACTGCTGAAGATTCTCGAGGGCACCACTGCATCCGTGCCGCCGCAGGGAGGCCGCAAGCACCCGCACCAGGAGTTCATCCAGATCGATACGACCAACGTGCTGTTCATCGTGGGTGGCGCATTCGCCGGTCTCGACACCATCGTCGAGCAGCGGTTGGGCCAAAAGCGCCTCGGCTTCACCTTCGACATCGTCGACGGTGAGCGTGTGGAGGATGAGCGCGACCCGGACGACATCTTCAGTCACGTGATGCCCGAGGACCTGCTCAAGTTCGGCATGATCCCGGAGTTCATCGGTCGCTTGCCGGTGTTCACGTCGGTCGCCAAGCTCGACCGCACGGCGCTGGTGGCTGTGCTCACCGAGCCCAAGAACGCGCTCGTGCGGCAGTACCAGCGCTTGTTCGAGCTTGATGGCGTCGAGTTGGAGTTCGACTCTGATGCGCTCGATGAGATCGCCGATCAGGCCTTACTTCGTGGCACGGGTGCGCGCGGACTTCGCGCGATTCTCGAAGAAGTGCTTCTCAATGTGATGTACGACGTACCCAGCCGCACCGACATCGCCAAGGTTGTCATCTCCGGCGAGGTCGTGCGCGACAGCGTCAACCCGACACTTATCCCGCGTGAGACGCCGCGTCGTGTTCGGGGCGAGAAGACGGCTTAGTTCTACAGTCCCTGGTCCACGTAATGAGGTACAGGCGATTCGGTGTTGCTGGAAGTTGCACGGAGAAACTCTAGTTCGTGATGAACCTTCGTGGCTTGTTCGGCCAGTTTAGTCATGAGCATTTCGTGTCGCTCCAATAGGTTCCTAGCGCGTGCAACGTACTCAGAGGGGCATTCTCCGAGATCGGTCGGTGGCGTCCACGGGGGAAGAAGAAAATACGCTTCGGCATTTTCTGCCGTGCGCTCAACGTAAGAGACACGGGACTCTAGGTGATTAAGAAGCTGCGTCCACTTACTATCGGCGACCCAATTGGCGGACATCGGTCAAGCCACGGCGAAGGTGCCCGCGTTAGCGGGCTGGTCGCCAATTGACCGCTCAGCTTGGATCCACGCATCCGCCAAAGGCGTGAGAAGGTCAAGACAAACTTGGACTTTGCCGGCATCCTGCAGGATGTTGGCGGCGATGAGTTCTTGATAGACAAACGTGTAGAGAGATGACAAGCGCTTGGCGCCTTCCCACTGATCAACATTCAGGTTGGTCTGCAAAGCCAAGATGAGGTCCTGAGCGTGCATGAGATGCTCACCGGCGGGACGTTTGATCTCAAAGCAGGCCAGCGCCCGTTCGCAATCCAACACGAGACGCTCGTATGCCATAACAACCACGCGCGCTGGAGATGCAGTATTGACAGCGTGATCCTTGTAGGCCGACGTTGCTACCGCGTATGGGTTCGTCATTTGCTGGTCATCCTGTCGACTTGGTCGTGAGCACCGTGATTTGTTGGCTAATCCAGTCCGAAGTGGTCTTGAGCGTAGCGAGGTTGGCATTGATTTTAGAATAGATCTGTGTCAAAAGCGTTTGCCGAGCGGTCAATTTGTCATCCCAGTCGGAAATTCTCCTATTGAGTGAATCAATGCTGCTTTGCTTTTCAGCCAGGGCACGTGTTATCTGTCCTGACGTCGCTGCCGTCGCATCCTTAGTCACGACTCCGATCTGGCGGGCCATTTCGGCAACGGTCGCCTTAACTGTCTGCGGATCACTTGCGAACGCCGCGTTAAAGGTTGCGGAGTCAAACGTCATGACACCGTACTTGTCGATCGATAGGCCCAATGCCGTTGCACTCACCCCACTGCCATCAACGAAGGCATGGGAAAGTTTCTGAGGAAGAGTGCGCAACCAGTTGTCACCGCTAAGGGTACCCGAATTCGAGTCGCCAGATGCCTCGTGAGTGGCTGTGGAGATTGCTGAGGAGGTCGAATTAAGGGCGTTGACGAGTGCGCTCACCTGAGCATCCATGCTTGTTGTGTTGTCACTCACCGTGAGCGTCACAGCGGGGGTAAAAACTGAGTGCATGGGGTCTGTGTCTGTGATGGACGAGACGGTGAAAGTTACTCCTGGAA
The DNA here is from genome assembly GCA_037143955.1 of Actinomycetes bacterium. Lineage (GTDB taxonomy): Bacteria > Actinomycetota > Actinomycetes > S36-B12 > S36-B12 > JBAWXR01. Next base: position 3,675 of record JBAWXR010000142.1, read on the forward strand.
AGATGTTTGCGAACGTATTTGTCGACGAGGAAGCGACATCGTTGGTTGGATCCGAACCGAACTGGATTCTCGCATTTTGGCCCTGCTGTGAGATCACCCCAGTTCCCAGCGCCTCGAGTCCTGTGACGCTGAACTCGCTAGAAGTACCGGAAGATTTAGATGTCAGTTGCAGGCGGTAGGTGCCACTTCCATCACCGACCATGGCTGCGCGAATAGGAGAACTGTTCTCACTGTTGATGAGTGATACAACGCCAGCGATATTCAAGCTACTCGAAGGAGTCGTCAACGGAGGCTTTGGATTGAGCGTAAGCACTGGCAACCCTGAAGCGTCCTTGATAACGATGGGCCCGGAGGCGCTGATTGCCGATGTGGAGACTCCCGAGCTAAAGAGCAATGAATGCGATTTGGCGAGTTGAGTTACATTGAATCGGTACTCACCGGATGTAGCGGTGGTCGTGGCTGTTGCGGCCACGGACCCATTGGAAGATGTCACACCGGAAGTCGCCCAGGTCGGGGACGTTGCGTACAGACTTCCGATGATCGGCAGAGCGGCGTTTTGAAGAGCTGTGAGGCTGGAATTCATATTTTGGTACGCGGCCAATTTGGCCTGCTCGGAGGTGAGAGTCGCCTTGAGGGAGTCTTGAGGAATCCGCTCTGTGGCGATGGTCTGACTTACGAGAGCAGAAACGTTGATGATGCTGAGGTTGTCAAGTGGATTTGTACCTGTCGCAGCAGTCGTCGCCATGTGATGCGATCCTCTCGACTAGGTCTTGCTTACCTGTCGGCCTGGGGGATTGAGGACCTCTACGAGGCCCTCAATCCCCCCACGCCCCATTTACTTGCTATTACTGGAGAAGCTTCAGAACGCTCTGGTTCGCCGAGTTCGCCTGCGCAAGCATGGCGGTACCAGCCTGACCCAGAATGCTCAGTCGGGTTACGTTGGAGATCTCACTTGCCATATCAGCGTCCGCCACGCGACTGTCTGCGGCCTGAAGGTTCGC
>JBAWXR010000143.1:0-4659 GCA_037143955.1 Actinomycetes bacterium
TAGCGCGCTTCGTTCGGGACGAAGAGGTCGTGGGTTCGAATCCCGCCACCCCGACAGTGGGTCGGGGGCTGACGCGTGTCGGCCCCCGGCCGTCAGTTCAGGAGGCCAAGGTGGACGTTCCCGACCGTCGACCCGCACGTGAAGAACTAGGACCCGTCACCGCCGCCTACGTCGACAGGGTCAGCTGGCGTTCGGTCAACCTCCACACCCACATTTCGCTTGTCAATGGTTACGTCTACATCGAGGTACCCAAGGCGGGGTGCGGCACGATGAAGTCGACGCTCGGCGGTATGGAAGCGGCGCGCATGGGACCAGCCATGGTGACTCGAGTGCAGGACGCTCCGCACGATCGCATGGCGGCGACACCCTTCGTCAAGCCCTTTCAGCTTTCTCCCGCGAAGCTTGAGGATGCACTTGCCGGACCGAATTTCCAGAGATTCACAGTTGTGCGCGAGCCCGCATCGCGTCTGCTGTCGGGGTACCTCGAAAAGATCCGCCAGGGCCTGAAGCAGAGTGAGCCCATCGTCGAAGCTTTGCAACGCAAGAACAAGGGACTTGTGGCCCAAGACATCACGCTGGCTCAGTTCCTTGACGTGGTGTGCGGGCAGAAGTCAGCCGACCAAGACCCACATTGGCGTCGACAGGTGGACCAGGTCGGCTTTGGTGCGATCCCGTTCGATGCAGTGATCCATCTGGAGGATCTTGATCGAAGTTGGGGGCGCATCGGTGAGCTCACGTCCACTCCCGGCCTCAAAGAGAACTTCTTCTGTAAATTCTCCACCGGTGCAGGAAGCAAGATCGCCGACTACTACGACACCGCGATGCTTGCTCAGGTGGCTAAGGCATACGCACCGGACTACGAGGCGTTCGGGTACTCGGTCCCCGCACTCTGACGAGGGCGCAGTCCGCGCGTGACTAGTGACGAGCCGCCACGAGAGCGGCAATCTGCACCGCATTAAGAGCGGCACCCTTACGCAGGTTGTCATTACTGACGAACAGGGCCAGTCCGCGACCATCGGGCACACCGGGATCGCGACGTATACGTCCAACAAAGGAAGGATCGGCGCCGGCAGCTTGCAGTGGGGTCGGCACATCGCTGAGTTCGACACCCGGCGCCTCGGACAGAAGTTGTGTCGCGCGCTCGGGCGAGATCGGGCGGCCGAATTCCGCATTGATCGAAAGAGAGTGACCGGTGAACACCGGCACCCGCACGCAGGTGCCTGACACCAACAGCTCCGGGATGTCGAGAATCTTGCGACTCTCGTTGCGCAGCTTCTGCTCCTCGTCCGTTTCACAAGAACCATCGCTTGCGAGGTTGCCTGCGAAGGGAATAACGTTGAAGGCGATGGGACGCACATACTTCTTGGGCGCAGGGAAGGTCACTGACGCGCCGTCGTGAGTGAGTGTTGTGATGTCGGAGTCGATGACAGCGCGCACCTGCTCGTCAAGTTCCTCAACGCCGGCTAGGCCACTGCCTGACACCGCCTGGTAGCTGGACACGATGAGTCGCGTGAGGCCTGCCTCATGGTGAAGCGGCATCAAGACCGGCATCGCCGCCATAGTCGTGCAGTTGGGATTGGCGATGATGCCCTTGCGCATCTGTGCTATCGCCTCGGGGTTGACCTCGCTGACGATGAGCGGAACATCGGGATCCATGCGCCATGCGGACGAGTTGTCGATGACCACGGCGCCGGCGGCGGCAAATTTTGGCGCTAGTGCTTTGGAGGTCGATCCACCGGCCGAAAACAGGGCGATGTTGATACCCGAGGGATCTGCGATATCGGCGTCCTCTACGAGAACCTGATCACCGCGCCACGGCAACGTCGTGCCGGCCGATCGCGACGATGCAAAGAAGCGGATGCGATCAATGGGCAGGCTACTTTCAGCGAGCAACGTGCGCATGACAGCGCCCACCTGACCTGTGGCGCCCACGACAGCAACGGTCAGCGTCATCGGCCTGAGCCGCCGTACACCACGGCTTCGCCGTCGGCATCCAGGCCGAATGCGGTGTGAAGAGCCTGCACAGCTTTCTTTGCATCTTCGGAGTCGGTGACAACGGAAATGCGGATCTCGGAAGTAGAGATCATCTCGACGTTGATGCCGGCGCTGGCCAGTGCTTCGAAGAAGGTTGCTGAGACTCCGGGGTGCGAACGCATACCGGCACCTACGAGTGAGACCTTGGCGATCTGCACATCCACCAGCAGGTCCTCGTACTGAATGTTGTGCTTCTGCTCCTGCAATGCCTGCATGGCTGCCGGGGCACTGCCCTGGGGACAGGTGAAGGTCACGTCGGTGCGTCCGGTCGACGCAGCGGAGGTGTTCTGCACGATCATGTCGACGTTGATGTTGGCCTGCGCCAGAGCTTTGAAGATCTGCGCGGCCTCGCCCGGCTTATCAGGGACACCCACCACAATGATCTTGGCGTCATTCACGTCGGCGGCGACGCCGGAGATGATCGGCTGCTCCATGGCTTTTCCTTCGGATACGGCTTTCGCGATGGCCATTGGGGACATGACATACGTGCCCTCGTTCTGGGAGAACGAGGATCGAACATGAATCGGTAGATCGAACCGACGGGCAAACTCAACGCAGCGCAAGTGCAGGACCTTGGCGCCGACGGCAGCGAGCTCGAGCATCTCCTCGTAGGTGATGTACGGGACCTTGCGGGCCCGGGACACCACACGCGGATCCGCACTGAAGACGCCGTCGACATCGGTGTAGATCTCACAGACCGAAGCCTTGAGGGCAGCGGCCAGCGCGACCGCCGTGGTGTCGGATCCGCCACGTCCGAGCGTGGTGATGTCTTTTGTGTCGACAGCAACACCCTGGAAGCCAGCCACGATGGGGATCGCTCCTTGATCGATGGCTTCTTGAATGCGATCAGGGGTGACGTCGATGATGCGGGCGGCACCGTGGGCTGAATCCGTGATCAAACCGGCCTGCGACCCGGTGTACGACCGAGCCTCCGCGCCGAGGTCGTTGATAGCCATGGCCACGAGCGCCATAGAGATGCGCTCGCCGGCGGTGAGGAGCATGTCCATCTCGCGGCCGGGGGGGGTTTCCGAGACCTGCTCGGCCAGGTCAAGAAGCTCATCGGTGGTGTCTCCCATGGCCGACACCACGACCACGACCTGATGCCCAGCGTTCTTGGTATCGACGATGCGGCGGGCGACGCGCTTGATGGCGTCCGCGTCAGCGACGCTTGAACCGCCGTACTTCTGCACGATGAGAGACACGAGAAAGAAGTCTAGCCGTTGTCGCGCAAGCCCTTTGTCGCGGTCAGGGCCGCGGAGGTTCCACTCGACGCCGACCTTCGAAGGCACGTCCGAGAGTTACTTCATCGGCATATTCGAGGTCACCGCCAACGGGTAATCCACTCGCCAGACGCGAGACTGCGATGCCCAAGGGGCCGATCATGCGGGCCAGATAGGTGGCCGTCGCTTCGCCCTCAAGGTTGGGGTCCGTGGCCAGGATCACCTCCACTATTGAGCCGTCAGCCAGGCGAGCAATGAGCTCACGGATCCGCAGGTCATCGGGGCCAATGCCGTCAATCGGACTGATGGCACCACCAAGAACGTGGTAGCGGCCGCGAAATTCACGGGTCTTCTCGATCGCGATGACGTCCTTGGATTCTTCGACCACGCAGAGCACCGTGAGGTCACGACGGGGATCACGGCAGATACGGCACTGATCTTCTTCGGCAACGTTTCCGCAGATGCTGCAGAAACGCACGCGCTGCTTAACCTCACGGATAGCTTCCACGAGCCGTTGCACATCGTCTGGATCGGCACCCAGGATGTGAAAGGCAATGCGTTGTGCACTCTTGGGGCCAATGCCCGGCAGTCGACCGAGTTCGTCGATGAGGTCTTGAACTACTCCTTCGTACATCAGCGCTCGATCTCACCGATCTGCGTGGCACCGAAATCGCTGAGCGCAAGATCCACGCCACTGCTGGTGATCACATCGGTGTCGTCCAGGCTAGGCGTGTCCGGTTCGTCAGTCTGAACCGCAGATGCAGTTAGCGGGCCCACACGATCCGGAGCTAGGACAACGTCGATGCGAACATCGACCTTCATGACATCAATGACGGCCTGACGCAGCCGCTCATCGTGCTTGCTGCTGGAGATGTTGGACAGCTTGCCGGGTTCACCCACGGCTATCGCAAGTGCGCCACCACTGATCGATACCGGTCGGGCTGACTCAAACAGAACCCACGCCACGCGTGAGTCGAGCTTGAGGGCTTCGAGCACTGCCGGCCACATCGACACGAATTGATCCAGATCACCGACAGCCTGAGGTGCTGCGGGTGCGACCTGCGCTGCTGGCGCCAACAAGGCTTCGGGATCCGCCGCCTTACCCGGACGCGGCTTCTTGGGTGGCGTCGGCAGATCTCCACTCGTCGCCCGTGCCGGAGCTTTAGCCTCGCGCGCTGGCGTGGCCTGTTGCGCTACCGGCTCCGCTACCGGCTCCGCCACCGGTTGCACTGGGGTGTGGGCTGCGGGCTGAACCGCGGGCTGAACAGCAACCGGTCCTGGCGCAGGCGTGACATGCGCCGGACCGCTGGCGACCCTGCGCTCAAGCTGATCCATCTGGGCCCGCAGCCCTGTGACATCAGCGTCGACCGCTGGAAGAAGCAGGCGAGCAGCCATAAGTTCAAGG
>JBAWXR010000144.1:0-4611 GCA_037143955.1 Actinomycetes bacterium
TGCAGATTCTGTTCTCGGTGATGATGGCCGTGATGACGCTGATGATGGTGCCCCGTGCGGCTGCGTCGGCAGATCGCATCAACGAGGTGCTCCAGACCACGCCCGACATCGTCGACGCCTCTCACATTGAGATGCCTACGGGAGAGCGGGCCGGGCATGTTCACCTGGCGGATGTGGCCTTCCGGTATCCCGGCGCGGCCGAGTCGATCCTCGAGCGCATCACAGTCGACTTCGCCCCCGGTACCACTACCGCGATCATCGGCGGCACGGGCTCGGGCAAGACCACGCTGATCAACCTGCTGCCACGCCTGCTCGATGCGACGTCGGGAACAGTGATGGTGGGTGGTGTCGATGTGCGGCGTCTGCCGCAGGAAGAGTTGTGGTCTTTCTTCGGCCTCGTGCCGCAGAAGGCCTTCCTGTTCAGCGGGACAATCCGCAGCAACCTGCAGTTCGGGCGTCCGGGCGCCACAGATGACGAGATCTGGGAGGCCCTACGCGTGGCGCAGGCCTCGGAATTTGTATCCGCGATCCCTGAGGGGCTCGACGCGGTGGTGGATCAGGGTGGCGCGAACTTCTCTGGCGGCCAACGCCAGCGGCTCGCGATCGCACGTGCACTTGTGCGTCGCCCAGCGATCTACATATTCGATGACAGTTTCTCTGCACTTGACTACGCCACCGATGCGCGGCTGCGCCGCGAGCTCAAGGCCACCACCAGCGGGGCGACCGTCATCATCGTGGCGCAACGCGTGGCGTCAATCACGACGGCCGATCAGATCCTTGTCATGAACGAGGGCGAGATCGTCGGTCATGGCACGCATCACGAGTTGCTTGCGTCGTGCGAGACCTATCGCGAGATCGTGGACTCTCAGGCAGAGGCGGCGCAGGTCTCATGAGCATGATGCGACCAGGAGGACCTCCCGGACCTCGCGGCCCGATGGGCGGTGGCGGGCCGCCGGGGATGAGCATGATTCCCTCGGCTGAGAAGGCCAAGGATCTGCGCGGCGCCGTACGCCGATTTGCACCACGGCTGCGTCCTGAGCGCGGCGTGGCGGTGTTCGTCCTCGTTCTGGGTATCGCCAGTGTGTTCCTCACGGTGCTGGGGCCCAAGTTGCTGGGCAATGCCACCAACATCATTTTTGCCGGCGTCATCTCGCAGAAGATCCCGCCGGGTGTGACGCAGGCGGAGGCCGTTGCCCGCTTGCGTGGGGCCGGCCAGGGTACGCAAGCGGACATGTTGGCGTCGATGACCTTGACACCCGGGCAGGGTGTCGATTTCGGGGCTCTCGCACGACTGCTTGCGATTGTCGCTGTGATCTATTTCTTCGCGTCGGTGCTGTCGTGGGGGCAGAACTACCTCATGGCTGGCGTCACTCAGCGCACGATGTATCGCCTTCGCGAGGAGGTTGACTTCAAACTCGGCCGCCTGCCCCTGAGCTATTTCGACACCACGCCTCGTGGTGACCTGCTGAGCCGCGTAACCAACGACATCGACAACATCGCTATGACACTCCAGCAGACGCTCACGCAGTTGGTGACCGCAGTGCTCACGGTGGTGGGCGTTCTGGCGATGATGATCTGGATCAGCCCCATCCTCGCTCTTATCGCCGTGCTCACAATCCCGCTGTCGTTCATCGTCACCATGGTCATCGCCAAGCGATCGAAGCCGCACTTCAGCGCGCAGTGGAAGTGGACGGGCAAACTCAACGGCCACGTGGAGGAGATGTTTTCCGGCCACGAACTCGTGCGCGTCTACGGTCATCGCGATGCTGCTATCGCCGACTTCGACGATGCCAACGAGAAGATGGCGGAGAGCAGCTTTCAGGCGCAGTTCATCTCCGGCCTGATTCAGCCGGCCCTCATGCTCATCTCCAACCTCAACTACGTCGCGATCGCGGTCATTGGCGGCCTTCGGGTCGCGAGCGGCTCGATGTCGCTGGGCGACGTGCAGGCCTTCATTCAATATTCGCGCCAGTTCCAGATGCCCATCACCCAGATCGCGGGTGTGGCCAACCTGTTGCAGTCTGGTGCTGCGTCAGCGGAGCGCGTGTTCGAGCTGCTTGACGCAGACGACCAATCGCCCGACCCGGTTCCGGCACTTGAGCTTGCGGATGTCTCCGGCCGTATCAGCCTCGAGCATGTGCGATTCCGCTACGTCGAAGACAAGCCCCTGATCGAAGACCTGAGCCTTGACGTCGTGCCGGGTCAGACGATCGCAATCGTCGGGCCTACCGGGGCTGGCAAGACCACGCTGGTCAACCTCCTCATGCGCTTCTACGAAATCCAGGCGGGGCGGATCCTTATCGATGGCGTCGACACCCGCGAGGCGTCGCGTGCCGATGTGCGCCGCTGCTTCGGCATGGTGCTGCAGGACACCTGGTTGTTCGAGGGCACGATCTACGACAACCTCGCCTACGGCGCCGACCATCCGACCAAGGAGGAGATCGAGCGCGCGGCCCGCGCCTCGTTCGCCGCTCACTTCATCAACACCCTGCCGGATGGCTACCAGACCAAGCTCACCGAGATGGGTGCCAACATCAGCGCCGGCGAGCGCCAGCTGCTCACCATCGCGCGAGCGTTTATGGCCGACCCCGCGGTGCTGATCCTCGATGAGGCGACGAGTTCGGTCGACACGCGCACCGAGGTGCTGATCCAGCGGGCCATGGCCGAGCTGCGCAAGGGCCGCACGAGTTTCGTGATCGCTCACCGACTCTCCACGATTCGCAAGGCCGACGTCATCTTGGTCATGCGCGACGGCAGCATTGTCGAGCAGGGCAGCCACGAGGCACTCATGGAGCAGCGCGGCTTCTACTACGACCTCTATCAGAGCCAGTTCGCCGAGAGCCCGGCGTAACCGCTCCTAGGAGCGAACGGCGCGATTGACGGCGCTGACGATTGCCTTCAGTGACGACGTCGTGATCGATGGGTCGATGCCCACACCCCACAGGACTGAGCCGGCGACCGCACACTCCAGGTAGGAAGCTGCCTTGGCGTCACCGCCCGCGCTCATCGCATGCTCGCTGTAGTCGAGCACGCGCACATCGACGCCGTGCTTGGCGAGTGCCTCGCAGAAAGCCGCGATGGGGCCGTTGCCGGTGCCTTCGAGTTCAACCGTGACGCCGTTGTCCTTCATGGTGGCGTGCACACTGGTGGCCCCGGCCATCGCACCGGGCTGCGTGAAGCTCACGAGTTGGAAGCGGCCCCACGGCGCCGCCGGATCCGGCAGGTACTCGGCAGAGAAGATCGACCACATCTGCTCGGGGCTGATCTCGCCACCCTCGGTGTCGGTGTGCTGCTGGATGACCGAGGAGAACTCGATCTGCAGTCGACGCGGGAAGTCGAGGTGGTGCTCGGTGCGCATGATGTAGGTGACGCCACCCTTGCCGGACTGCGAGTTGACGCGGATAACCGCCTCGTAGGTGCGGCCCACATCTTGCGGGTCGATGGGCAGGTAGGGCACTCCCCAGCGGAAGTCGCGCACGTCGACGCCCGCAGCGGCAGCATCGGTTTCCATTGCTTTCAGGCCCTTGTTGATGGCGTCCTGATGCGAGCCGGAGAAGGCGGTATAGACGAGGTCGCCGCCGTAGGGGTGCCGTTCGTTGACGGGGATCTGGTTGCAGTACTCGACCGTGCGGCGGATCTCGTCGATGTCGCTGAAGTCGATCTGCGGATCGATGCCCTGGCTGAACAGGTTCAGGCCCAGGGTGACGAGGCACACGTTGCCGGTGCGCTCGCCGTTGCCGAACAGGCAGCCCTCAATGCGGTCAGCGCCTGCCATGTATCCCAGCTCGGCGGCTGCCACGGCGGTGCCGCGGTCGTTGTGCGGATGCAGCGAGAGCACCACGGCGTCGCGGTAAGCGAGGTTGCGGTGCATCCACTCGATGGAATCGGCGTAGACGTTGGGCGTTGCCATCTCGACGGTGGCGGGCAGGTTGAGGATGACCTTGCGGTCGGGGGTGGGCAGCCACACGTCGTTAACGGCATCGCACACGCGCACCGCGAACTCCAGCTCGGTGCCGGTGTACGACTCGGGGGAGTACTCGAAAAAGACATCGGTGCGGTGAGAGATCTGCTCCGCGAACTTTTGGCACAACTGAGCACCGTGCACTGCGATGTCGACGATGCCATCCATGTCTAACCCGAACACCACGCGACGCTGCAGCGTCGAGGTGGAGTTGTAGAGATGGACGATGGCCTGGTCGGCGCCCTCGATCGCCTCGAAGGTGCGTTCGATGAGGTGCTCACGCGACTGCGTCAGCACCTGGATGACGACGTCGTCGGGAATGAGGTTGTCCTCGATGAGCAGGCGCACGAAGTCGAAGTCGGTTTGGGAGGCCGACGGGAAGCCGACCTCGATCTCCTTGTAGCCGAGGTTGACGAGCAGCTGGAACATGCGCAGTTTGCGCGCCGGTGTCATCGGCTCGATGAGGGCCTGGTTGCCGTCGCGCAGATCGACCGCGCACCAGCGAGGTGCCTGCGTGATGACCTTGCTGGGCCAGGTGCGATCCGGCAGGTCGATAGGTGCGAAGGGCTCGTAGCGGCCGAAGGGCATCGCGGACGGGCGCTGGGCGTTGCGGATGTCATAGGGGACCGAGCGGTCGAATCCGCCGGGGG
>JBAWXR010000145.1:0-4540 GCA_037143955.1 Actinomycetes bacterium
CAGCGAACCTACGCACGGCCCTCCTTGACCCCGGGGGCGGGAAACCGCCCGTGACTTAGCGCGCGAGCATAACCCCGATCGGTGCCTGAGCGTGGAGTTCTGCCCGGGCCGCTACCCCAACGAGCCGTGCTAGGCCTGAAGCGGTCGGATCAGGCAGGTGAGGCGTGACGTGCAGACCGCCCTGCCGTCATCATCAGTGATGCGGATTTCAGTGGAGGAGATGGTCTTTCCCGAGGACAGGATCGTGGATACCGCGTGGACATGACCCGTTGTCACGCCGCGATGGTGCGTGCACGACAGATCCAGGCCCACGATGGAGAACCCGGGCCCGGCCACGATCGCTGAATGGATGGATCCGACAGATTCGGCGAGAACTCCGTTGGCGCCACCGTGAAGCAGGCCAAAGGGCTGCGTGTTTCCCTCCACGGGCATGGACGCACATACACGCTCGGGACCAGCCTCTGTGAGAACGATGCCCATGCGCTGGGCGAGCGCGCCGGTGTACGCCTGCATGACGTCGAGGTTGGAGACGTCGAGGTTGGAGACGTCATGGTCGGAGGCGTCAAGGTTCGAGGCATCAAGGTCCATGGAACGCAGGATAAGGCGCTTAGGATCGGGTCGTGTCCGATCTGCGCTTGTTGCTGCTCGACGGGCACTCGATGGCCTACCGCGCGTTTTATGCGTTGCCGGTCGACAACTTCAGTACCACGACCGGCCAGCCAACCAACGCGGTCTACGGATTCACCTCGATGCTGATCAATGTCTTGCGTGACGAGAAGCCCACGCATGTGATCGTGGCATTCGACATCAGTAAAGCCACCTTTCGGTTGCAGGCGTTTCCTGAGTACAAGGCGACACGTGCCAAGTCACCGCCGGAGTTCGCCCCGCAGGTCGACCTCATCCGCGAAGTCCTCGATGCTCTTGATATCACCGTGGTGGGCGCGGAGGGCTATGAGGCGGACGATGTCATCGCCACACTGGTGCGCAAATCTGATGGGCTCGGCATGAGTGTCGACATCGTGACCGGTGACAGGGATTCGTTCCAGCTGGTTGATGATCGAGTCACAGTTCTGTACCCGCGCAAAGGTGTGAGCGATCTCGCGCGGATGACTCCGGCTGCTGTGGTCGAGAAATACGACCTTACACCGCAGCAATATCCGGATTTTGCAGCGTTGCGAGGTGATCCCAGTGACAACCTCCCGGGGATTCCAGGTGTCGGCGAGAAGACAGCGGCTAAGTGGATTCGAGAGTACGGATCGCTCGCTGGCCTTGTTGATCACGTTGATGAGGTCGGGGGCAAGGTTGGCGATGCGCTACGGGTTGGGCTCGCCCAAGTGATGGTGAACAGCCAACTCACACGACTTGTCGACGACGTGCCACTTGATGTTGACGTGTTGTCTTGCGACCTCAAGCCATGGAACAACGTCAAGGTCGGACAGCTCTTTGACACGCTGCAGTTCACGGCTCTGCGCGACAGGCTTGCCAAGGTGCGGCCGGTGGGTGGCAGTGATGGTGGCGACATGGCTGAGGCATCTGCACCTGTGCTTGATGCTCAGTGGTCCGTGGTCGATGCGTCGTGGTTGACGAAACGAAGTGACCCGGTAGCCGTTGCGGTGGAGGGGTCGTGGGGCGCTGGCACGGGTGAGATTCGCCGCATAGCGGCCGTGGGCACCGACGGTGCTGTCGGCGTCATCCCAGTAACTGCCAAGGTCCTCGACTGGCTGGCGAGCGCAGATCACATCAAGGACATGCACGATGCCAAGGGACCCGCCGTGGCCCTTCTTGCGTCCGGGCGATCCCTCGCGGGCCTTCGATATGACACTGCACTGACGGCGTATGTGGACTCACCGGGCGATAGAGGCTATTCCCTTAGTGACGTTGCTTTACGAGTACTCGGGCGCGAACTGGCGGCAACCCAGGCCGACGGGATGTTGACGTTCGACGAGTCGGCGAACGATGGTGAATTGGCTTCAGCGGCCCTTGCAATCCGAGATCTTGCGGCGATCCTCGAACCCAGGCTCATAGCCAAAGGGCAGGCTGCCCTGCTGGATGGCGTAGAGATACCGCTCGTCCCGGTGCTTGCAGCGATGGAACATGCCGGAATCGCGGTAGACGTCGATGGTCTCACGTCACTGTCGGTCGAGTTCCTCGAGTCAATGCGAGATTCAGAAGAGCGAGCACAGGCAATTGTCGGCAAGTCGTTCAATCTTGGTTCACCCAAGCAACTGCAAGAGATCCTGTTCACCGATCGCGGATTGCCGAAGACGAAAAAGATCAAAACGGGCTTTACGACCGATGCCGAGTCTTTGCAGCAGCTCTTCGCCACGACGGGTGATCCGTTGCTTGAGCAGATCCTTGCGTGGCGTGATCGTGCCAAGTTACGTCAGACCGTCGACGGGCTTATTCCACTCGCAGATTCCTCGGGTCGGATCCACACCACGTTCAACCAGATGGTTGCCGCCACAGGCCGACTGAGCAGTACCGAACCGAATCTGCAGAACATTCCCGTGCGAACTGAGGCAGGCCGCCGCATCCGTGAATGTTTCGTCGTCGGCGCGGGGTACGAATCCCTCATGACGGCTGACTACAGCCAGATCGAAATGCGGATCATGGCCCATCTGTCGGATGACGCCGGCCTTATCGCTGCCTTCCAGAGTGGCGAGGATTTGCACACCACTGTCGCGAGCACTGTCTTCGGAGTGGCACGTGGCGACGTGGATGCGGACATGCGAAGGAAGATCAAGGCGATGTCGTACGGACTTGCCTACGGCCTGTCTCCCTATGGGCTATCCCAGCAACTGGACATCAGCCCCGATGAAGCCCGGCGTCTGATGGACGATTACTTCTTGCGTTTCGGCGGGGTTCGGGCGTACCTGGCCGACGTGGTGGAACGAGCCAGGATGCAGGGCTACACCTCGACGATGCTCGGCCGTCGACGATTCCTTCCTGACCTCACCAGCGACAATCGGCAACGTCGTGAGATGGCCGAACGCATGGCACTCAATGCGCCGATCCAGGGCACGGCGGCCGACATCGTCAAAGTGTCCATGCTTGCGGTGGAATCTGACCTGCGACGGCAGGGTTTGAAGAGTCGACTACTTCTTCAGGTGCATGACGAACTTGTGCTTGAGGTGGCTCCCGGCGAGCGAGAACCACTGGAGGCTCTGGTTCGCGATGCGATGGGCCGGGCGGCTGATCTGTCGGTCCCGCTGGATGTCTCGGTGGGTGTGGGTGCCTCGTGGCACGAGGCGGCGCACTGACCATGGCGCATGCCAATTCGGAAAACCCTGAGACCGAAGCGATTGAGCCAGCATCTGCGGCGCACGTGGTGATGTTCGCCCGTCATGGTGAGAAGCCGGGTGAATCTGGGGCACCGCACGGGATCAATGCGCAAGGGGAGTCCGACAAGCACTCCCTGTCGGTCCGTGGATGGACTCGAGCGGGCGCTCTGGCCGCCCTGCTTGCCCACGCGCCCCTGCGGTCGCACCCGCACGTGGTCCGACCCCAGCGCATTCTGGCGACCGCTCCTACTCACGAGACCAAAAGTCGGCGCGAGATCGACACGGCCGTCCCGGTGGGGCAGCGCCTGGGGGTTTCGGTCGAGGAGGTCCACGGGTTAGGCGATGAAGAAGCGGCCCGGCGGTCAATTCTGATCGACAGTCGCCATACCTTCGTTGTGTGGCACCACGGCTCCTTGCCCGAGTTCGTGCGTGGCTTCCCGATAGCCAATGCCGAGGACGTCCCCCAGCGGTGGCCGGAGGATCGCTTCGACCTCATCTGGTTGCTGAGGCGCGAGCCGGGGGCAGCCACCTACACCTTCAGCCACGTCGACCAGCAACTCTTGGCCGGAGATCTCGGCACTGACGCCTAGCTGTTTGCACCATTTGACCGGATTTGGTGGTGGATGCCCGCTGCCGTAGCCTTGCCGCGCACCTCGCATTCGCGGGGAGCTCCATCTACCAAAGGTTCCCTACTACACATGTCCACTCCTACGTCCACCACCACCCAAGTCGCGATCAACGACATCGGCTCCGTCGAGGACTTCCTTGCGGCCATCGACACGACCATCAAGTACTTCAACGACGGCGACATTGTCGAAGGCATCATCGTCAAGGTTGATCGTGACGAGGTTCTTCTCGACATCGGTTACAAGACCGAGGGCGTCATTCCCTCCCGCGAACTCAGCATCAAGCACGATGTAGATCCCAGCCAGGTCGTCTCCGTGGGTGACCACGTTGAGGCACTCGTTCTCACGAAGGAGGACAAGGAAGGCCGGCTCATCCTGTCCAAGAAGCGTGCTCAGTACGAGCGCGCATGGGGCACCATCGAGCGCATCAAGGAGCAGGACGGCGTTGTCGAGGGCCAGGTCATTGAGGTCGTCAAGGGTGGTCTCATCATCGATATCGGCCTGCGCGGCTTCCTTCCGGCCTCACTGGTCGAGATGCGACGTGTTCGCGATCTGCTGCCCTACGTCGGTAAGACCCTCGAGGCGAAGATCATCGAACTCGACAAGAACCGCAACAACGTTGTGCTCTCTCGT
>JBAWXR010000146.1:0-4520 GCA_037143955.1 Actinomycetes bacterium
AGGTTGGACTGTGCTGCCGCGGTCATGATCGCGCGACCCGTCACCGTGGCACCGGTAAACGTGATCACATCGACATCGGGATGCGAGGCGAGTGCCGCGCCCGCCTCGATGCCGGTGCCGTTGACCACGTTGAGAACACCCTCGGGCAGACCCGCCTCAAGTCCCAGTTGCGCGAGATACAGAGCCGATAGCGGTGAACCCTCTGCTGGCTTAAGAACGACCGAACAGCCAACCGCAAGTGCGGGTGCGAGCTTCCAGCCCACCATGGTGAGCGGGAAATTCCACGGGGTGATCGCACCGACAACTCCGGCGGGCTCCCGCTCGATCATTGCCCAGGACGAATCACCCACGTGTGGCATTTCATCCAGGGTCTTGTCGATGGCTTCGCCGTACCAACGAAGGGTGCGATGTACCGCGCGCACATCGATTGCCTTGGCTTCGCGTGCCGGCTTTCCCATTTCCAACGCTGTGAGAACGGCAAGCTGGTCGGCATGCTCATTGCACAGGTGAGCCCAACGGATGAGGACGTCCTTGCGGTCGGCCGGAGCCATACCTGCCCATCGTCGGTCGTCGAAGGCCTTGCGTGCGGATCGGACGGCGAGGTCGACCTTCGCAGCATCGGCAAAGGCGACGTCGGCGACCACGCGCCCATCGATGGGGCTGACCACCTCATGGCGTCTGGCACCCTGCTGCCACTGTCCATCGACGAGAAGTTCGGTGGGAAAGGTCACGCTGCCGGCAAGGGCATGCCAGTCGGGAGACATCGTGGTCATGGGACTCCTCGTCGCAAGCTGTTGGCTGATGATACGAAGTGCGGGTGCACCTCGCCGTGGTTCTCCACCCACGAGCGCTGACCGGAACGACTAGGCGGGCAGTCCGGCCACGTCCTGCAGGAACCAGTCAACGAGGGCCTCGCAGTTGGCCCGCAGCTGAGCCTGGGCGCCGGCCACCTCAGCGATAAGTTCGGGACCGTCGAGCCCGGCCGGGATGTGGTCGGCACCGACGGTGGCCCAGGTGGCAAAGATCGCCGTGTCGGCCTCGGGATGGAACTGCGTTCCAGCCGCACGCCCCTTGCGGAAAACCTGAATCGCGTGATCATTACGCACCAGCACGTCCACATCGGATGGGAGCGTGACGCGATCGCCATGCCAGGTCACCCAGGGGCCGGCCGGAACCTCAGCGGCCACCGGAAAGGTCACGAGTCCGATCTCGTCATGGCCCGCTGGTGAAGACTCCACCGTGCCACCCAGCGCCTCGGCCAGCAGTTGGCCGCCGAAGCACACGCCGAGATAGGGCACATCATCGGCGACGAGCCCGCGGATGAGGTCGAGTTCGGGCTCAACCCACAGCCGGGCAGCCGGGTCATAGGCACTCGAGAACGACCCGAACGCCATCACTGCGTCGTACATCGCAGGATCAGGGAAGTCCGTGTTGGGATGCTCGGGATCCGCGAGCACGACATGCAACTCCGTCTCGCACCCTCGCTCAAGCAGGATCTGGCCGACCAGCCCCGGTTCGCCGATCGGCTCGTGGCTGATGAGCAGCACTCGGTGTGGCACGAGGTCCTCGTTTCGTTGGTCTCATGCCACGGCACCTTTGGCTCATGCATGAATGTGGATCGGCTGTGAGATGGGCAATCAGTTCTTGAGGCGGAATCTTTGAAGCTTGCCGGTGGCGGTTTTGGGAAGCTCGCTCACGAATGTTATTCGCCTGGGGTACTTGTAGGGAGCGATCGTTGCTTTCACATGATCCTGAAGGACCACTACCAGTGAGTCTCCTGCCGTCGCCGGTTCGCGCAGAACGACATAGGCCGACACCACCATTCCTCGGTCGGGGTCGGGCTCACCGACTACGGCGACTTCGGCGACCGAATCATGCTGCAAGAGAGCGCCTTCAACCTCCGGCGCTGCAATGTTGTAACCACTTGACACGATCATGTCGTCGCCACGCGCGACATATCGATATACGCCGCCGGCATCGACCGTGTACACATCGCCGGTGACGTTCCAGCCATGCTGGACATAGACCGATTGGCGCTCATCGCGCAGGTAGCGGCATCCCGTGGGTCCGCGCACCGCGAGGCGGCCCGGCACTCCCGAATCCACCGGCTGAAAATCGTCGTCGACCACCACTGCCTCATAGCCAGGAACGGGCCGCCCTGTTGCACCCGGAACGATGTCGTCGTCCGCGGCAGAGATAAAGATGTGGAGCATTTCGGTGGCGCCAATGCCGTCGATGAGCCGAATGCCGGTCGCCTCGAACCACGCACGCCACGTTGCTTCGGGCAAGGTCTCGCCCGCTGACACGCATCGTCGAAGTGACGATAAGTCGTGTCGGCCACCGGAGGTCATATCCGCAAGCATCGCTCGATAGGCCGTGGGTGCCGTGAAGAGACAGGTAACTCCGTACTCCGCAATAGCCTTGAGAAGGGCCGCTGGTGATGCTGACTCCAGCAGCACCGTGCTGGCGCCCGCGCGAAGCGGGAAAACGACGAGCCCACCTAGCCCGAATGTGAACGCAAGCGGTGGACTACCGGCAAACACGTCGTCACTCGTCGGCTTGACCATGGTGCGACTGAAGGTGTCAGCGATGGCCAGCACATCCGCGTGCGTGTGCATGGTTGCTTTGGGCTTCCCGGTCGTTCCCGACGTGAATGCCAAGAGGCTGATGTCGTCGGCTGCCGTCTCGACAAACCCTGTCCACGGCTCAGTGCTCGCGCACCGAGACGCCAGCGAGTCCTGGGATTCACCTCCCACCACGATGGTCGGGCAATCGAATCCGTTCCACTCATCGAGGAAGCGGTGGTCCACCAGCGCGAACTGCACCTGCGCGATGTCGACCACCTTCTCCAGCTCACCGTGCCGCAGGAGTGGCATCGTCGTCACGACGACACCCCCCACTCGCAGCACCGCAAGCCACGAGGCCATGAGCCATGCATTGTTCGGTGAACGCAGGAGGACTCGATTACCCGGCTGCACGCCCCACTCGACAAGCACGCGCGAAATCCGCTGGACATGATCGTGCAATTCGCGGTACGTCCATCGGGCGTCGTCAGATACGACGGCAGACCGATCGCCACCCAGTCGATCGATCGTGCGATCCAAGAGTTCAACGCTGCAGTTCAAGCCCGACGGATAGTCGAGCGGAAGCAGCACCGGCCACTGGTCATGCGGCGGCAGATTGTCAGCGCAGAACGAGTCAACGTGAGCAGACATCGTCATGGCTAGGACGCTAGTCCTTGTCGTACAGGCGTGCCTTGCCAATGCGCTCAAGGGCTACCTCGGCACTCCACGGCAGCATCAGGGCACCCAGTCTGGAGTCCCGATACATCCGTTCAAGCGCAAGGCTCTTGAGCATCGACTGGCCCCCGCACACGCGGATCGCCGTGGCTGCCACCTGATTGGCATGCTCCATCACCGTGTAGACAGCCGCCCACGCCTGAACCATCTCGTCCTCGGTCGGATCCAGGTGCGCGTTGTCGATGGCCAGGTGGAGGAGGGCGCGAGCCTGCTCGTACTTGATGTTCATCTCGGCCCAGCCCATCTGCTTGACCGGGTTGTCACGTCGGGCTGTTCCCTTGGCTGCGCCCGCGAGTTCACCGCGTAGGTAGCTTTGCGTGAAGTCAAGGATGCCCTTGGTGAGGCCGAGGTACGAAGGTGCAAGAGACATAAACAGCCACGGGTACCGGTTCGCCGCCTGGTCGTACATCCCACCGGGCATAACTTCGTCGTCGTAGGGCACGAACGCGTCCTTGATGATCAGCGTCCGTGACACGGTGCCGCGCATACCCAGCGGGTCCCAGTCATCAGTGATAGTCGCGCCCGGATCTGTGGCTCGAATGGACAGCAGGCGCAGAAAGTCCTCACCGGGAACCTGCGCGGTGACGTTGTAGCGATCTGCTGCGCCCGAGAGTGAGGCGAAGATCTTGCGACCGGTCACCAGCCAGCCGCCCTCGATCGGGATGGCCTGCGTGCCTACTCCCGCGAGCGCTCCCGGGTTGAGTCCCTCACTGAAGGGCTGCGAATGGATATCGCCGTCCTCCACAACTCCGCGGAACATCTCGGCGCGGCGACGCTCGTGCGACTCACGTTGTTCGGGGGTCATATCCAACAGATCGGCAACCTGGCCGGCCCAGAGCATGGTGGCGTTGTGCATGTTGAACGTCAGCGCAGTTGCACCGCAATAGCGACCGATCTCAGATGACACGCGGATGTAGTCCGAATAGGAGGCACCCAGGCCGCCGTACTCCTTGGGCACGCAGAGCGCGAGGAATCCGCGGTCCCGCAGGTCGGCGTAGTTTTCGAACGGGAAGACCGCATTGCGATCGACATCGAAGGCGCGTGCAGCGAACGTCGGTCCGAGCTCGCGGATGACCTGGACAAGGGCGTCACGGTCGACGGGTGCTCCGGCTACACCGGTTTGGACTCGAGTGCCCTCGTGGGCGGCTACGGGTGGCGTCATGTTCCGATCGTGGAGCCACCGAGGGATAATGTACATTATCCCTCGGTGGCTCCACGATC
>JBAWXR010000147.1:0-4495 GCA_037143955.1 Actinomycetes bacterium
ACTACACACAGGCCCGCCAGCGTGACCGTGGCCGCAAACCCGTACCCCGCGGCCGCTGGTGTCTGGACGAAGTCCAACACCGCCGTGAAGAACATGTACATCGTGACGCCGAGGATCATGGCGCAGACGTTGGCCGTCATAACCGCCGGGTGACGTAGAAGCCTCAGGTTCACAACGGGTTCGGAGGCACGCAGTTCCGTGAAGACCCATGCCGTCAGCAGGAGCGCCCCGCCCGTCAGCAGGGCGAGGATTGCGGGCGAGTACCAGCCCCATGCTTTGGCCTGACCGATGCCCAGCAGGAGTGACACCAACCCTGCTCCGAGCAGGAGAGCACCGGGAACGTCGAGAGTCACGTTGGCCCTGGCGGTGCTCGGCGGCACGACGAGCACGACGCAGATCAAGGCGAGGGCGCTGGTGAACGCGCTGAGCCAGTAGGCCCCTGCCAGTCCGAAGGCGTGCTCCATGAGCCCGCTGATCGGGTAGCCGACAGCGGTGCCAGCGACCATGGAGACGGACAGCAGGGCAATGGTGCTGTGTGCGCGCTCGCGAGGCATGTGATCGCGGGCAGCGGCCATGGCGAGGGGCATGATGCCGAGGCCCACGCCCTGCATGGCGCGACCGACGATGATCATGGCGAGACTCGGTGCGAGGGCCGCGACCACCCCACCCAAAGTCACAACGAGCAGGCCGATGATCATCGCCGGCCGTCGCTGTCGGCCGTCCCCCAGGCGTCCGACGATGGGGGCGGTCACGGCGCCCACAAGGATGGTCACGGTGAGGGTCCATTGCGCCGCGCTCAGCGTGACATGCATCTCCTCGGAGATCGTGTACAGGAGTGGAAATCCGACGGAACTGATGAGCGCGAGGCTTGCGGTGACGAGGACGAGGACCGGACCCAGCGCCTTCTCGCGCCGGGTCATGACCTCACCCGGCGGCTCTGGAGACTGTCGATCATCTTCTCAAGGGTGTCACTGGCCCGGATGAGCACGGCTAGCTCGTCGTCCGTCAGGCTGGCAACCGTCTCGCGCATCAGTGAGCGGACTTGCTCGCGTACTGCCGCAATCTCAGCGCGCCCGCCGGCTGTGATGGTCACCATCACCACGCGACCGTCGGCCTCGGACCTTTCACGGGTGACGAAGCCCAGCCCCTCAAGTCGGTCGACCAGCTTCGTCACCGTCGGTTGCGCCAGGGCCTCACTGGTGGCGAGTTCGGTGATGCGCCGAGGGCCGTCGAGGAGTGTGGCCAGCAGCCCGCTCTCCGTCCGCGTCAGTTCGCGCGTGCCGAAACTTGCCAGAAGGCGCAGAAGTCGCGATGCGCGCAGTGTCAGCGTCTTGGCCACGATGTCGACGGCCTCGGCGCGTGAGCTCGCGGGCTTATTCATAGAAGATGAATATACTCATAACATGCAATAGTCAAGTGGGCGATCGCGTCTGGCGACCGTATGGGCCATGAGGTCCAACGCACTGCGATCGAGATAGGGCGATCTCGGCTACCGGAAGAGGCGGCCGAACTGGCGAAGGTCGGCGATGAGGTAGTCGGGGACCTCCATCCCGGAGAAGTGCCCGCCGGCGTCGTGCTCATTCCACTGGACGATGTTCTGCGATCGTTCGCTGAACCGCCGAATCGGCCGGGACAGCTCGTACGGGAACACCGCCACCCCCGTCGGCACGGTCGACGGCTTGGCGGCCTTCAGGTTCTTGCCGGGGTCGGGGAGGTCGTTGCCCGACCAGTGCCCGTGCTCGTAGTAGATCCTCGATGAGGAGTTCGATGTCCCGGTCAGCCAGTAGAGCATGACGTTCGTGAGCATCAGGTCGCGATCGACGGCGTCCTCCGGGCGGTCGGGCGCGCCGGTCCAGTCCTTGAACTTCTCCACGATCCACGCGAGCTGCCCGACCGGGGAATCGGTCAGGGCGTACGACAGCGTCTGCGGCCGCTGCCCCTGCACCTTCATGTAGCCGTTCAGCTCGGCGGCGAACCTGTCCGTGTCAGCCAGGCGATCGCGCTCATCGTCGGTGAAGGTGCTCGGGTCCTCGCCGGGCTCAGGGAGCGAGCGCAGCAGCGTCGTATGCAGACCGAGCACGTGGTCGGGATCCGCGTCACCCAGGTAGAGGGCGATGCGCGAGCCCCAGTCGGTCCCGTGGGCCAGGTACGCCTCGTAGCCCAGCCGACGCATCAGCTCGGGGTAGGCCTCGGCGATCCGCCAGGCATGCCAGCCCGTCTCGGTCGTCGGCCCGGAGAACCCGAACCCCGGCATCGACGGCACGACCAGATGGAACGCCTCACGCGGATCCCCGCCGTGGGCCGCCGGGTCGCTGAGCGGACCCATCACCTCGAGGAACTCCACGACCGACCCCGGCCAGCCATGCAGAAGAAGAAGCGGCACCGCATCCGGCTCGGGCGAGCGCACGTGGAGGAAGTGGATGTTCGCCCCGTCGATCGTGGTCATGAACTGCGGGAACGCGTTCAGCCGCGCCTCGTGAACCCGCCAGTCATACGCATGACGCCAGTACGACGCCAGCTCCTTGCAGTAGTCCAGAGGGACCCCGTACGACCAGCCCACGCCGGGCAGCTCGTCCGGCCAGCGGGTGCGATCCAGCCGAAACCGCAGATCCTCGAGGTCCTCCTCGGGCACCGCGATCGAGAAGCGCGAGATGGCACCAGTGTCCGACGCGTTCACATACGCCTCCCGATAGAGCCTGCGACCCGGCACCATATGCGGTGCCCCCACACCGGTCAAGAAAGCGCGGACGCGTAGGTCACTCCCGCCACCCAGCACCCCTCATCGTGGATGACACGGCAGGTAGTGTCCGTGGATGGTGGCTCCACCGCATCGCGTAGCCGATGCCTCCTCTTTGCACGAAGGGCACCGACATGACGCGACCATTCCGCTTCGCCGTCCAGGCCGGCTACTCCACATCGCGGGCCGACTGGGTCGATCTCGCCCGTAGGGTCGAGGATCTCGGGTACTCGGCCCTTCACGTCGCCGACCACTATCTCGGGCCAGGGACGATGATCGAGCGGACCGGGAATCGGGTTCAGATGATGGCGTGCCTGCCTGCCATGACGGCCGCCGCGATGGCGACGTCAACCTTGCGGATCGGCTCGCGCATGGCCTGCGTGAGCTACCACCTTCCGGCGATCCTCGCCAGCGAGATGGCGACGATCGATGTCCTGTCCGATGGCCGACTGGAGATCGGACTGGGAGCGGGATGGCTGGCAGAAGAGTATGAGGCGCTGGGCATACCGTTGGAGCCCCCACAGCGACGGATCCAGCTGCTCCGCGAGACCGTGGAATTCATGAAGATGGCCTATGGGAGCGAGGAGGAAGTCGACTACCAGGGCGAGTACGTCCGTGCTCACGGCTACGTCGCCACACCCCGACCGATCCAGCGGCCTGGCCCGCCCCTCATGATCGGTGGGGGAGCGCCGAAGGTACTGGGCCTGGCGGGCGAACTCGCCGACATCGTCAGCCTCAAATTCGACAAGGGCGCCGCCGCCGGCGGGGCAGGCGGCACGCCAGCGTCGATCGAGGTCGAGACCCGGAAGAAGATCGCGTGGATCATGGATGGCGCGGGGGACCGGTTCGACCAGATCGAACTGGAGACGGCCATGTACTTCGTCTCGATCGATGGAGTTTCCGAGATCACCTCCGGCGCTGTCATGGCGAAAGCCGGAATGAGTCGTGAGCAGCTGTCGGCATCCCCGCACGGAGCCGTAGGGAGCGTCAACGAGGTGTGCGAGCAGTTGCTCAGGCGCCGCGAGGAGTATGGCTTCTCCTACATCACCGTCGGCACCGCCCACCTTGATGTATTCGCAAGTATCGTCGCGAGGCTCTCGGGCACATGAGCGGACCCGTCCGGACTGAGCAGGGAGTTCTTGAGTCCGCACACTTTCGGGTGTTGCAGAGAGCCTGAGGGGCGCCAACATGAAGGTGGGTGCGATCTATCCGCAGAATGAGATGCACGGCGATCCTGCCGCGCTACACGACATTGGCTTGGCGGTCGAAGGACTCGGATACGACAGCCTGCTCTTCTTCGATCACGTCGTAGGCGCGGATCGGGTGAATCGTGAGCCTCCGCTGTGGGGTCCCTACGACGAGACGGATTCCTTCCATGATCCATTCGTGGCCTTCGGGTATCTCGCCGCCATAACCTCGCGGATCGAGCTCGCCACCGGCGTGCTGATTCTGCCGCAACGGCAGACGGTTCTTGTGGCGCAGCAGGCTGCGGATGCCGATCTGATGTCAGGCGGACGACTGCGCCTCGGGGTCGGAACGGGGTGGAACTGGGTCGAGTACGACGCGCTGAACGAGGAGTTCGCCACCCGCGGTCCACGCCTCGACGAGCAGATCACGCTGCTCCGTGAACTATGGGAGAAGCCGATCGTCTCGTTCAAGGGTGACTTCCACGAACTCGAGCGCTGCTGCATCAATCCGCGCCCCGCGCGGGCGATCCCCATCTGGATCGGCGGTTTCAGCGAGCCCGCGTTCCGGAGG
>JBAWXR010000148.1:0-4493 GCA_037143955.1 Actinomycetes bacterium
CGGTGGTGGGAGCCGCGTCGAACGACAGCACGGTGCTGCGATGCAGAGCCGACTCGACCGTGTGGAGGTCGTTGACACTCACGCCCATGACGTCGGCAATCTCAGTCGCCGAGGGCATACGACCGAGCGTCGCGGTGAGACGGTCGACTGCCTCTTCGCGGTGACGACCGGCCTGGCGTACCGAGCGGCTTGCCCAGTCGTGGCTGCGGAGCTCATCCATGATGGATCCACGGATACGGGTGGAGGCGTAGTGGCGAAATGGTACGCCCCGCTCGGCGTCGAAGGACTGCGCCGCCTGTACGAGACCCACGAGGCCGGCGGAGCGCAGGTCCTCGCGATCCACGTGAGCCGGCAGGCGCATGCCGATCTCGCTGACGGCGAAGCCGACCAGCGGCATGTTCTCAGTGATCAACGCCTCGATTGAGACGGGAGACTGGATCGCGCCCTCGATGGGGTGCGTAAATGAATCAAGCATGGAGGCCCTCGGCATTTCTCGGCACGGCTTGCGCCATGCAAAGCGGGTAATGTCGTGAGCATCCATGCTCATCGCGGCCACAGGTGGCAACGAAAATCCGGCCGTGCTTTCCCTTGATCGGGGCAAACTTTGACCGATCAAGTTATCTTGCTGACCGGACTTTAGCGGGTCTTTACCAATTCTGCACCCAGTGCTATCACGGTAAATTCGACTCAGAGACCGCTGCCCCCACAGGTCGGGCTGACGGGGGGCTGAAATTACCGTGCTACCACGGTCATTTCTCCTATTCTTTCCCTCAGGTTCTCGTGTGCGTGGCCGATAGGCCAAGTGGAGAATTCGGAGGTTCCGGATTCCGGGATCGGGAGAGCGGAGGTCGGGCATGGACTTTGCCGGGCTGTCCAGCATCCTGTGGCGCGAGCGCGATGTGCTCGAAAACCTCCTCTACAAGCTCGATGTTCAGCAGCTCCTGCTCATGGCCGGCCGATCGACCTGGCTCGTTCGAGCTAGTGCAGAGATCGAGTTGGTCCTGGAGCAGGTCGGGCAGATCGAGCTTGAGCGGGCGGTGGTCTTTGATGCCGTTGCCGCCGACATGGGTGTCGAGAGCGGCCCCAGCCTGACCACACTTGCGGCACAGGCGCCCGAGCCGTGGCGCACTCTGCTCAACGAGCACTACCGGGCTTTCCTCGAGCTGGCCGCCAAGATTCAGGGTGTCACGGCCCTCAACCGCGAACTTGCCGCCGCCGGCCAAGAGGCTGCTGACGCGGTCATGGCCGGCATCCGCGGCTCCTCAGACCCCGGCCTCAACATCTACGCGCCCACGGGCGAGACCGAAAACCGTGTCCGCTCGGCTGCAGTCGTGGATGAGGCCCTCTGATGACCGGTACCTGGGACGGCATCAATATCGCGTTGTCTGCGCTCAATGCGCAGAAGCGTGGCCTTGACTTGACCGGCCAGAACATTGCCAACGCCAACACCGAGGGCTACACCCGCCAAAAGCTCAATCTTGAGACGCTGGGAGCCCCCGCGCGTCCCTCCATCTGGGCGAGCTACCAGTCACCGGGTACCGGTGTGAACGTCACCGGCATTGATCGCCTGCGCGATGCACTGCTCGAGACTCGTGCGCAAGGGCGGCACGCGCAGCTCTCTGATTCCACGGCCGTAAGTTCGGTGTACAACGAAATTGAGCAGCAGTTCCCTGAGCCCGGGCAGAACGGCCTGCAAACCACGCTCAATCAACTGTGGAGCGGCTTTGGCGATGTCGCCAACAACGCCGGAAGCCCCGCAGCTCGAGTGCAGTTGCTTCAGCGCGCCCAAGTGGTCACCGATTGGCTGAACACGTCCGCGATCAATCTCGACACTGTTGCCAAGGAGCAGGCCGATCAGCTCACCAAGCTGGTGTCGACGGTCAACTCCATGACCTCTGAGCTCGCTGACCTCAACTACGCGATCGTCAACGGTGTCGTAGGTGGACTTCCAGTCAACGATCTCTTGGACCGTCGCGATGTGCTGGCCATGAAGATCTCGGAAGCGGTCGGCGGAACGATCTCCACCACCGAAGATGGCTCGATTTCCATTGCTATCTATGGCTCAAATCTCGTCAATCGCAACCAGGCAGAGCCGCTGCAGGTGGGTCTCTCTGGTGGTCAGACGGTTATCCAGTGGACCAACAAGGGGACGCCGCCACCTACCGTGGGCATCTCCACCGGCACCGCCAATGGACTCCTGAGCGCCATCAACACGATCATGCCTACCTGGCAGGCCAAGCTCGATGCTGTAGCGGCGGCCCTGGCAGCCAAGGTCAACACGCAACAGGCAGCCGGTTACGACCTTGACGGCAATGCCGGCGCAGCGATGTTCTCTGGCGTCACCGCTCGAACCATCACGATGACGCTCACAGATCCGCGCCAGGTGGCGGCCAGTGCTTACGCACCTGTGGGTGGGGCCGTGTCACTGGATGGCACCAATGCTGACGCCATGTCCAACACCGCCATGCTCGCGGATTCGCCCGATGTGCTTTATCAAAACCTCGTCAACGGCCTCGGCGTCGTGGTGCAGGCGGCCACGCAGGGCGTGTCGTCGCTTAACTCGGTTGTTTCCAATGTTGATGCTCAGCGCGAGTCCAACTCTGGAGTCAACCTCGACGAGGAAATGACCAACCTGCTCTCGTACCAACGTGCGTATGAAGCGGCCGGACGCATGATGTCGGCGGTTGACTCGGCCCTTGACACGCTCATCAATCGCACCGGCATGGTCGGACGGTAGGGGTAACTCATGAACACAGCGGTGTCACGCGTCACTCAGCGCAGTAATGGCCAGCAGGCGATCATTGGTCTGCAGGCCAGCCAGCGCCGCCTGGCTGTGCTCCAAGCCAAAATGTCGTCTGGCAAGGCGATCACCAAGCCCAGTGACGACCCCAATGCGACGTTCTCCGCCCTGCAGTTCCGAGGAGAGCAGGCGAGGTTCACTCAGTGGAGTCGTAACGCAGGCGATGGCCTGAGCCTGCTAAAGGTGGCAGACGGCCAGCTGCAGTCGATGACGCAGCAGGTGCAGCGTGCGAAGGTCCTCATGATTCAGGGCGCCAACACGATCACTATGACGTCCGTCGAGCGCGAGGCGATCGCAACGGAGATCGATTCGCTGCGCGAAGGCCTGATGATGTCCGCGAACTTCACCTACCTGGGGCGGCCAATTTTTGGCGGTACCACGACCGGCGACGGCGCTTTCGACTCCACCACCGGCGCTTACGTGGGGGACACCATTCCGGTGTCGCGGACCGCTGGTCCGGCATCCACCGTGCGTGTGGATACCAACGGAGCGGAGGCTTTCACCACGACCGGTACCCCGAGCGGGACCACGATCTTTGAGGTGCTCACCTCAGCCGCGGCCCACCTACGAAACAACCCGTCAGGGTTGGCTGCGGACAGTGCCCACCTCGACAGCGTTCTGGGCTCCTTGTCAACGGCTCAGGCTCAAATTGGCTCAGCCACCAACCGCCTCGAGAACCTCAAGAGTGTCGCTGACGCTCATACCCTGACTCTGGCACAATCCATTTCAGGTGTGGAGGATACTGACCTCACCAAGACGATTCTGGACTTGACCACGCAGCAGACCTCGTACCAGGCGGCGCTGCAGGCCACGGCCAAAATTGTCCAACCGTCGCTGATGGACTTCCTCAGATGACCGACAAGGATCAGGCACTACCGACTGAAGGCGAAGGAGTGATCGTGGGCAGCACCGAGTCGTTCGACGATCTCCCCATCGTCGAGATTCCCGAAGGAATCGTCGGATTTCCCGAGCTCACCAAGTACGTTCTCGTGCGTTTGGACGACGAAGGCATGGTCTTCGATCTTCGCTCGATCGAAGACGAGCGCATCCGCTTTGTCGTGGTGCCGTCGATGCGCTTCTTCCCCGACTACCAGCCGGAGATCGACGACGATTTCGCCGCCCAGTACTCGATCAAGGACTCCTCGGATGCCCTGGTCCTGCTCGTGGTGACCCTCGGTGCGTCCATGGCCGACTGCACCGCCAACCTCATGGCGCCCATTGTCTTGAATCCGCACAAGCGAATCGCCGCGCAGATCGTTCTGGATAATCCAGAATTCTCGGTGCGTGTGCCATTGTCTGCTGCGTGACCCCGCAGTGCTTCCCTAAGGCAGGCGACCCATGCTTGTTCTGAGCCGGCGCGTGGGGGAGAGCCTGGTCATCGGCGACAACGTCGTCGTCACCGTTCTCGAAGTCCGCGGCGACATGATCCGTATCGGCATTGATGCTCCGCGCGAGGTCAAAGTCCACCGCTCCGAGGTTTTCCAGGCCATCGAGGAAGCCAATAAGGCCGCAGCGTCACCGGCAGCTCAGTCCATTGCGGCGTTCACCAGCGCTATTGCAGCGAGGAAGCCCGCGGGGGACAAGGCAACTTCAGACAAGCCAACTGCCCCAAGGCCGGATGCTGTCAGGCCGCCCGCTCCGAAGCCGGGTACCCCGCCTCCGGGGCGCCAAGCACCACCGCCTCCGCAGCTGC
>JBAWXR010000149.1:0-4492 GCA_037143955.1 Actinomycetes bacterium
AGCTATGACCCTGGCCAAGCGCCTTGCCCGCGGACCGGCGATTGCTACGCGGGCGGCGAAGGAGGCGGTGGATCGCGGCCTCGAAACGGACCTGCCCACCGGTCTTGCCCTCGAACGGGTCCTGTTTGCCTCTCTTTTCGCCACTGATGATCAGAAGTTGGGCATGGCCTCCTTCGTCGAGAACGGCCCCGGTAAGGCAACTTTCACCGGTCGATAGTGCGGGGTTGGTGAGGGGTAACCTCATCCTCACATGGCGGATCCCCGAGGTTCTGGCATTATGAGGACGTCCAACTAATAATCGCTGGAGCGTGAATGAAGATCGCCGTATGCGTTAAGCAGGTGCCCGACACGTGGGCCGAGAAGCAGCTCAAGGCCGCCGACTCCACCCTTGATCGCGAATCCGCTGACGGCGTCATGAATGAACTGGACGAGTACGCGGTCGAAGAAGCGCTGCGTCTGATTGAAGCCGGCAGCGGTGAGGTCACCATCGTCACCATGGGCCCCGATCGTGCCGCGGAAACCGTTCGTAAGGCTCTGAGCATGGGCGCTGACAGTGGCATACACCTAGTGGACGCTGGCTTCCATGGTTCCGATGCCCTCGCAACGTCGTATGCACTGGCCGAGGTCCTGAAAGACCGTGGCTTCGACATCATCATCTTCGGCTCCGAATCCACTGATGCACGCATGAGCGTGGTTCCCGCGATGGTCGCCGAGCGCTTGGGTGTGGCTCAGTTGACCTTCGCCCAGAAGGTTGACGTGGCCGGCAGCGACGTCACGATTGAGCGGGTGACGGAGTCGGGCTTCGACACCGTGACGGCGTCGACCCCCGTGGTGGTCAGCGTCGTCGAGAAGATCAACGAGCCCCGGTACCCGTCCTTCAAGGGCATCATGGCGGCCAAGAAGAAGCCGGTCGAGACATTGTCGATCGCTGATGCGGGGTTGGATGCCGCCAAACTCGGCGCCTCTGCAGCTTGGAGTTCTGTCGTGGACTTCGCTGCCCGCCCGCCTAAGGCTGCCGGTGTCGTCGTCACCGATGAGGGTGATGGCGGTTCCAAGATCGCGCAATACCTCGTTGACCAGAAGTTCATCTAAGTCGCGTGCTGATAGGGAGATGTTGAGTCATGGGTGAAGTCCTCGTACTTGTCGAGCAGCAGGACGGCGTCGTCAAGAAGGTCACGAGCGAATTGCTGACCCTCGCGCGCGCGCTCGGCACTCCCAGTGCTGTCTGGGTTGGCCCAGGATTTAACGATGCCGCTTCTGCGGCACTTGCCGAGTTCGGCGCGGCCACGGTCTACGTCGCCGGAGAAGCCTCCCTCGCCGATCATCCGGTGGCCCCCAAGGCCGAGGTCCTCGCGCAGCTCGTCGCGGAGAAGGCGCCGGCCGCCGTGCTGGTCGCCTCGACCGCCGACGGTAAGGAAGCTGCGGGCCGCCTCGCGGTGCGGACAAACTCCGGCATCATCACCGACGCGGTGGCGGTGTCGGCCGATCTGGTCGCCACCCAAAGCGTTTTCGGCGGATCCACCGTGGTGCATTCCAAGGTCACCAGCGGCACTCCCATCTTCACGGTCCGCCCCAATAGCGTCGCGCCTGAGGCATCCGCGGGAGCTGCGGCACGAGTGGATGTCACCGTTGCTCTGTCACCTGCCGCAACCAAGGCGAAGGTCACGGGCCGTACGGCGGCGGTCAAGGGTGGCCGCCCCGAGCTCACCGAGGCCGCGATCGTCGTGTCAGGTGGTCGTGGTGTGGGCTCGGCCGAAGGCTTCGGCGTCATTGAAGGACTCGCCGATGCGCTGCACGCAGCCGTGGGTGCTTCGCGGGCAGCGACTGACGCTGGTTGGTATCCCCACCAGTATCAGGTCGGGCAGACCGGAAAGACTGTCTCTCCCCAGCTCTACATCGCCAACGGCATCTCGGGTGCGATCCAGCATCGCGCCGGTATGCAGACGTCCAAAACGATCGTGGTGGTCAACAAGGATCCCGAGGCACCGATCTTCGAACTCGCTGATTACGCGGTCGTGGGGGACCTGTTCCAGGTCGTTCCGCAGTTGACCGAGGAGATAAGTAAGCGCGCCTGATCATGGCTAGCATGGCGGCTATGGCCAGCCGGGTGTACGTAGATTACGCGGCCACGACCCCGATGATCCCGGCGGCTCGTGAGGCGTGGCTTGAGGCGACCCGCCATGTGGGCAACCCTTCGTCGTTGCATACCTCTGGCCGGCACGCCAGGCGCCTGGTTGAGGAGTCTCGCGAAAGAATTGCGGCCGCTCTGAGAGTCCGACCCAGTGCCGTCATCTTTACCGCGGGTGGCACTGAAGCCGACAATCTCGCCATCAAGGGCCTGTACTGGTCGCGACGACGGGTCACGGGGGCCAACCGCATCTTGCTGTCGACCGTCGAGCATCACGCCGTACTAGACCCGGTGCAGTGGTTGGTAGAGGACCAGGAAGCTCAGGTGGGCTGGCTCGCGGTTGACGCGCTTGGTCGCGTGGATGTCGACGAAGTTGAGCGTGCCCTATCCGAAGGTGATGTGGCTCTCTGCACCGTCATGTGGGCAAACAACGAGGTGGGCACCGTGCAACCCGTGGCTCGACTGGCAGAGATCTGCCGTGCCGCGGGAGTGCCTTTCCATACTGACGCGGTGCAGGCCCTCGGACACCTGCCAATGGATCTCACGGCAGTGGGTGCCGACGCCGTCACCATCAGCAGTCACAAGGTTGGCGGACCCTTCGGCGCCGGTGCACTCATTGCAAAGCCCACAACGGCGCTCACACCTGTCGCGCATGGTGGCGGACAAGAGCGTGAAGTTCGGTCGGGAACATTGGATGCCCCCGCGGTGTCGGCCTTTGCGGCCGCTGTCGAGCATGCGGTGGCCGAACAGGCCGAACGCGCGCGTCAGCTGGCGAGCCTTCGTAGCGAACTCGTTGAGGCGATCACGTCAGTGGTGCCGGATGCGATTCTCAACGGTGACCCGGGCGTGGGCGAAGAGGTGCGCCTCCCCGGCAATGTGCACATGTCCTTCCCCGGATGTGAAGGCGATCTGCTGCTGATGCTGCTCGATGCAGCGGGCGTGGATTGCTCCACCGGGTCTGCGTGCACTGCCGGCATCCCCGAGCCCAGCCATGTGCTCCTCGCCATGGGTGTTGACCCCAAAACTGCCCGTTCATCCCTGCGGTTCAGTCTGGGGGAGTCCAGCACCAGCGATGACGTGAAGACGATTTCTGCAGCGTTGCCGTCGGCCGTCGAACGTGCCAAGCGTGCTGGCTCTCCGGTAGTCCGGACCCTCTGACATGCGTGTCATTGCCGCCATGTCTGGCGGTGTCGACTCGTCGGTCGCGGCGGCTCGACTGGTTGACGCAGGGCATGAGGTCGTCGGGGTGCATCTCGCGCTCGCCCGGGCGCAATCCAATGGGCGATCACGCGGGTGCTGCACGCTTGACGATGCGCGTGATGCTCGACGGGTCGCGGACATGCTCGGGATCCCGTTCTATGTATGGGACCTTTCGGAGCAGTTCGCCAGCGCCGTCATCAACGACTTCCTGGCGGAATACCAGGCAGGCCGTACTCCGAATCCATGCGTGCGATGCAACCAGTCCATCAAGTTTCGAGCCGTGCTCGATCGAGCCCTCGGGATGGACTTTGATGCCATCGCTACAGGCCATTACGCACGGGTGGTCACCGGAACCAGCGGCGTTGAGCTTCATCGCGCCGAAGATTCAGAGAAGGATCAGTCGTACGTGCTCGCGGTGATGTCGCCGGAAGCACTTGATCGCACGATCTTGCCCCTGGGGGAGGACGTCAAGGACACCGTACGAAACGAAGCCGAACAGCGTGGCCTCTTGGTGGCCCGCAAGCCCGACAGTCACGACATCTGCTTCATCCCCGACGGTGACACGGCCGGATTCGTGTCGCGACGCATCGGAGCGCAGCCCGGTGTGATGGTTGATGCGGTGAGCGGCGAGGTCCTTGGAGAGCACGAAGGCACCTTCGGCTACACGATCGGGCAACGCCGGGGATTGGGAATCGCCGGTGGACCACCGCGGTATGTCGTCGACATTGATGCACCTACCCGCGTTGTCACCCTCGGCCCGCCCACGCTTCTGGACATCGATCGCATCGAAGCGATCGATCCGGTGTGGCATGGAGCGCTCGCTGACGAGGTACTGGTCCAAGTGCGGGCGCACGCGCAGCCAGTGCCGGGTCGCGTCACCGCGGCGTCTGACCGCGTGGTGATCGATCTGCTGGAGCCGATCCGCGGTCTGGCCGCGGGGCAATGCGTTGTGATCTACGACGGCACTCGTGTGGTGGGGGCCGCGACGGTTGACCGCACGCGGCGGTTGGCGTCCGCGTGAGGTCATGACGGCTTGGCGGCCGGCGGCTGCTACCGGGGTGGGCTCGATGCCCGGGACGTCGGCCCATGAGGCCATGCGAATTGTGGCGGGGGAGCTACCGGATTTTCTGCATGTTGTGGAGTTGCCGGCGCGCGGTCCGGGAT
>JBAWXR010000150.1:0-4463 GCA_037143955.1 Actinomycetes bacterium
CAAGGTGCGCATTCTTGACGCGGGCCTGGGCACCGGCGCGGGCACGCGCGTGCTCGTCGGAACGAGCGACGGCCATGAGGACTGGACCACGGTGGGCGTGCACGAGAACGTCATCGCCGCGTCGTGGCATGCGCTGGAGGACGCGGCCGCGTTCGGCCTGCTGCGGCGCAGCGAGGCCTGAGGCAACCAGCCTGACTATCCGCGGGCGCGATAGGTGAGGGTGACCACGAAGTCACCGGGGGCGAAGGTGATCTGCTCGCTCTTGGGTGGATTGACCCGCAGTCCGGCAGCCACCGTGTCGCCCCTCCCGCGTGCGGCCTCTGCCCGATATCCGATGGCTGTCGTGCCCCAGTTGCGAGCTTCGGCAACGATGTCACCGAACGTGGTGACACCAGGGTTCGCGTAACGCTCGAAGGGCTGCATCGAGATCGTGGCGCCGTCGGTGGTGAACAGGTCGTCGAAGACTTTGGCGAGATGCGGATTCTCACTGAGCTGTGCCAGCAACAAGCTCACCAACTTCTGGCTGACGACGAAGTCATCGCTGGAGTCCTCTTGTGCGAGGTCGACGTCGTTGGGATCCAGCAGTTCGCCGACGACATTGCGATCACGCACATCACCGGTCGCACGCAGGTGCAGCATGGTCAGGAGCACGCGCGCGTCCGCTTCGTCAACACCGAAATGCTGGCTCTCGCACAGGATCAAGAAGTGGGTGAAGGGCTCCGCACTGACGACATCGTCGAGGACAGCGCGCGAAATTGTGTTACCGGTGCGGATCTCGACGCGCTGGTTGCGCAGGCTAAGGCCGGCAACCTGCCGACCCAGAGCGTCGACATCCTGACGGGAATCATCGATGAGGATGACGACGAGCGAGCCCGCAGCCACATGCGATTCAAGTTCCTCGATGACCAGGGGTGCGACAGCGCTCCACCCCACGATCAAGGTTCTTTCAGCATGGACGTCATCCTGAACGAATTGGCGATCGGCCGGTGGCTGCCATGGGGCGGGGTCAAGGTCAAGCACGAACGTTGAGTCATCTGCTGAAATGCCGATGAGGCGCTGGCCCGCGGTGACCACCGAGGTGGGATCAGGATTGACCGTGACCTCACCGTCGGTGCCTTGGACGCCCAGAATGGTGGACGCGCTGCTTGCCATCAGCAGTTCTCCGTAGGTCCGGCCGACGAGGCGCTCCGGCACCTCGATGAAGTACATCTCATCGCCGTCAAAGTCGAGCAACTCTTGGTAGATGGCGCCCAGGCCGGGCTGTCGCGATACCTGCGCGGTGATGCGCGCCACGATGCTCGTCGGATCGACAGCAAGAAGTCGATCGCCAAGGAGGTCAGCCAGAGCGGACGAGGTGTCGGGGTCCTCGATTTCGGCGACGATCGGCTGGTTGGAGTTCGGGCCAAGAATCTTGTTGAGTGCGAGCACGGTCTTGACGACCTTGGCACTGGATTCGGACGCGTCGTCGCGCAGAACGATGATCGATTTGGCGTCTTCGGGCGCCATGCGCTCGAGATCGCTGATCTGAGCTGCATCACCGCGTCGGTAGACAAGTCGAGTCGTGCCTCGATCGGGCACTTGCTTGCCAATGGCCTCGGCAAGCTCGACGGTGTCCTCGCCGCTCAGCACCACAATGGCTCGACCGCGCTCGCTGCGGTTGGCCTCGATGACCTCGGCCATGACCACGGGAAGTTTGTCGCTGGCGCCCAGGATCAGGGTGTGGCCGCGCTCAACCACGGGAGACTGGCCGCGACGCAGATCCTCGATACGCGCATCGATACTGCTGGAGATCAAGCCGATCAGAGCGGCACCGATGAACAGGCCGACGATCGTGATGATGACCGCGAAGATCCGGAACCCGGTGCCGGAGTCGCCGGTGAACGTGCCGGAGTCCAGGTATCGCCCGATGGCGAGCCAAATGCCGTCGGCAAAGCTCGTGGGTTCATCGCCCGGGCCAGTGCGCAGAATCCAGATAAGTGCCGCGATAGCGAGGATCACCACAATGGTGATGCCGGCCAGCCACAGGAGCACGACCCAGATGCCGCGAGCCAATCCATTGTCGAAGGCGTAGCGCAGGCGTTGACCAAGTGAGTAGCGGCGCGTCATGTCGCGCACCGTACCTGCCCCGAGAGTGCATCGCTAGGCTCGCATGGTGCGAATCTGCCGAGTGTCGCTGGATGAAGACTTGTTCTTTGGCGTCATCGAGGGTGAGGCTGTGATCCTCATGAACGGCCACCCCTTTGGCGGTCTGGAGCCCTTAGGCCGCATTGTCCCGCTTTCTGACGTGCGGCTGATCGCTCCCGTCCTGCCGTCCAAGGTCATTGCGGTGGGCCGCAACTACGCCGAGCACGCCCGAGAGATGGGCAACGAGGTTCCTGCCGAGCCCATGATCTTTCTCAAGCCCAGCACCTCGGTGATTGGCCCCGGGGAGCCCATCACGCTGCCGTGGCAGTCCGAGCGGGTGGACCACGAGGCTGAGCTGGCCGTCGTGATCGGCCGCCTGTGCCGAGATGTCCCCGAGGATCGTGTGGATGAGGTCGTGTTTGGCTACACGTGCGCCAATGACGTCACCGCCAGAGATCTGCAGAAGACCGACGGCCAGTGGGGGCGCGCCAAGGGGTTCGATTCCTTCTGCCCGCTTGGTCCATGGATCGAAACGGAGTTTGACGTCGATGACGCCCGCGTCGTGTGCCGCGTCAATGGGCAGGTGCGGCAGGAAGGTTCGACCGGCCAGATGGTGCGTGGAGTTCGTGAACTCGTCGCATGGATCACTTCGGTCATGACGCTCATTCCCGGTGATGTGATTCTCACCGGCACTCCCGCTGGTATCGGACCCATTCACGCGGGCGAGACCGTTGAGGTGGAGATCGACGGCATTGGCACGCTGTCCAATCCGGTGGTGGATCGTGGCTGATCCGGTGCGCGTTCGGTTCTGTCCCAGTCCCACGGGCAACCCGCACGTCGGCATGGTGCGTACCGCGCTGTTCAACTGGGCATATGCGCGTCACACCGGCGGCACATTCGTGTTCCGCATCGAGGACACCGATGCTGCTCGCGACAGCGAAGAGTCGTACGACGCGCTTCTGTCGGCACTGAGTTGGCTTGGCCTCACCTGGGACGAAGGACCGGTCGTGGGTGGACCCCATGGTCCCTACCGGCAGTCCGAGCGCATGGACATCTACGCCGATGTCGCGCGCCGTCTGCTTGAGGGTGGCTTTGCGTACGAATGCTTCTGCAGCACCGAGGAGCTCGAGGCCGCTCGCGAGAAGGCGATGGCCGAAAAGCGCGCACCCGGCTATGACGGCCACTGCCGCAAGATCACCGCCGACCAGATCGCGGCCTATCGCGCAGCTGGCCGCGAGGCTGTCATTCGCCTGCGCATGCCCGACCGCGATCTCACGTGGGACGACCTCGTGCGCGGTCCCGTGACGTTCGCCGCTGATCAGGTTCCCGATTATGTCCTTGTTCGGGCCAATGGCGACCCGCTCTACACGCTGGTCAACCCCGTCGACGATGCACTGATGCGCATCACGCACGTGCTGCGCGGCGAGGACCTGCTGTCGTCGCCCCCCCGACAGATCGCGCTGTACGAGGCACTGGCCGCCATCGGCGTCAGCGATGGCACCACGCCGCGGTTCGGCCACCTTCCCTACGTCATGGGCGAGGGAAACAAGAAGCTGTCCAAGCGCGACCCTGAATCGTCATTGCAGATGTATCGCGATGAGGGCTATCTGCCCGAGGCGCTGCTGAACTACCTTGCACTGCTGGGTTGGTCGATGGGCGAGGACCGTGAGTTCTTCAGCCTGCCTGAGATGGCAGCTGCGTTCACGCTGGAGCGAGTGAGTCCGAACCCCGCACGCTTTGACCTCAAGAAGTGCACAGCCATCAATGGCGACTGGATCCGCACTCTGCAGTCGGAGGACCTTGCCGAACGGGTGATCCCGTTCCTTGAGCGTGCGGGAGTGGTGGCTGATCCGCTCCCGGCTGACCAGCGGGCCATCCTCATGTCGGCGATTCCGCTCATCCAGGAGCGCCTGGACACCCTGGCGCAGGCGGTGGGAATGCTGTCCTTCCTCTTCGTCGACGCGGTCCAGATCGAGCCCGAGGCCCGCGAGGCCATGGCTTTGTCCGTTGTCTCTGCGGCGCTGTCCGCACTGGAGCCGGTATCGGAGTGGACCGCTCTTGAAATTGAGGCGGCTCTGCGCGCTGCCCTCATCGACGGGCTGGGCCTGAAGCCCAAGGTGGCCTTCACCCCTGTGCGCATCGCGGTCACGGGGCGCCGGGCGTCTCCACCGCTCTTTGAGTCCATGGAGATCCTGGGATGAGAGGTCGCACTAGCCCGCTTGCGCGCTGCGGCAGGGTGAGGTTCTGGCGGGGGCCCCATTGTGGTCTATGCTTTCCCGGCACCCTTGGGGTATGGGGTAATTGGCAGCCCTGCTGATTCTGGTTCAGTAAGTCTAGGT
>JBAWXR010000151.1:0-4433 GCA_037143955.1 Actinomycetes bacterium
CCCTCGAGCGCTCGAGCGTCGATGACCTCGGAGATGAGAACGGTGCCGGCCTCGTCTGGCGGTCCGTCATAGAGGCCGTCCACATCGGATAGCAGGACCAACGCGTCCGCATCCACCAGATGAGCCACAAGCGCGGCAAGTCGATCGTTGTCACCGAACCGGATCTCATCGGTAGCGACCGTGTCGTTCTCGTTGATGATCGGCACAATGCCAAGTTCCAGCAACCTGAACAGGGTGCGCTGGGCGTTGCGGTACTGACTGCGACGCTCCACCTCGGCTGCTGTCAGCAGCACCTGCCCCACCGTGACGCCATGACGGGCAAACGCAGCGGAGTACTGCGCAATGAGCATGCTCTGCCCCACTGAAGCCGCGGCCTGCTGCGTTGCCAGGTCCTTGGGCCGCCTGTCCAGCCCGAGTGCGGGGAATCCTGCGGCGATGGCTCCACTGGACACCAATAAGACTTCGTGCCCCAGCGCACGACGACGCGCGATATGCGCGGCGATGTCATCCATGCGTTGCGCATCAAGGTGTCCGTCGGTCTGGGTCAGCGATGACGAACCGATCTTGACAACGAGTCGACGTGCATGAGCGACTCGATCGCGCATCTGTGCACTCATCGTTCCTCCAGGTCGTACCCGTCGTCCAGTTCATCCAGTCGAGCATCCAGTCGCGTATCGGTCCCGCGTGGGCCCGAGTGGGGAAGGCCAAGGATGGTCGGGTACCAATCGAATACCACCGGGTTGGTTCCACCGATCATGACGGCAACTCCGGGCGTGGCACCCGCGTCGGTGAGCGCCTTCTCGACACCCAAGCGGGCCAGTCGATCAGCGAGGTAGCCCACAGCCTCGTCGTTGTTGAAGTCCGTCTGCCGCACCCATCTCTCCGGCCGCGCACCACGAATCCGGAATCCCTCGGGCTCGCGAGTTACCTTGAAGCCGCTGTCGTCCACCGCCTTGGGAGTCAGCACCACGCGCTCGCGTTCGATGACCGTGGATTCCGCTCGCGCGACACCGACGAGCTCACCCATGGCGTAGATCAGGGGTTGCAAGCCTTCGCGTGCGGCAGCCGACACTTCAAACACGCGATATCCGCGTGCTTCGAGCACGGGGCGTTCGAGATCGGCGAGTGCTCGTCCATCGGGCACGTCGATCTTGTTGAGCGCAACCAAACGGGGGCGGTCCTGCAGACCGCCGTAAGCGGCAAGCTCAGCCTCAATGATGT
Organism: Actinomycetes bacterium; assembly: GCA_037143955.1. Taxonomy (GTDB): domain Bacteria; phylum Actinomycetota; class Actinomycetes; order S36-B12; family S36-B12; genus JBAWXR01. The sequence goes on from JBAWXR010000151.1 coordinate 1,222, forward strand.
CCAGGTCAGCGATGGGGTCGCGACCGGGTTCCATCGTCGCGCAGTCGAGTACATGCACGAGCACGCTGCAGCGCTCCACATGGCGCAAGAACTCCAGCCCTAGGCCTTTGCCCTGACTTGCCCCCGGGATGAGCCCCGGAACGTCCGCGACCGTGTAGACCATGTCACCCGTGGTGACCACACCGAGATTGGGCACCAAGGTGGTGAACGGATAGTCGGCAATCTTGGGACGTGCGGCTGAGATGGCCGCGATGAGACTGGACTTGCCCGCACTCGGGAAACCCACCAGCGCGACATCGGCAACGGTCTTGAGCTCCATCACCACGTCGCACTCATCACCGGGCTCACCCAGAAGAGCGAATCCGGGTGCCTTACGGCGCGACGATGCCAGCGCGGCATTGCCCAAACCGCCACGGCCCCCGCGGGCCAGGATGAATTGCGCCCCGGCACCGACCAGGTCTGCCAGGACTTCACCATCGACAGTGGTGACGACGGTTCCGCTCGGCACGTTCAGGATGATGTCGTCGCCGGTCGCTCCGTTGCGGTGCCCACCTTGCCCGGGCTTGCCACTGGTCGCTCGACGGTTCGGTCCATGGTGGAACTCCAGAAGCGTGGTCACCTGCGGGTCCACGCGGGCGATGACGTCGCCACCACGTCCGCCGTTGCCACCATCGGGGCCACCCAGGGGCTTGAACTTCTCACGAAGTACGGACGAGCATCCGTGGCCACCGTCGCCGCCCTGCACATGCAGTGCCACACGATCAACGAACGTGGTCATCGCATTTTCCTCCGTAATGCAACAGGGCGGGCCCGAAGGCCCGTAATGCAACAGGGCGGGCCCGAAGGCCCGCCCCGCGATGCTTGCTGTGGCTTAAGCGCCGGCCACAATGTTGACGACGCGTCGGCCGCGGTGCGTTCCGAACTCAACCCTGCCGGCTGCGAGGGCGAACAGGGTGTCGTCCTTGCCGCGTCCCACGTTGTTGCCAGGGTGGAAGTGGGTGCCGCGCTGGCGAACGATGATCTCGCCGGCGTTGACTTCCTGGCCGCCGAAACGCTTCACGCCCAGGCGCTGGGCATTGGAGTCGCGGCCGTTACGGGTACTGGAAACGCCCTTTTTGGATGCCATGTCGTCACTTCCCCGCGGTGATGCCGGTGACCTTGACCGCAGTGAGGTCCTGACGGTGCCCCTGGCGGCGGCGGTAGCCGGTCTTGTTGTGGAACTTGAGGATGTCGATCTTGGGTCCGCGGCGGTGGTCGACGATCTCCGCCGTGACCTTGACCTTGGCAAGGCTGGCGGCGTCGGAGGTCACCGAAGCACCGTCAACGAGCAGGACTGCCGCAAGGGCCAGGGAACTGCCAGGCTCACCGGAGACACGGTCCATGACGACAAGATCGCCAACTTCGACCTTCTCTTGACGGCCACCGGCGCGAACGATCGCGTACACCTGGACTCCTTAGTTGCGGACAATGAAACGTTTAGCGGGGGAAGCATGGGGCGCCATGAGGCGCGAGGGACAAGGATACGGACCACGTCCACGGTGGGTCAAACCGGCTCCTCTGCCTCCTCTGCGGCCCCCTCATCCGAGTGGGCTGCCTCATAGGCTCGAGCGGCCACATCGGCCGGATCCACGGCATTGGCCGGCCGGCGATGCCGCGGCGACAGCTCGTGCTCGTGGTCCAAAGATACCCGGATGCCACGGCCAGCGCAGTGCTCACAGGTCTCCGAGAACGACTCGATCAACCCGGAGCCGATGCGCTTGCGCGTCATCTGGACCAAACCAAGAGAGGTGACCTCGGCCACCTGATGCTTCGTCCGATCGCGTCCCAGACACTCGACCAGTCGGCGCAGCACTAGATCGCGATTGCTCTCCAGCACCATGTCGATGAAGTCGACCACGATGATGCCGCCGATGTCGCGGAGTCGAAGCTGCCGCACGATCTCTTCGGCCGCCTCAAGGTTGTTGCGTGTCACCGTCTGCTCGAGGTTGCCACCTTGACCGGTGAACTTGCCAGTATTGACGTCGATCACCGTCATTGCCTCGGTGCGATCGATGACCAACGAGCCACCCGAGGGCAGGTAGACCTTGCGATCCAATGCCTTGAGCAACTGCTCTTCGACGCGATGTTCCGCGAAGAGGTCTGTTGGGCTGACCCAATGCTCCAGGCGCGGGACGAGATCCGGTGCGACAGAGCCGATGTACTCAGTGACGGATTCCCATGCGGTGTCACCGCTGACGATCAACGAGTTCACATCTTCGTTGAACAGATCGCGTACGACCTTGATGGCCAAATCGGGTTCGCCATGGAGCAACGCAGGCGCGGCGGCAGTTGCCGCGGCCTCACTGATCTTGGTCCACTGCGCAGCCAGACGCTCGACGTCTTGTTCGATCGAGGCTTCGGGTGCGCCCTCGGCTGCCGTTCGCACGATGACGCCAGCGTCCTCGGGCATGACGCGCTTAAGGATTCCTTTGAGGCGGCTGCGCTCGTTATCGGGAAGCTTGCGTGAGATTCCGGTCATAGATCCGTCGGGAACGTAGACAAGGAATCGTCCCGGCAACGAGATCTGACTCGTGAGGCGAGCGCCCTTTTGTCCCACCGGGTCCTTGGTGATCTGAACCAGAATCGGATCACCGGACTTCAGCGCGAGCTCAATGCGCTTGGGCTGGCCTTCCAGCCCGGCGGCGTCCCAATTGACTTCGCCCGCATAGAGAACGGCATTGCGGCCACGACCGATGTCGATGAAGGCCGCTTCCATGCTGGGGAGAACGTTCTGGACACGGCCCAGATACACGTTGCCGACCATCGATGACGCGCTGCCACGTGTGACGTAGTGCTCGACGAGCACACCGTCTTCGAGAACAGCGATTTGCGTACGCTCACCGTGCTGACGAACAGCCATCACACGATTGACGGCCTCGCGGCGCGCGAGGAATTCGGCCTCGGTCAGAATCGGAGCGCGGCGACGTCCGGCCTCGCGCCCTTCGCGTCGACGTTGCTTCTTAGCTTCGAGTCGCGTGGATCCCTTGAGGCTGGTGACCTCATCGCGCCCGCGCGGCTCGCGAACACGCACGACCGTGTTGGGCGGATCATCGGGTGAACCATCCTCGCCGTCGGACCCGCGACGACGACGTCGACGACGGCGACGTGATGCACGGCCTTCGCCGTCCTCACCATCGGAGTCCTCGCCATCCTCACCATCGGAGTCCTCGCCA
>JBAWXR010000152.1:0-4429 GCA_037143955.1 Actinomycetes bacterium
CCATCGAGGCTGGCGACACCTTCGCGCAAGCGAGCACCGCCGGAATGCCACAAGCCAATGACCGGCGCTGAGTCAGCGAAAGCACGGTCGTAGGCGGTGACGATCGCTCGGCAGCCTTCGAACCCCATCGCGCCGCCTTGCACTGTCGGGTCGGTGGCGAACACGACCACGTGCGTTCCGTTGGCGCGGCCTACCGCAACCAGCACACCCCGATCGTCCTCCGGCGTGATAGTCGTGAACTCGCCGTTGTCGAAAAACTTCGTCAGGCGAACTCGCGGCGACCGAGGGTCAATGTCGGTGGTGGTTGCGGTCTCGGTGGTCATGTCACGCACTCCGGAACACGACCGCGACGTCGTGCCCGCCGAAGCCGAATGAATTGTTGAGGGCTGCGATATCTCCGGCGGGTAGCGCACGTGGCTCTCCGGCGGCCACGTCCAGATTGATCTCCGGATCCATGGTGTGCAGGTTGGCTGTCGGTGGTACCAAGCGATGGTGCAGGGCAAGGATGCTGAAGATTGATTCCACTGCACCCGCGCCGCCCAGAAGGTGCCCGGTCATCGACTTAGTGCCGGTGACAACAACGCGATCGGTGTAAGAGCCCATCGCCTTGCGAATCGCCACCGACTCAGCGATATCACCCTGAGGTGTTGACGTGGCGTGCGCGTTGATGTGAATGATGTCGGCTGGCGTGAGGCCTGCCTCCTCGATGGCCAGAGTGATGGCGCGTGCTGCGCCGGTCCCCTCGGGGTCGGGTTGAGCGATGTGATGCCCATCGGACGTCAGGCCAGAGCCGCCGTACACGCCGTAGATGGTGGCGCCGCGGGCACGCGCGAACTCTTCGCTCTCGAGGATGACAACACCGGCTCCTTCGCCCATCACGAATCCGTCGCGATCAATGTCGTACGGCCGAGAGGCTGTGCCCGGATCGTCGTTGCGGGTCGACATCGCCCGCATGGACGAGAAGCCGGCCATGGTGATCGGGTGGATGACGGCTTCGGTGCCACCGGCGACGACGACATCGGCTCGGCCTGTTTGGATCATGCGCGCCGCATAAGAAATGGCCTCTGCGCCTGATGCGCACGCACTGACCGGGGTGTGGACGCCAGCGCGAGCGCCAACTTCAAGACCAACGATGGCAGCCGGCCCGTTGGGCATGATCATCGTGACCATGTGGGGCGATACGCGACTGGCACCTCGCTCGCGCAGGGTGTCGTAAGCCGACATGAGGGATGTGACGCCCCCCATGCCGGTGGCGATAACGGTGCCCAGGCGCTCAGGATCCACCGCCGGTGCGCCGGCCTGAGCCCATGCCTCGCGGGCAGCCACGAGGGCGGCCTGCTGCGCACGGTCCATGCGTCGGGACTCCACGCGGTCAAGCACGTCCGCGGGATCAACGGCCATGAATCCAGCGATCTTGCACGCCTGTTCTTCGATCCAGGGCTCGGTGATCCGAACGGTGCCGGTACGACCGGCCAGCACGTTTGCCCATGAGGTGGCAACGTCGCCACCCACAGGCGTGGTCATGCCAAGCCCCGTCACGACGACCTTGGTCGTCATCTGGTTCTCCTACTTGTTGGCGTCGATGTAGGCGACTGCATCGCCCACGGTCTTCAGGTTCTTGACTTCACTATCGGGGATCTTCACGCCCCACTTGTCCTCGGCGGCCATGACGACCTCGACCATGGACAGCGAGTCAACGTCGAGATCGTCCACGAATGACTTGTCCAGCTGGACATCTTCGACCGGCACGCCGGCAACTTCGTTCACGATCACGGCAAGGCCGGCAAGTGTCTCCTGGCTCATCTTTCGTTCCTTTCCTTAGGTGTGCGGTTGCGTTGTTTGGTTGTGCTGCGGTGGAGAAGTTCGGTGTGCGGCCTGATCTTGCCGTGGTCAGGGAAGGATCACGACCTGCGACGCGAAAACCAGGCCGGCGCCGAAGCCGATGAGCAGGGCGGTACCCCCGTGGGGCGCCTCACCTGACTCGAGCATGCGGTCCATGGCGAGGGGCACCGAGGCGGCCGACGTGTTGCCGGTTGTGGCGATATCGCGAGCGATGGCTACGGACGGGGGAAGGTTGAGATGGCGGACAAGAGCGTCGGTGATGCGCATGTTGGCCTGATGGGGCAGGAAGACATCGAGCTCATCGGCGCTGAGACCCGAGGCCGCGAGGGCTTGCTCCGCGACCTTGCTCATCTCGCCAACCGCCCAGCGACAGACCTGCTGGCCCTGCATCACGAGGGCCGGGAACGTCTCGCCGCCGTGGTCGCGGTAGTCGATGAGCGATTGGGTCATGGTGATGGCGTCGAGTTGTGCACCGTCGGCACCCCACACAACCGGCCCAATAGCCGGCTCATCCGAGGGGCCAATCACTACGGCACCGGCCCCGTCGGCGAAAAGAAAGGCCGACGTTCGATCGCGGTGGTTGGTCCAGTCGCTGAGCTTCTCGACACCGATCACCAGGACGTACTGGGCAGAGCCGGCTCGCACGAGTGCGTCGGCCATGGCAACCCCGTAGCAAAAGCCTGCGCATGCGGATGAGATATCTGTGGCGGCGGCAGCGGTGGCACCGATGAGAGCGGAAACTTCGGCTGCGGCCGATGGTGTGGGATACGGATGCGTCACGGTGGCGACGAGAACCACCCCAATCTGAACCGGATCGATATTGGCGCGCTGCAATGCCACGCGGGCTGCGGCGGCAGCCATGTCTGCGACCGACTCGTCGGCAGCCGCGAAACGACGCTCGACGATTCCGGATCGTTCGCGGATCCATTCGTCTGAAGAATCGATGAGCTCGCAGATCTCGGCGTTAGTGACAACGCGCTCAGGTCGGTACGAGCCCACCGACATGATGCGTGAGTAAGTCGCGCCCGTCCTGGTGGAGAGCGTGACGGTCATGCGTTCGACTCCTGCGCAAAGGGATGCAGGCGCACGATGGGCTGGCCGGGAGCGACCGGATCACCGTCTTCGACCAGCCATTCCACGATGGTGCCGCCATGTGGTGCGACCACCGGGATGGATTCGCGAAGAGTCTCGACAAAGCCGACGGTTGCGTCGTGTGCGAGGTCTGCGCCGACGATGACTGCCGTAGTGCGACGGAACGCCCCCTTGATGGGAGACACCAGCAGTCGCCACGTGGGCTGTGAATCCAGAGCGGACGTGCGACCGTGACGTTCAATCATGCGCCACGCGGCCGCAAGGTCATCGGGAGATTTGATCGCCAGCGTCTCGACGTCGGGGAGGGCGCGCTTGATGAGGCCGGTCAGCGCACCCGCCGGCGGAATCTCGATGACTGCTGTGACGCCAAGGTCGGCCATGCCGCTCATGCAGAGGTCCCAACGCACGGGATTGCTGACCTGGGTGACGAGGCGTCGAAGCACTTCGCGCCCGTCATGCACGACGCGCCCATCCTTGTTGGACAGCAGGGCTACTCGTGGATCGTGCGTGGAGATGGATCGGGCGTATCCACCGAGTACCTCCACAGCCGAGGCCATGTGGTGCGTATGGAATGCACCCGCAACCTCGAGCGGGCGCACGCGCGTGCCCTCGGGCGGGTCGGCCGCGAACGCAGCAAGCTGCTCGAGTGTTCCGGCGACCACAATCTGGCCGGCACCATTCATGTTTGCCGGGGTGAGTCCATGCTTCTCGGCGCTCGCAACAACGTCATCGGGGTTGCCGCCGAGCACGGCGCTCATGCCGGTGGGGGTGACGGCAGACGCGAGGGCCATGAGTCGGCCACGCTCGCGAACAAAGACCATGGCCTGCTCGGCACTCAGGACACCGGCGCCCACGGCTGCGGTGATCTCGCCAACGGAGTGACCGGCGCCTGCACCGATATGGGCGAACGCATTACCGGGGTGGGGGAACAGCGACAGTAACGTGACCAGGCCGGCGCCCACGATGAGGGGCTGGGCGATGGCGGTGTCGCGGATGGTGTCCGCATCTGAGGTGGTGCCGTGGGTCAGGAGGTCGACGCCGCTGACGCACGACAGCCACTCGAGGCGCTCACGAACGCCGGGGACATCCAGCCAGGGAGTCAGGAAGCCTGGGGTTTGCGAACCCTGGCCGGGGGTGACGACGACGAGCACGTGGTGGCCTTCCTGCCGTGGTCCGCGAGCGGGGAATGCCGCTCGAGCGGCCAGACGCAGCCTACAAGTCCGGGGCGTTGCTACCCACCGGTAGCCCGAGCGTCAGCCCAGACCATGAAGGCCGGTGACGGCCCCCACCACGCGGCCGATCACGTACGTCACGAGCGCGGCGCCGACACCCACGATCAGCTGCCGGACTGCACCCTTGAGGATGCCGCGGCCTGACGTGCGCCCCACGACGGCGCCGACGGCCGTCATGGCCATGACCGACATGACGATGGCCAGCACCAGCGGGATAGTGGTGGAGGCGCCGGAACCCAGGAAGAACAGGTACGGAAGAACGA
>JBAWXR010000153.1:0-4427 GCA_037143955.1 Actinomycetes bacterium
CCGTACAGCGGCACCCCGCCCTCGCTGCGGCCGGCGGTCGCCACGATCACGAGGGCGACGATCAGCAGCAGCAGCGCGCACAGGCGACTCGCGAGCCCAAGCAGCAGACCAATGCCCAACACCAGCAGCAGCAGGGTGCCCAGCCAGACGGTGAACGACGGCGCCGGCAGCGACCACTGCGCGGCGTGCCGGACGAGCGTGGCGTGGCCACGGGCGTCGAGGATTGCCACGAGAATCGCTGCGACGCCCGTGAGGACTCGCACGAACAGGAAGAGGACCGTGCCGCGCCCCGTTGCCGGCGCGTTCTGCCCCGGCATGCCGTGCTCGATCAGGCTCCGACCGCCGGCAGGTACGCTCATCGCGTCTGCCTAGGCGTCGGCCGGGCCGGCGTCGATCTGCGTGCCCTCGATGACCGAGCGCAACTGATCTTCAATGTCGTCGTAGATCGCGGAAGGCACAGTACAGATGATGGCGTAGCCGTCACCGGCCACCGTCGTGAGGCCGACCATCTGCCGCAGGCGCAGACCCGCCGCCTCCCACTCGACGACGCGCAGATGCGCAGGCGAGCCGGAGATCTCGATGTGCTCGATATCCTTCTTCTCCCGAACGGGCACCTGATCCGCGAGCTTCTGGACCCAGCCGCTCGAGAACCCGCCCAGGCCCATGTTGTCGCAGAGTGCCTCGCGCGTTACGACGACGTTCGGCTGCGCTCCCTCCGTGGTCGGACCGACGAGCGTCAGCACCGTGCGGTCTTCCCAGCCGGGAATGCGCGGGATCGTGACCGGACCTGCGGAGATGCGGTCGCTGGCGCTCATCGAACGCGGATTGCTCAGTCGACCCACTCGAGGATCGCCATCTCGGCGTTATCCCCGGAGCGCGGGCCGAGCTTGACGATCCGCGTGTAGCCACCCTGGCGCTCAGTGAAGCGCGGCGCGATGTCCGTGAACAGCGCGTGCACGACGTCACCGCTGCGGAGGTACGCCTTCGCCTGTCGGCGAGCATGCAGGTCGCCGCGCTTACCGAGCGTGACCATCTTCTCGGCGATCGGGCGAACTTCCTTGGCCTTGGCCAGCGTGGTCGTAATACGGCCGTGCTCAACCAGCGAACCAGTCAGGTTCGAGAAGAGTGCCTTGCGATGGGCCGAATCACGACCCAGGGTGCGTCCCTTGCGCTGGTGCCGCATTGCTAGCCCTCGTCTCCGCGCAGGCGCAGACCATGAGCACCAAGGGCGGCGCGGATCTCGTCGATCGACTTGCGCCCGAAGTTCGGGATCGCAGCCAGATCGCGATCCGACTTGGCGACGAGGTCGCCAACCGTCTCGATGCCGACGCGCTTGAGGCAGTTGTACGAGCGGACACCCAGCTCGAGCTCCTCGATGAGGATGTGCTCCATGCCGTTCGTCGGGGCGACGTCGAACTCCGGCACTGCGCGCTCAAGGCTACGGGCCAATTCGGCCGTGTCCATGTTGGCGAAGATGTTGAGCTGACGGATCAGGATCTCTGCGGCGGCCGTGACGGCCTCCTTGGGATCGATCGCGCCGTTCGTCTTGACGTGCAGCGTGAGCTTGTCGAAGTCCGTGTCAGAACCGACGCGAGCTGGCTCAACCGTGTAGGTGACACGGCGGACCGGGGAGAAGATCGAGTCGACCGGAATGACGCCGATCGTGGACTCGAAGTCCTTGTTCTCGCTGGCAGGCACATAGCCGCGGCCGCGACCGATGGTCAGCGACATCTCCAGCTTCGACTTGGCTGCGAGGTTGCAGATCACGAGATCCTTGTTGAGGATCTCGACGGGACCGGCGATCGCGATGTCGGCTGCGGTGACAACACCGGGGCCAGACTTGACGATGTCGGCCTCGATCTCGGGCGCGTCGCCCTCCATCTGCAGGACAAGGCCCTTCAGGTTCAGGATGATGTCCGTGACGTCCTCGCGAACGCCGGGCACCGTCGTGAACTCGTGCTGCGCGCCCTCAATGCGGACGTTCGTAACGGCTGCGCCCTCGAGCGAGGACAGCAGGACGCGACGAAGCGAGTTGCCGAACGTGTAACCGAAACCACGCTCGAGCGGCTCGACGACGAAAACGCCCTCGGTCGCGGAGACCTCCTCGTGGGTGATCTGCGGCATCTGGAATTCAAGCATGCGGGTGCTCACTTCGAATACAGCTCCACGATCAGCTGCTCTTGGACAGGGGTATCGATCTCATCACGGTCAGGCATGCGGAGCACCTTGCCCGTGAGGTTGTCATGGTCGGCCTGAAGCCAGTTGGCTACCGACGCGGTGAGGTCGGTGGCGCTGCGCACCGCGGCCTCGCCGGCTGCACCGGGGCGCAACGAGACGATGTCGTCGGCGCGGACCTGGTACGAGGGAATGTTGACCCGACGACCATTGATGTGGAAGTGGCCGTGGCGCACCAGCTGACGAGCCTGGGCGCGCGATGCGGCGAAGCCGAGCCGGTACACGACGTTGTCAAGGCGCATCTCAAGCAGGCGGAGGAGCTCCTCGCCGGTGATGCCCTGACGACGCGAGGCCTTCTTGTAGTAGTTGCGGAACTGCTTCTCGAGGACGCCGTAGTAGCGGCGGGCCTTCTGCTTCTCGCGGAGCTGCAACAGGTACTCGGACTGCTTGATGCGGCCGCGGCCATGCTGGCCCGGCGGGTACGAGCGGCGCTCAACGGCGCACTTCTCGGTCAGGCAGCGCTCGCCCTTGAGGAAGAGCTTGACGCCCTCACGGCGGCACTGACGGCACTTGGGATCGGTAACGCGGGCCATGACTCAGTTGCTCCTAGACGCGGCGGCGCTTGCGGGCGCGGCAACCGTTGTGGGCCTGCGGGGAGACGTCGCGGACGCCGATGATCTCGAGACCGGCAGCCTGCAGGGAGCGCATGGCGGTCTCGCGACCCGAGCCGGGGCCCTTGAGGAAGACCTCGATCTTCTGGAGGCCGTGCTCCATGCCCTCGCGGGCGCAGAGGTCGGCGGTCACCTGAGCAGCGAAGGGGGTCGACTTGCGCGAGCCCTTGAAGCCAGCAGCGCCGGCGCTCTTCCACGCCAGGACGTTGCCTTCCTTGTCGGTCAGGGCGACGATCGTGTTGTTGAACGACGTCTTGATGTGCGCCTGACCAACGGCCACGTTCTTGCGCACCTTGCGGCGCGTGCGGCCGCGAGTGCTGCCACCAGATCGACGAGGAGGTGCCATAAAGTTGGAGAGTCCTTTCCTTAACCCTTGCGGCCGCGCGAGACGGTCTTCTTCGGACCCTTGCGGGTACGAGCATTGGTCTTCGTGCGCTGACCGTTGACCGGAAGGCCACGGCGATGGCGAATGCCGCGGTAGCAGCCAATCTCCATCAGACGCTTGATATTTGCCGAGCGCTCACGGCGCAGGTCGCCTTCGACCTGGACGTTGGCGTCGATGTAGGCGCGCAGGCGCGCAACTTCTTCATCGGTGAGATCGCGAACCTTCTGGTGCGACTCGATGCCGAGCTCCTTGCAGACGCTCTGAGCGGTCGAACGGCCGATGCCGTAGATGTACGTCAGACCGATCTCGACGCGCTTCTCCCGAGGGATATTGACTCCGGCGATGCGTGCCACTGACTACCCCTGACGCTGCTTATGACGGGGATTCACACAGATCACATGGACAATGCCAGAGCGCTTGATCACTCGGCACTTGTCGCACATCGGCTTGACGCTCGGTCGGACCTTCATGAAACCCTCGGGTGTGAATCGGACGGGACTGTGCGCAGGGCAGGCCGAATGGCCGCACCGGTGCGCGGAGGGGCACCGTAGCAGAGCATTTCGAACGGGTGCGTCATACCCATCAGATCGGCTCGTTGACGATGGAACTGCCGTTCACAAGGGTCAAGACGCGAGGTCCCTCCTCGGTGATGGCGACGGTGTGCTCAAAGTGCGCGGCGAGCGAGTCATCGACGGTGAAAATCGACCAGCCGTCGTCGTCGATGTGAATCTCGTACGAGCCATCGGTGATCATCGGCTCGATCGCCAGCGTCATGCCGGCCTTGAGCTCGCCGCCGGTGCCCGTCTGGCCGTAGTTCTTGACCTGCGGATCCTCGTGCATGGAGCGACCGACACCGTGGCCGACGAGGTCGCGCACGACAGCGAACCCCCTGTTCTCCACCACGCCCTGTACCGCCGCTCCGATGTCACCGAGTCGTCCACCGACTTGGCAGACCTCGACGGCCGCCTGCAGCGACGCCTGACACGTGCGGAGCAGCTCCTTGGTGCGCTCCGGCACGTCACCGATGGCGATCGTGACAGCGGAGTCACCGACGAAGCCCTGGCGCGTGACGCCCACATCGATCGAGAGGATGTCCCCATCGATGAGCACTACGTCATCGCTGGGGATGCCGTGGACGATCATCGTATTCGGTGAGGCGCAAATCGAGCCGGGGAAGCCGCGGTAGCCCTTGAACG
>JBAWXR010000154.1:0-4412 GCA_037143955.1 Actinomycetes bacterium
GGCGACAGCGTCCCATCCGATGCCGGCAGGCGGATCGGGTCCGTCACGGAAGGACTCTCCGGAGTCGCCGCCCCGCGGATCGGCGCACTCTGCGCACAAGGCTGGCCTCATCGTCTCCGCGGGCCAGGAGCACTCCGACAAGCGCCTGCACAGCCGCGTCAATGGGCATCTCGGCGGGTTCGGGCACGACGGGCATCGTCGGAACACGGGACCACAGTGTGTCGAGGTCTCCACGCACCTGCACCTGACTGTCGCGAATCATGCGGACAGAATCTGTGCCACGGCGCACTGCCGCATCCAAAGCCCAGTCGGGCGTACTCAACCCCTTCTCATGCTCCTGCGGGGTTCGTCCTTCCACCAGGGTCCTCGCAAGCGCTTCGCGAACCAGCGACCGGTACTGGTCCCAGGACAGATCGTTAACAATGCGTCGGTTGAGCCGCAGGAGAAATTCGGCCTCAGCCGCCGTCATCGACCGGTTGGACGTGAGGGTCATCCGTGACACGAGGATGTCTCCATCAATCCCGAGCATGTCGGCAAACTCGACAAACGGAAAAGCGCGATCGACATTTTCCAGCACCAGCACCGTGAGTCGGTCAGCCCCCACCGCGGCAGCCCATCGCTGGACAACCGCGCCGTGATCATGGCGCTTCCAAAAGGAAGGAGTCATGTGCTGCGAGTCCTCGGGCGCAGCAAAGATGTCACCGAGCCATTTCTCATAGCCGGTGGTCATCCCATATTTCAGGTACTGCTGCCATGACGACGGCAGGAGTCGACCGAGATTGCGCAGGGTGACAACCACGTGCACCCGTGTATCACCCAACGCTTCGACGATGGTCCGCGCTGTGGCCTCATCGGCCTCACAGAAGAACTCACTGCTGATGCAGACCCGCCCACGATGCGATGCCACCTCGCGTGCCAGATCGCGAAACGCCTGGGGCCCCACCTTTTCGCCACCGCGGTCCTGCCATCCCCACCCGTGATTCATGGCGGACAGTGCCGCCCGGTGCTGCGCGGGACGGTGTCCGGGATAGAGCACCCCTTCGGCCAGAAGGTCGCCGCGGGCATCCGCCAACGCGGCCTGCATGGCAGTTGTGCCGGTCTTGTGGACGCCGATGTGAAGGAGCACGCCGTCGGCGGGGATCGCCATAACGTCAGCCTAGTTGAACGGCGTGAGACCAGTAGTGAGGCGTGAGCCGAGTTGGCGGGCGATCAACGTTCCCGCTTGCGCGGCCACTCGTCGCCACCCTCTTCCCAGACTTCCTCTTCGCCCAGGTCGTCACGCTCCTCGAACGTTTCCTCGGTTCGAAGGTCGCTGTCGTCTTCAACGTCAGTTCCACCGAGCTGCTCGAACACGGCGGTGGCCTCCGCCAGCGTGGTGTCCGCGACGATCGACCCATGGTCCAGCACCAGGCCCCGGTCCCAATCGTCCAGGAACAGCTCAGGACGGTCAGACGCAATAATGAGCGTGACTCCATCGGCTCTCATCTGCGACATGCGTTCCTTGACCGTGGGGACGAACTCCACGTCTTCGCCAATGTGCGTCTTGTCGATTGCGAATGCACGTTCACCCGTCATCACACCGATCGACCATGCAAGCCGATTGATCTGCCGATTGGTCAAGGGGGTGAGTTTGCGTTCGAGTTGCCCCTGCAGGCCCGCCAGGTGCGCGATTCTTGGCACAAGGTCACCCATGGCCGATGGCGTGATACCGAGCAGACCGCCAATCACGTAGATGTTCTGACGCACGGTCATGTTTCGGGTCATCGCCGCAGCGACATCGATCATCGGCACGACCTTGGCCTGACGACGCACTCGCCCTTCATCTGGAATGAGGGTGCCCGCGGCGAGGCGAAGAAGGGCTTCGCGACCAGAACTGCGGCTGCCGAATATCGCCACAGCCTGACCAGCCGGGATGCTCAACGTGAGGTCGCGAAGTCGCCACACCTGTTCCGGCGACGCCTCACCTGCGAAGCGGCGCAGTTTGGAGTTCAGATTGCGCGTGCGCGCTCGGGGCATTCGGATGCCCACGCCCTCGAACTCAACCATGACATCGAGATCCTTGGTGATCGACAAGCGCGCCATGTCAGGACTCCTTCAAGACGCGAGATTCGAGACGTCGAAACACGATCCATCCGACGATAAAGGTGATCAGACCGATACCGAGGGACAAGCCGTAATGGAGCATGTCTTCGATTTCTTGCGGCCACCAGCCGATTCGATATAGCCCGAGGATGCCCACGAGAGGGTTGAGAGCGGCAAGCGGCCGTACGTGAGCCGGAATGTTCGAGACTGAATACAGGATCGGCGACAGGTAAAACAGGCCGCGCATCGCTAGTCGCACGAGCCTGGCGACATCAGGGGCGATGACGTTCCACGACGCTAGGGCCAGCGCGATTCCGTACATGAACAGGAACTGGGCAAGGATCGCCACCGGGTAGAAAACTATGAGCGGCCCCGGGATGTCGCGGGTAAGGATCACAGCGATCACCACGACCGGCAATGACATGAGGAATTCCACGGTGGACACCAGAAGTACCCGCAGCACCCAGAACTGCGTTGGCAATGTGCTGATGCGAAGTTGAGCGACATTGCGCCGGAACGATCGCACCGATGCATTGATGCCCTTCGTGAACCACCACCACGGCAGCATCGCCACCGATAGGAAGAGCAAATATGGCTGGAGTCCCAGGTGTCGCGGGCCGAGAAGGACGGAGAAGACCAGCCACAGAATGATCGACAGACCCAGCGGCTCTAGCAACGTCCACAGGTAGCCGAAGCGAAAGCGCGAGTACTGGGTCTGCAGCTCGCGAAGAACGAGCATGCGGAGCACCAGACGGTGCTCCCAAATGGAGCGCACGGCCGTTACGATAGCCACTCGCGAGATTGTCGCCGAGCGCGGGAGGCATGACATGACGGTGCAGGCGGTGATTCTGGCGGCCGGCATGGGCACACGACTCGGACGACCATGGCCCAAGCCCCTCACGCCACTCGATGATGGCCGCACCATCATGCAGCAGCAGATGGACAACCTGGCCGAAGCCTTCGATCAGGTGCGCATCAGCACCGTGGTGGGATTCAAGCTCGAACTCATTCTCGAGGCATTCCCCGATGTGTCGTATGTCTACAACGAGAATTATGACCGCACCAACACCAACCGCAGTCTGCTCAAGGCTTTGCGTTTGTCCATGCCCGGTGGCGTGCTCTGGATGAATGGTGACGTGGTGTTCGACCCGGCCATTCTCGAGCGGACCAAACCTCTGATCGATGCGGATCGCTCGTTCATCTGCGTCAACACCGCCGCCGTCGCAGAGGAGGAGGTCAAGTACACGGTTGATGACAACGGTGCCGTGGATCGCCTCTCCAAGGTTGTCGTCGATGCACTCGGTGAGGCGGTTGGGATCAACTTCATCAGCAATGCCGACAAGCCGGCTCTCATTCGTTGGCTCGCGGCATGCGAGGACGGTGACTACTTCGAGCGCGGAATCGAGCTCATGATCGAGAATGAGCACGCCACCGTGGTGCCGTTGGACATCACCGATCTCTTCGCGGTTGAGGTGGACTTCGAGGAGGACCTCACCAGGGCCAACCGCCGCCACGAGTAACGCCAGCTCAGGCGCACATCACCTCAGAACGTCCGCGATCATCTCTTCCCATAGGTCCATGACCGGCTCAATTCGATAGGCCGCGATGGATTCACGAGCAGCCACACCTAGGCGCACTCGCTCCGCACCATTCTCGATGAGATGTCGCAGGGCACCAGCCAGCGCGCCTGCATCACCTCTCGCGACAATGCTCGCCGTGTGACCGTCCTGAGCGAGCATGCGAACGCCAGCCGAGCAATCAGTTGCCACGACAGGCAGGCCGAGGGCCATGGCTTCTGCCATCACCAAGGGAAGTCCCTCGGTCAGTGACGGCAGCGCCACGATGCTCGACTCGCGCAACGCACCCATCGCGTCCGTGACAGGTGGACAGAATTCGATGACGCCGTCGACGTCGGCAGCTTGTCGACGTAAGGCCGCCTCGTCCGGCCCCGAACCAATCAGTCGCAGACGCCAACCGGGGTGAGCCGCCGCAATCTCTCCCCACGCTTGGATGAGGAAACGGGTGCCCTTCTCCGGGGAGAACCGCCCGAGGTAGGTCACAACCCCATCGCGCGAGGGGTCCGCCGGCGTGTGTGGCCAGAAGGCCAGGGGGTTGGGCAGCCACCTCGTGGATTGCAGGCCCGCCCGTTGAAAGCTGTGGGCATCGGTCGGTGTGAGGAGCGTGACGAGGTCAACGTCTCGATAGAGCTCGATCGAACGCGCAAGGTCTCGTCCGCCCGCGGCGGCTTCAAAGGATGAGTGGTACTGACCGATCACCGGCCATCCTTGATGTGGCGTACGAGCGACAGTTTCCATGGCCCACAACTGCGC
>JBAWXR010000155.1:0-4398 GCA_037143955.1 Actinomycetes bacterium
GCTGGGACTCCATGACCTTGGAGTACTGGATGGAACAGCAGATGAGCGACCCGCTCGCCAGGGCACTGTTCGTCGGCACCACCCTCAACGAGCTCGCCGCCTCTCCTGTCGATATTTCGGTGCTGTCGATGATGCATCAGCTCGCCATGTGCCCACCGAGCGAATCCTCCGAGCGGTGGCGCATTGTCGGCGGTGCCCAGCAGATGAGTGAGCGGATGGCCGCACAGCTGGGAGACGTCGTCCATCTCAACGATCCCGTCATCTCCGTCGACTGGCTCGCTGATGACGTCATCGTCTACACCGACCTGGACGGCGAATATCGGGCCAAACGCGTGATCGTGGCGCTGCCACCGAATCTCGCGGGGCGCCTGGACTACTACCCCGTGCTCCCGGTCGCACGCGAGAGCCTCACGTCGCGCTTCCCGGTCGGTCACGTCATCAAGGCGCAGGCTGTCTATGCACGACCCTTCTGGCGTGAGAACGGCATGAATGGTTATGCGCTCATCCCGCAACCGGAGTACATCAGCATCATCGAGGACAACTCCACTCCGTCGGCACCCACCGGCGTGCTTGTCGGTTTCTCATTCACCGACGATGCAGCCGTGCTCGCTGACATGCCGCTGGCTGATCGCCGCGCGCAGGTGCTTCGCGAATTCGCCGCCGTCTTCGGCCCCGAGGCACTCACTCCCCTCGACTACATCGAAGGCATCTGGTCACTTGAGCAATGGTCGCTGGGTGCATGGCAGTGCATGCCGACGCCGGGAGCGTGGACGTCCTATGGCACCGCATGGCGCGTTCCCGTCGGTCCCATTCATTGGGCGGCAGCCGACTACGCGGACAGCTGGTACGGATACTTCGACGGGGCATTACGCAGTGGTGAGGACGCAGCCGCGGCTGTCCTCGCGAGCCTGGATTAGCCCCACGCACCTTTGCGAGTCAAAAAGCTGCGGATTCGTTCACGGGCCTGATCACGAATCTCGGTGCCGTGAGTGAAAGCAGCAACACTGAACTCAAGATCGGCGAATCGCGTGGCTGACTCACGGTTCTGCGCTGGCGAGGTGCAGTAGAGCGAGTAGGCCCATTGCATTCGGCTCAACGGATTGAGGATGCAGTCGCCCGTGATCAGTACACCCGACTCAGGATGAAGCAGCGATATATGTCCCGGGGTGTGTCCGGGGGTATGTACGACGCGCAGTCCGCCACGACAATCCAGCACCTGTCCGTCCACGAGCGTGCGTTCCACCGGTACCGAGGCGAACGAGAAGTCCTGCACACGAGCGATCAGTCGTCCCAATGCAGAATCCGCAGTGATGGGCGGGGCGTTGCCTGCCTCCAGGTAGACCTGATCAGCCTGGTGGGCATGCACACCTGTGACTGATGCGTCACGCACCATGCTCGCGGCTCCACCAGCGTGATCATTGTGCGCGTGCGTGAGGATGATCCGCTGGACGTCTCGGGGATGCCTGCCGAGGTCGGTCAGGGCTCGCACGAGTTTTGGTGGGGCACCTTTGAGGCCGCAATCGACGAGCGTCACGGAGCCGTCGGCTTCCAGTAGAGCGAACGAATTGACGAAGTCACCCATGGTCGGGATTCGAAAAATGCTGGGGGCGAGCTGCACATTCGACCGTGACACGAGCCTCATCGTAGGGGCCCTGAACCGGATTCGGGGCCGCGTGCGGCAGGCTGGTCCCATGACGAACACGACCCGCCCCTGGACTGCCTCCGCCCTGTTGCTCCTGGTCTACATCGGAGCAGCCTTCACGTTCCTCATCGCCGCCGAGCAGTTTGTAGCCGCCTCCATCATCGGAAACAACACTGGCGCTGACGCCATTCAGGCAGCACTCGTTGACGCGGGCGTGTACCCCTCCTACGCCACACAGGCGCAGTCCATGGTCATCACTCTGGCGATCATTTCGCTCATCGCCGCGATCGTCCACATCGTGCTCGCGGTGTTCATCGCCCAGCAGCGCAACTGGGCGCGCATCGTGCTCATCGTGCTGGTGGCTTTCGGCACGCTCACCGACATCATGTGGGTCGTGCAAGGACGTTGGTTCTCCGGACTCATGCTGACGATCTACGACGTCGCGATCCTTGTTCTGGCCTTCGCTCCCGCGACAGCGGCGTACTGCCGCAAGTCACAGGCCTGAGCACCCAGTTTCTCACCGTCCATCGCCTGACAACCCACACGAGGGAGAACGTCACATGACCTACCCACGCGCGTCCAAGCTGCGCCTTGCATTCGTCACTTCTGCGGTCGCATGCGCGACGGCGACCCTCGTCGCGGGATTGGCGCCATCTGCCTCGGCCGCCGGCACGTTCACCGACCTCTTGGTCACGGAGACCAATCAGGTACCCAACACCGTGGTTGTCATGGGTCGTCATGCAGACGGGACCTTGGAGCAGATTCAGCGGCTCGCCACCGGCGTCAATGGCACCGGCAATTACGTCAACACCGCAGGTGCCGTCATGGCACAGGGCAGCAATCACCTGCTCGCGGTCAACACGGGATCGAATGCCGTGTCGGTCTTCACGCGCAGCGGTGCTGCCTTGAGTCTGACCAGCAACTTCTTCTCCGGTGGCGATGTCCCGACCAGCATCGGTGTGCACGGCAATCGGGTGTACGTCCTCAACACCGGTATTCCCGATGCAAATCCGACCACGAGCACATGGACCCGTGTTGGCCCCCCGGTGATCCAAGGCTTCTCCATCAGCGACACCGGAATAGCCACGATGATTCCTGGTGCACGACGCTCGATGCCCGGCGCCTGCGCCAGTTACCCGTGCACGAGCCAAGGGCTGTTTGGCCAGGCATCGGTGTCACCTGACGGCAACACGCTGATGGTCACCGATTTCGGTCACAATCTCGTTCTCACCATGACGATCAATGCGGACGGGTCACTGGGCCCTGTGTCGTCTACCCCGTCGGGCATTCCTGAGACGTACGGATTCTCCTGGGCTCCCGATGGTGTGGCCACTATCTCCGGCACCACCGATGGCACCTTCCTTGGGCGCGTGACCACCGGACGCATCGTTGATGGGCACTGGTCTCCCATCGTGCGCGTGATGCCCACGCTTGGCGCCGGCACCTGCTGGACAGTCACGTCAGCTGACGGCACTCGTGTCTACGCGATCGATGCCGGGGCAGCAAATGTCGACATGCCACATCCGGGAATCACCACCTTCCGCCTCCATCCCAACGGCACGCTTACGCCGCTGGGCTTCACCCGAGTGACCTTCTACGGCCTGGTGTTTCCGCTGGATTCGGTCATGAGTGCTGATCAGAAGTCCCTGTACTCGATCAGCTGGAAGCACATCTACACCTTCGACATCGACGCCAAGGGCGTGGCCAAGAATGCGCCAGCCAAGCGCCTGTGGCTCGGAGACGCTGGGATGGGCTTCGGTGCCACCGGTCTGGCGGACCTTCCGCTGTAACGGTGCCGCCGGATTAGCTTCGCGTTGCCAGGACCACGGCCACGACCAGCATCACGATGCCGCCGACGCGGTAGAGCACCGTCATGGATGTGCGCGTGTACCAGCGCACGTCGCCATCGCGTGGACCCTGGGCGACGAGACCAAGTACGGCCAGGAGGAATCCAGGTACGGCCATGACCAGGAAGGTGTCCTGCGCAAATGTAGGGGTGCTACCAAGCGCGGCAGTGAGCACTGCGGTGACGATCAATCCGATAACGATCATCAGCACAAACAGCACCACCCCCTCGGGGATCACCTGCCAGAGCACGGCCACGTTGCGGAATCGATGAGCAAGCAGCGCCAGCAAACCCGGTAGAAGGAACAGCGCCGCGGCAGCCCACAGTTGCCACACGTTGCTGACAAACGCAGCAGCGACAAGTACGAACATTCCTGTGCGCAGCAATGCCGAGACAATCCGTTGTTCATTGCCCGGCTCGATGTCGGACAGCAACGTGACTGCCCGCATGCGGCCTGGACTCCAGCGAGCCGCCGCCTCTTCCAGAAGAACCTTGAGGACTAGGCATACGAGGACGACAACACCGATCTGTGTCGCATGCTCCGCGATGGGGAACGCCCGACCGCCCAGGTCAGGCAATGCCTTGACGATTGCAATCGCTGTCCACGCACCTAGCAAGGGCACGACGACGATGTCGGTCAGTCGTTCCCACATAGCCGCAGAGCCCACCGTCCTGCGACGACGAATGTCACGGAAACTGCTACCGATCAATCCGGGGCCGATGATGATCAGAAGCACGCCAATCAAGGTGCGCACGCTGCTGATATCAACGACACCACCGGTCGCGACAACCACGATGCTGAAGACCAGCGCGCCGAGCAGCCCGGCCAGCGAATCGAACACGCCGATCGCGATCAACGCAATCATGATGCCGAGAGCTGCTGGCTGCGCCTTCCCATCAACCCCAACGC
>JBAWXR010000156.1:0-4336 GCA_037143955.1 Actinomycetes bacterium
ACGTTGCCTCTCAGGGAACGGTGTTGGGACGACGAGGTCGCGTGCATGTGTCTCGGCAATCAGACACGGTTTGGATCGGTGGCGGGTGCGTCACGGTTGTGGCGGGGACTGTAGCCGTCTAGGTCAGGCTTGGGCGAGGGTGCCCAGATACAGCGCAATGACCTTGGGATCGGTGGCCAAGGCCCGCCCGGTACCCGTATAGGCGTTGTGCCCCTGGTCAAGAACGTAGCCGCGATCGCAGATTTGAAGACAGCGGCGGGCGTTCTGTTCCACCATGATCACCGTCACGCCGGTGGTGTTGATCTCGCGGACGCGGACGAAGACTTCGTCCTGAAGCGCTGGGGACAGGCCCGCCGACGGTTCGTCGAGCAGAAGTACAGAGGGGTCCATCATGAGCGCGCGACCCATGGCAACCATCTGACGTTCGCCGCCCGAAAGAGATCCCGCGCGTTGTGCCCGTCTGGTGCCGAGTGTGGGAAAGAGGTCGGTGACGAAGGCGAAGCGCTGTTGGAACATTTTGGGCCGCTGGTAGCAGCCCATCTCAAGGTTTTCCTGAATGGTCAAGGATGGGAACACATTGTTGGTCTGTGGAACGAAGCCAATACCCATCGAGACGAGCTGGTCGGCGCGAACGTTGGTGATGTCTTGGCCGCCAAGGGTGACGTGGCCCGTTCGGACCCTGACCAGGCCGAAGAGTGCCTTGAGGAGCGTTGACTTGCCGGCACCATTGGGCCCGATGATTCCAACGAGTTCGCCCGACTTGGCGTAGAGATCGCAACCGTTCAGGATGTTGACGCCAGGGATGTAGCCGGCGGTAAGACTGTCCGCCACAACCAATGCGTCGCGCGCACCTTCGATGTGCGCATTGCGATCGCGGATCTCGGATCCAGTGAGAGGTGTTGCGTGCTCAGCCTGGCCTGCTTCGAGATCGAGGGCCGACTCACGTTCATGTGGGCTGACGAACTGCTTTGCGTCGCCCGGCAGCATCTCACTCACGATGTTGCCTCCTCGGTGAACGAGACGCCCGATGCGGTGAGTGCTTGGTCATAGTGCCCACCGAGGTACGCATCGACAACCGCGTCATTGTGCATAACGGTGTCTGGCGGACCTTCGGCGATGATGCGCCCCTGAGCCATCACGATGACCCAGTCCGCGATGTGCCGAACGGTGTCCATATCGTGCTCGACGAACAGGATCGACATTCCATCCTCGCGAAGGTCTGTGATGTGCCCCAGCAGCGATTGGGTCAACGCCGGATTGACGCCGGCCATGGGCTCGTCGAGCATGAGCATGGAAGGCTCAGACATAAGGGCCCGGGCCATTTCGAGCAGCTTGCGTTGACCACCCGAGAGTGATCCCGCAAAATCCTCGCGCTTGGCGTCGAGGTTGAATCGGGCAAGAAGTTGGTCGGCTTGAGTCGTGATGGCGCGTTCCTGAGGCCGCCACGTGAAGGGGAACATGGCCTTGGCCAAGCGTTCGCCCTGCTGCTTCGCAGCACCCAGGCGCATGTTCTCGATGACCTTCATCTTCGACAGGGCCTTGGTGAGCTGGAAGGTCCGCACCATTCCTGAGCGAGCCACCTTGTATGACGGCATTCCGGACAGGCTCGTGCCGTTGAAGAACCAGTTGCCTTCATCGGGCTGATCGAAACCGGTGAGGAGGTTGAAGAAAGTTGTTTTGCCAGCGCCATTGGGTCCGATCAAGGCGGTGATGGCACCCCGCTGGATCTCCACTCGCTCGACATCGACCGCTGTGAGTCCGCCGAACCTGCGAACGATTCCGTCGGCGACAAGGATCGGATCGGGCTTTCGGACGCCGGCCAACTGCGGGACCTCGGCCAGTATCTGACGGGCAGCAATGGCGCGTGGGCCAAGCTCAGGGGCGCTATCGGGCATCGAGGGCCAACTCCTTCCGATCGCCGAGAATGCCTTGCGGCCGGAAGATCATCAGGAGCATGAGTCCGGCTCCGACGATGATGTAGCGCACAACAGCGGCCTGAGAGCCCGACATCCACGCCACGAGTGGGAAGCCGGCATCGATTCCGGAGCGCAGCAGTACGTCGGTTCCCTGAATCAGGGCCCAGAACACGATCGTGCCCAGCAGCGGGCCGAGCACGCGTGCCGCGCCGCCGAGAATCAAGATGGCGTAGGCGAAGAACGTGGTGTCGGTGCCAAAGAAGTCCGGGCCAACGTTCTGGTAGCCCAGTGCGTAGATGAAGCCGCCGAGGCAACCCAGCACGCCACCAATGATCAGGGATTGCATCTTCACCAGGTACACATTTTTGCCCAGGCTGCGCACGGCGTCTTCGTCTTCACGGATGCCTTTGAGAATGCGTCCCCAGGGGGAGCGCACAAGCATCCAGACAATGAGAAGCGATAGCGCCACGAGGAGCCAGCCCACGATGAGCACGAAGACCTTGTCCTGGTTCAGGGTTACCGGACCCAGCGAGTACTGGCCGACGGGTACCGGATTCATCGCATAGAAACCGGAACTGAAGTCGCGCAGGCCATCGGAACCGCCGAAGATGTCCTTGAGGGCAACTGACCGCACGAGAAGTCTGACGATTTCAGCCGCAGCAATGGTCACGATGGCCAGATAGTCCGCACGCAAGCGCAATGTGGGTATGCCGAGCAACAGGGCGAGCACAACTGCGGCCAGGATTCCGACAACGATGCCGACCCAGAAGGTGAATCCCATGTCCGTCACGAGGACGGCCAAGGAGTATGAAGCGACGGCCAGGAATGCGGACTGGCCAAAGTTGAGCAGCCCGGTGTAACCGAAATGCAGGTTGAGGCCGATCGCCATCAGTCCGAACACGATGGCCTCGATACCAACCGCTGATTGCAGCGTCACGGAGAAGATGTATCCCCAATCCATGGTCGCCCCCTATCCCACGCGCTCGCGACGACCCAGAAGGCCGTAGGGGCGAACAAGCAGGATGACGATCAGGACGAGCAGAGCTCCCACATTCTTGAGCTCAGGAGGAATGATGAGCGTGGTGAGCTGCAGGAACAGCCCCACGACGAGCGAGCCAATAATGGCTCCCCAGATGGTGCCCAAGCCGCCAAGAGTGACCGCAGCGAATATCAGCAGGAGTACCTGAAAGCCCATCAAGTACGACACCTGCTGAGTAAAGCCCAGCAGGATGCCCGAGAGACCAGCCATCAGGGCGCCCGCGATCCACACGCTCTGGATCACGCCTTCGACCTTGATTCCCGCACTTGAGGCGAGCGCAGGGTTGTCTGCCACTGCGCGAGTCGCCTTGCCAAGTTTGGTCTTTTGCACAGCAAGAACCACGGCTGCCAAGGCGATGACGGAAATGACCATGGCCACCAGATCGGTGGGCGTGAGAGACACCGGACCTAATGGGATACCGGCCATGCCCGAGAATTCGCCGTAGGCACGTTTGTCACCGCCGATGAAGAACAAGAACACGTTGCGTAACAGCAGCGCAAGTCCGATTGACACGATCATCATGGCGAGAAGGCCGGTGCCGCGCTTACGTAAGGGCCGCCACAGACCGGCGTTCTGAACCCACCCGAATGCAGCCGAGAGCCCCAGCCCAACGAGTGCGGCAAGGACGAAGGGCAGGTGCAGCGTCACATTGGCGACCCACGTCGTGAGCGCGCCGAACGTGAGGAGCTCACCGTGGGCAAAGTTGGTGAGCCCGGTGGTGCCATAGATCAGGGAGAGTCCGACAGCGCCAAGAGCAATGAGGAGGCCGTATCTGAGGCCTTCGACGGTGAGCTGGGCAACCTGAGTCCACGGATTGGTGGTCTTCTGGGTGGATTCCCCGAGAGGAAAGATCACCGTGCGATTGATGGTGGGAGCTTGGACCGTCGTGTGGATGGTGCCTCGCGTTGGGTCGGTCAAGGCAATGCCCTGCGGCAGTGAAGCGGTATCCAGGGTGACGTCGTAAGCGCCTTCACCGGGCACGGAGACCAGCCACATACCGTCAGGCCCACTGGTGGCAGCCCCGGTGAATCCGGCTCCGGTGACCGTCACTTTGACGTTGGCCACGGGAACCTTCTGCGTACCGACCTGATTGTTGAGCCGGCCGCCGATCGAAAAGCTGGAGTCGGCAGCCGAGGATGGCGGTGCCAGGAGCACGACCGCAAGAAAGCCCACGAGGAGGGCGCCAGCGATCGCAGCGGCCTCAGCGTCGCCAGTGCCGGTGATGTGAATGGCGATGGCTTCGCCGATCTGCTCGTGGGGGCACCGTTTGGCGATCCGGGTGCCGGTGCCGATGCTGGCCGCACCTATGTGGTCTTTGGCACCACCGCAAATTCCGCCATCGACCTCTCGGCGATTGCCGCAGGCATGGGCGGCTTCGTGA
>JBAWXR010000157.1:0-4327 GCA_037143955.1 Actinomycetes bacterium
GTGCGGGAACTTCAGGAGGAACCATGCCCCGCCCTCGCATCGCCATCCTTGGCCGCTGGACCGAGTCGGCCAGCGCCCTGCGCTACCGCGGGGTCGTCACGTCTCGTGCTCTGCTGGAATCGGTGTGGGCCGCCGGAGGCGACCCGGTGACCCTCCTGCCCGGGGACACCCCCGACGCCTTGGACTGGGACTCCAGACTGGCCGGCTTCGGCGGCATCCTGCTGCCGGGTGGTGGCGACGTGCACCCATCGCGTTACGGAGCACCCGTCGACGAATCCATGTACGACATGGACTCGGTGCAGGACGAGGCCGACTTCAGTCTGGCCGCCTATGCGCTCGACCACGGCATCCCGATGCTCGCCGTCTGCCGAGGTCTGCACGTGCTCAATGCGTTGCTCGGTGGCACCTTGATCGCGGATATGCCGGAGAACCACCGGCATGTGGTGCATGACGTGCCGCTTGACGACCCGTCGAATGTGCTCGGTATCGATGCACCGTCCATTGCTGCGTCCTGCTACCACCATCAGGCACTTAATCGCGTGGCGGATGCCATGACGGTGCTGGGACGGGCCGCCGATGGAACAGTGGAAGCGGTGTCGGTCGAAGCTCAGGCGTGGACGGCTGGCGTGCAGTGGCATCCAGAGGACACGGCAGCCACGGACCCGCGACAGGTGGCGTTACTCGCGCGCCTTGTCAGGGAGGCTGCTACCAGGTGACGTGCAGTGCCGTGGGGGCACGAAACTCCCAGCCGCGGAACTCGACGGGTGCCGCAAGGCGCAGGTCGGGAAGTGCATCGACCAGCACCTCCAGCGCGATGCGCTCCTGATCTCGGGCAAAGGCATGGCCGGCGCAGAAGTGCGGGCCGTATCCGAATGCCGCATTGGACACTCGCGGTCGATTGATGTCGAAATCATCCGGACGCTCAAAAACTGTCTCGTCTCGGCAGGCACTCGCCACAACAGCCGCAACGGGGCTTCCCGCAGGAATCGTCGTCCCACCGACCTCGATGTCCTCCACCGCTTGCCGCGTCTGAGATCCGATGGGGGCAACCCACCGCAGGCCTTCATGCACGGCGTCATCCCACAGGTTCGGATCGGCCTTGACCTGTGCGAATTGATCGGGGTTCTCCAGTAGGCCCACCATGCACGACGCGGCGCCGTGCCCTGGCTCTTGCATGCCACCCAGGATGATGACTTTCAACGATGGCAGGACCTGGTCGACAGTCCGAGGCTCGCCTTCGGGTCTACCCGTGTGCAGCATGTGCGACATCGTTGAGTCATCGGGTTCGACGAGTAGACGCTCCATGATCGGACGCAGCTCGGCATCGATCTCAGCGGCCACCTCGTCGTTGATGCGCTGCTTGTCCGGGTCCTGTTCAAAATTCGTGGCGCCCATGGCCAGTCCGTGAAACCAGTGCTGCAGTGTCTGAGCGGACAGATGGCCCATGCCGAGGACGGCACCGAGGCTGAGAACCGAGATGGGCTCGAAGTAATCAGCGACGAGTTCCGCATCGCGACGCTGAAGTAGTGCTGCGAGTGCGCGTTCGGCGATGGGACGGACAAGGTCGTCAATGTAGGTCGAGACCGTTCTCGGCCGGTACTTGTGCTCCAGGCTGCGGCGTTTGTCGAGGTGCTCCTCGCCGTCTTGGGTCAGCAAAGTGGGGCCACCGAACGAGCGATCCAGGGGTGAACCATCCACCACCGCACTGAAAAGGGCGGGTTTGGTGGTGACGAGTTCGACGTCGGGAGCCCGCGTGACCAAATAGAGCCCGACCGACGGGACCCACGCGGCGGGCGCCTCGCGGCGCAACCGTGCATAGATCGGATACGGATCTCGCTCCAGATCCGCGACCGTGATGTCGTCGGCGATCGTCACGACTCTGTTGCCCGCGTGATGTCTCGAAGGAACTGTGCCGCCTTGGCCTTATCTGTCTGCTTGATGTGTTGGGTGATGTTCTTTTCTTGTTCGTTGAACTCCGGGAACAGCGTGCGCATGAGGCGTCGACCCTTGGCCGTGAGGCGCACGAGCACCAGACGGCCATCCTTCTTGTCACGTTCGCGGGTGACGAGGTCTCGTCCTTCGAGTGTGGTGAGAACTCCACTCAGTGTCGCCTTGCTGAAGCCGCCCTCCGTGGCAATGTCGCGGGTCTCGATGGGCTCCCAGATCCACACGACCCACATCACGACGAAGGCGGTCCAGGTGAGGTCGGACTTTTGCAGGACCGTCCGCTCAAGGTGATTGCGCACGGCGCCGGCTGCCCGGAAAAGGTTCGAGACCACCGCCATGGATTCAAAATCCAACTGAAGGTCCCCGAGACGGGCGGCCACGGCACTTTCGGTCTCCGTCAGCGTGTGGTGCCCAGCCATGGTGGCCTCCTAGATTCCTGTGGGTCCTGATGATGCCGCACGGTTGACGCGACCGCTCCCATTTTCGCCAGCGGCAGGCTAGGCTGAGCGAAATGGTTTGGGGCCGAACGATCTTCGGATGGAGATTCGTTGGCCCGCTCGGGCGCTCGGAGGAAGCATGACCACGACCACGTCTCATTCGCTTGCGGACAATGATCTCTTTGCCAACGGAGCCCCGTGGGAGGTCTTCGAAGACCTGCGTCGCCACGATCCTGTGTCGTGGCAGGAGGAGCCGGCACCGAACCATGGCTTCTGGGCCGTCACCCGCTATGTCGACATCCTCGAAGTTCTGCGTGACACCGAGACGTATTCCAGTGAAGTCGGTGCCACCGCGCTCGAGGAGTTGGACTCCAGTCAGATCGAGATCCGCAAGTCGATGCTGGACAGCGACGGTGAACGTCACCGGGCCCTGCGCAAGTTGCTTCAGCATGACTTCACTCCTCGCGCCCTTGCCGTATACGAAACCTTCCTGCGCGGGCTCACCGCCAACACCCTTGATTCTGCACTCAGCAAGAACGAATTCGACTTCGTGGCCGAGGTCGCCGCGGATTTCCCGATCCGTGTGCTGGCCAAGCTGCTCGACGTCCCTGATCAGGACATCCCTCAACTGATCAAGTGGGGCAATCGCATGGTCGGCAACACCGACCCCGAGCACGCGGACGTCCTACTCGACAGTGATGAGAGTGAGAAGTACAAGGACCTGCCGTTCCGCTCTCCGGCCGCACTTGAGGTCTTCGACTACGGCTTCTCCCTTGCCAACGCTCGCAAGGGTGGCGACGGCACAGACATCGTCTCCCGGTTGGTCAACCAAACACCGATCGATGGAAAGCCGCTGGACGACCGTGACTTCCGCAACTACTTCCTGCTTCTCATCATCGCGGGCAATGAGACGACACGGCACACGATCTCGCACACGATGAACAACCTCATCAACAATCCGGACGCAATTGCGCTCCTGCGCGCACAGCCTGAGCTCATTCCGTGGGCTGTCGAGGAGTTCCTGCGCTACGCATCGCCGGTCTACCACATGCGCCGTACGGCAACGAGAAATACGAAGTTGGGTGGTCGTGAGATCAAGGCCGGCGACAAAGTGGTCTGCTGGTTCGCGTCAGGCAATCGCGACGAAGAAGTCTTTATCGAGCCGCATCGATTCGATGTGACGCGCAAGCCCAACGAGCACATGACGTTTGGCCGCGGCGGACCGCATCTGTGCCTGGGCAATTCCCTCGCGCGCTTGGAAATCCAGATCATGTTCGAGGATCTGCTCACACGCCCCGTGGACCTGCACCACAACGGAACGATTGATTACCTGCGTTCGAACTTCATCCACGGCATCAAGAGATTCCCGGTGAAGCAGGCGTAGTTCAGGAGCGGGCGACTCGAGTCAGGAATGAATCGACCAGGCCGCGAGCTCGAGATCGTGCGGCGGGTTCCATCGCCCTTGTGTGCGCCATGAGAATGTCGGGGTCCTGACCGTCGTGCGCCACAAGGCTGCGGGCATCGCCCGGTGAGTTGTACCAACCCATCAGCATGTCGGCGCTGAGTTCGGGATGGAACTGCACACCGAGGTTGCGTCGCAGCGTGAATGCCTGTGATGCACGCGCTGTGCGAGCGATCTCGGTGGCACCGGCCGGCAGAGTCCATCTGTCGTAATGGAACTCAAACCATGGGCCCTCGCCGACCAGGTCGGGGTCCTCGGTCCAGATGGATGTCCAGCCGATTTCATGATCAGGTGCAGTGGCGACGGATCCACCGTGAGCTCGCGCCAGCAGTTGTCCGCCAAAGCACAGTCCGAGCACAGGGACCCCGGCTTCGTCGGCTTCGCGCAACCACTGAAGTTCCGGAAGCAACCAGTTGCCGATGCGATCGTCGTCCCACGCACCCCAGGGGGCACCCATCGGTACGAGGGCGTCGTACTGGGT
>JBAWXR010000158.1:0-4322 GCA_037143955.1 Actinomycetes bacterium
GTTCCGACGCCGGCCGTGGCTTTTCTCACCGACCGCCTCGGGGCTGACCTTGGCGTGATGCTGTCGGCATCTCATAACCCGATGCCGGACAACGGGATCAAGTTCTTTTCGCGAGGCGGACACAAGCTCGAGGACGCCATCGAGGATGCGATCGAGCAGCGAATGCAAGAGCCGTGGGAACGCCCGATTGGCGCTGCAGTCGGGCGAGTCCGTCGTGACGACGCAGCGGTTCAGCAATACATGGATCACGTTCGTGCGTCCATCGACGTGAGCCTTGACGGCATACGTGTGGTGGTTGACTGCGCGAACGGTGCCGCGTCCTTGGTATCTCCCGCAGTTCTTCGTGCGGCCGGAGCCAACGTCACTGCCATTCATGCCAGTCCTGACGGAATCAACATCAATGACAATTGTGGCAGCACTCACCTTGCCGATCTCATCGCCGCGGTGCGTGCCAATGGTGCCGATGTGGGTATCGCGCATGACGGTGATGCGGATCGCTGTCTAGCCGTCGACGCCGCGGGCAATGAAATCGATGGTGATCACATTCTGGCCATCTTGGCCAAGGCGATGGCTGACGCGGGTCAGCTTCCTTCTCGCACGGTGGTGTCCACCGTGATGGCCAACCTTGGTTTCAAGAAAGCGATGCAGGCAGCAGACATCACCGTGATCGAGACGTCCGTCGGTGACCGGTATGTACTCGAAGCCATGCGGTCACAGGGACTGGCTCTGGGTGGCGAGCAGAGCGGCCATGTGGTCATGTTGATGCATGCCACGACCGGTGACGGACTCCTGACAGCCCTTCATCTATTGGCGCAGATGGCCCGCACGGGACAGTCGCTTGCTGACCTGGCCGCAGCGGTGACCAAGTTCCCTCAGGTTTTGGTCAATGTTCGCGATGTGGATCGCACCGCATTAGAGCAGTCGGACGAGGTCAAGATGGCGGTCCTGCGTGCCCGCGAGCGGTTGGGGGATTCGGGACGGGTGCTTTTGCGTCCCTCGGGAACTGAGCCGGTGATCCGTGTGATGGTCGAAGCGGCCACGCTGGAGGAGGCTCAAGAGATCAGTAGGGAGCTTGCCGAGATTGTGGGAAGCGCCTTGCGGGTCTCCTGACGCGTCGCCACACGAGGTTCTGCACCAAGAGAGTCAGCCAGCCCGCGATCGCCATACCGGCGATGTTGATGAGCAGGGTGGCCGCGCTTCCCCACATCTCATGCCAGGCACCTACGGCGAGTGCCACGGCGATGTTTCCCGACGCGGGGATGGTCGTCACAGAGATGAACACTCCGACCAGTCCGCTTCCTCGCGCTGACGTCATTGCGAGTACGCCGGCGGATCCGGCTATCACCGCGATGATGAAGGACCATTGATCGGGCTGGAAGATGAATGCGGTTCCGGGTCGACTATCCGGTGACACGTCTTCTGGACCAAAGAGATGTGCCTGGTGCGCAAGCCACGCCACCACGGTGACCGCAGCGATCGAGATCAGGAAGCCCAGAAGCAGCGTGCTGAGTGCCTGCCGGAACAAGTTCCCACGTCGACGCACCAGCGCAACACCCAGGGCCGCCACCGGTACGAATTCCGGCCCCAGCACCATGGCGCCGATGAGCAGGATCGATGAGTCGGTGATCACCGCGATTCCCGCGAGGAGTGTGGCCAGGATCATGAAGGACACATAGGTCCAGTTCAGTCGCGTTTCCTCGTAGCACCGATGAATGACTTCGCTCCACACGACGGCGTCGGCGCCATCACCAGGCGCGGCAGCTTCGGCCGCCATGGCACGACGTGAGATCCATGCGGGCACAGGGGCGAGTTGGATGGTCCCGGATTCATGGACGCCCAGGTCCATGAGTCCATCAATGATCGTGTTGGCACTCTCCCGGGGAATGTCGGCCGTGATCGTTGCGCCCAGGGGCTCAAGGCATTCGCTGACCGTCAGGCTGACAAGGTCGGCTTGCGAAGACAGGAATGCCAGAACCGGTTCCCGGAGCCGCTCAGGGCAGGCGACGCGCACGGTCATCACGGGGGACATTGTGCCCGCGTACGCTGGCTCCCATGTGCGGCATCGTGGGTTACGTCGGCCAGAAGCAGGCGCTGGAGATCGTGGTCGCGGGCCTGCGCCGGCTGGAGTACCGCGGATACGACTCGGCCGGGGTCGCGGTCATCAGCGAAGGGCAGCTGGAGGTCCGCAAGAAGGCCGGCAAGCTGGCCAATCTCGAAGAGCTGCTGGGCACCGACCCACTGCCGGCCTCCACGACCGGAATTGGTCACACGCGTTGGGCCACTCATGGCGGACCCACCGATGCTAATGCCCATCCGCATGTCAGCGATGACACGCGCGTGGCGGTCATTCACAACGGCATCATCGAAAACTTCGCTGAACTGCGTGCCGAGCTCACCACCGCCGGTGTTCGACTCCTCTCCGAGACCGACACCGAAGTAGTGGCGCACCTTCTTTCCCTGGAACTCCCGCGCGTGGACAACGACCTGGCCGAAGCCATGCGTGCGGTATGCCGCAGACTCGACGGCGCCTTCACCCTGGTGGCTCTTGATCGCGACCAACCCGAACTCGTGGTGGGTGCTCGACGCAACAGTCCTCTGGTCGTCGGTGTCGGTGAGGGCGAGAACTTCATGGCATCGGATGTCGCGGCTTTCGTTGACCACACGCGCAATGCCTTGGAGCTCGGTCAGGACCAGGTCGTGGCCATGACCGCACACAGCATCACCATCACTGACTTCGCCGGTCTGCCGGTCGAAGCCAAGCCGTTCTCCGTTGATTGGGATGCGGCCGCGGTGGAGAAGGGCGGCTACGACCTTTTCATGCTCAAGGAAATCGCTGAGCAGCCCAAGGCAGTGGCGGATGCTCTGCGTGGACGCATAACGTCCGACAATCGCATCAAGCTCGACGAGACTGCGCTAGATGACGACACGCTCCGCAGCGTGTCGAAGGTGGTGGTGATCGCCTGCGGCACGGCGGCCCACGCGGGTCTTGTGGCCAAGTACGCCATCGAGCATTGGACCCATCTACCGGTCGATGTGGAGCTGGCCAGTGAGTTCCGATATCGCGATCCCATTGTCGGCCCTGACAGTCTGGTGATCGCTATCTCGCAGTCGGGCGAGACTATGGACACGCTGATGGCCTTGCGTCATGCCAAAGAGCAGGGAGCCCGCACGCTCGCCATCTGCAACACGGTGGGCTCGACGATCCCGCGTGAGGCTGACGCCGTGCTCTACACGTACGCCGGTCCCGAAATCGCGGTGGCATCGACGAAGGCCTTTTTGACGCAGATCATCGCCGCCTACCTGGTGGGCCTGTACCTCGCGCAGGCCCGTGGATCCATGACAACCGACGAGATCCATGCGGTGCTCACCCAGCTTGATGACATGCCCGCAGAGATCGACCTCGTACTGGATACGACCGAGGCGGTCAAGGCGCTGGCTCGCGAACTAGTGAACTCCACGTCGGTCCTGTTCTTGGGTAGGCACGTGGGCTACCCGGTCGCACTCGAAGGCGCGCTCAA
The DNA here is from genome assembly GCA_037143955.1 of Actinomycetes bacterium. Lineage (GTDB taxonomy): Bacteria > Actinomycetota > Actinomycetes > S36-B12 > S36-B12 > JBAWXR01. Next base: position 3,519 of record JBAWXR010000158.1, read on the forward strand.
GCTCAAAGAACTCGCCTACATGCATGCCGAAGGTTTTGCGGCGGGGGAACTCAAGCACGGACCCATTGCACTGATTGAGGATGGAGTTCCCGTGTTTGTCGTCGTGCCGTCACCGATCGGTCGGCCGGTGCTGCACGACAAGATCGTGTCCAATATCCAAGAGGTGCGTGCTCGGGGCGCCCGTGTCATTGCGATTGCCGAAGAAGGCGATGAGTCCATTACCTCTGTTGCCGATGACATCATCAGAATTCCTGCAGTACCGCCCTTGATGCAGCCATTGGTTGCGACAGTTCCGTTGCAGGTCTTCGCGTGTGCCTTGGCCACCGCCAAGGGTCACGATGTTGACCAGCCGCGCAACCTCGCCAAGTCCGTCACAGTGGAGTAGCGCTGCTACCCGGGTCGGTGGTCGGGGTGGGCGTGGACATGGTTGAGGTGTCCCGCATCACCGAGTTGTCCCAACGCCACCCGAGGTTTGTGGATCGCATCCTCAGTCCTCGAGAGCGACGCCTGTCCTTGACCCCTTCATCCATTGCCGGTCGGTGGGCTGCCAAGGAGGCGGTCATCAAGGTGCTCGTGGACTCGCGAGGGCTGAGTTGGCATGAATGCGAAGTGCTGAGGGGAGTGCACGGCGAGCCGATCCTGGAGTTCTCGGGTGCTGCGGCCCAGGTCGCACTCGCGCGAGGAATCGACACTTGGCACCTGTCGATAAGCCACGACGGCGGCATGGTGATCGCGATGGTTGTGGCGTCGCGCGGTGGTGCCGCGTGAGAGCGATCCTGTCGGCAGCTCAGATACGTGCCAGAG
>JBAWXR010000159.1:0-4235 GCA_037143955.1 Actinomycetes bacterium
CGCCCGGATTGATAACTCAACATGGGGGTGACAGGTTTCGACGGGTAGATGCTTTGACCGGAGAAGCGTGTCGAGAAGCTCAGGTGATCTCGTTAAGAATCCTGGGAACTAAATAACTGCCAACAAAACGCAGTCTGCTGACGCTTACGCCCTCGCGGCCTAAGCACTAGATCAGCCGTCAGCCCGATGTGTCCCCGAATCGGGATCTGACGTCGCTAGGGGACTCACCAATCGCTCCGGTCACGGGAGCGGGCGGAAAGCCAAACAGTGACTGGGCCGCCACCGCGCAGTGCCGCACGAAGCGCGGGGGCCGAGCAGCGATAGCGCGGCTACACACGTAGAAGGACGCAAGAGGCCTGCACGGACCCGGGTTCGATTCCCGGCACCTCCACCACCAATCTCCCGTGTCCCGTACACATCTGTGCGGGACGCGGGCATTTTCTCTTGTCGCGTAGTGGCCGGGCTGACTGGGAAGGTGAGCGGCCTACATGGCTGGGCATCCGCGCCGAGAGCTGCCTGAGCCCTCTTCCTCACGAATTCATGAGGGGATTTGCACGACTCTCAAGTGCGACTTGAGACTTCCGTGTTCCAGGTTGAGACTTTTCACGATCCAGGTTGAGACTTTTGGCCTGACATCTCGCGGTTCAGGGCTGCTGTGTGTCCAATTCGTGACCGTAGAGGCCCTGTGCATAACTTGTCTTCCCTCGTGAACTGGCAGACAATTTCATGGGCAAATTAGACACGGTGTCAGCTCTGCCCCCTGTCGACCAGGTCTCCCCTGGCCGGCCGAGGCAGTGAGGTCGGAAGTTCCGGAATTCCGGAGCTTGTGCGGGGTTTACGAATCGGGGAACGGTACGGTAGGGCGGCTGAAAACGACGTCCTCCGTAGTGGGGACGTTCGACGTACTTATCATTTCGAGCGACCAGCCCCAGCCGGGGCACTGTGGTCGGAAGTTCTGGACCTCCGGAGCTCTTCGAACAGGGGAATGGCATGCGTCGCAGAGCCGTGGTGGTCGAGGACGAGCCGATGGTGGCCGCACTCACGGCGAGCGCGCTCGAGGCGGGCGGCTTCGATGTCCGAGTAGCGCGCAATGCACCCGAGGCTCGACTGGTGGTCGATGCCCTCGATCCAGACGTCGCCATCCTCGATGTCTGGCTCGGGACAGGGCCAAGCGGTGTCGACCTCGCACACATCTTGAGCCGCCGGCACCCAGGGCTCGCCCTGATCGTTCTTACGAAGGTGACCGATCTACGCGCCCTCGGCATGTCTCCGGCGGATCTCCCCGAATCCTGCGTCCACATCCCGAAGTCGACCATCATGTCCACCGAGCACCTCCTCGAAATCGTCGACGACGTCCTGCGCGACCAAGGGTCGATACATCAGAAGCGGACCGCCAGCGGTCCCCTGGCCACGCTCTCTCGCGCCCAATTGGACGTACTTCGCCGGGCCGCGCAGGGCTACAGCACGCCCGAGATCGCACGGCAGCGCAACTGCACGACGAGCGCAGTCGAGAAGCTGCTGGGCAGTGTCTACCTCGATCTCGGCATCAGCGCTGGCGGGCCACTTGTTCCGAGATCGGAGGCGATTCGCGTGTACATCACCCACGCCGGCATCCCGGATCGGCCGTGAGCGATGTGCGGCGGGCCCTGATTCATATCGGCGGTCCGTACTCCATCACGTGGACGTCCTTCTGGATCACCTACGTAATTAACCTCGGCACGCACTTCATTGGAAACCCCGGAATCGGGTCACACCTCATCACGCGGTTCGCGATCGTGACGCTTTCCCAGTTGGCCATCTGGGCCGTCCTACTCACGGGCAAGGCAATCCTGCTTCGTGAGACCGCCGTGCGGCCCCGGCCATTCACGACCCTTGCGCTCTTCGCCATTGCTGGGGTCACTCGCGGCGTCGTCATCGGAATCTGCCTGAGCGCCTGGGGAGGCGATGACTCCGCCAAATGGGCGTACCGCAGCCTAGCGGGCCTGTTCACCATCAGCACCGCCCTCATTCTGACTTCTCTCGCCGTCAACGCCGCCCGTCAGCACGACGATCGGGTTCGCGCCCTCATCGCGAGCACCCGGGCCCTCGAGGAAGCCCGTGCACGCATGACGGTCAGCATCGAGGCACTCAACGAGGAGGCGATTGCCCGGACCCAGCGTGAACTGCTGCAGGAGTTCACGCTGCTTGACCCGAACCGGCCGGCCGAAGCGGTGCGCATGCTTGAGCGCATGGCCAGCGAGATGGTGCGCCCGCTCAGTCATGAGTTGGCATCGAGTATTCCGGCTTGGTCACCAGCCCCCCCTCAGCTGCTGAGCCCTGGTATTGACTGGACTCTGGTGTTCGACCTCGCCAGCAGCGGTCGGCCTTTGCGCCCGCTCGCGACTACAGTCACATTCACGATTATGAGTTTCATCTTCACCTTCGCCTCCTTCCCACCGGGCGAGGTATTACTCCTCATGCTCGACGCACTCGTGGTGACTTTGATTCTCCTGACGGCAGGCAACGCCCTGCTCGCCCGGATACTTTCCGGCCGCCCGCTGCAGGTCCGAGTGATCGCCGTGACGGTCACCTGCCTCTGTGCTGGCGCCGTCATCGGACTCATCGCGCATGAAATCGCAGGCGGTTCGGTCGCCAGCAAGTGGGCCTTATTCGGCGCACCGTTTGGCCTTTGCACCGTTGCATGGCTCGTCTCCATCAAGCAGGCTGTTGACCGACAGCGTCAAGGTGACGAGGAGCGACTAGCGACCACCGAGGCCTCCCTGCGTTGGCAGGTCGCCCGCGTCGGACAAGTGCAGTGGCAGCAGAACAGCTCACTATCGCGAGCCTTGCATGGCCCGATCCAGGGTGCCATCACGGCTGCGGCCGTGAGGCTCGACGAAGCCGTTCGAACTGGCGCCGACGCCCCGACACGCATCGCCCAGACGCGCGATCAACTAGGCGCCGCCGTTTCAATACTCGGGAGGCAGCCTGCGGTAACGCCGGGAATCGACGACAGTCTCGAGATTCTCATCGGTACCTGGGAGGGGGTTTGCACCATCGCGACCACGATGGACACCGAGGCGACGGCCGCCCTCGACAAAGATGAGCTGTGTCGATCCTGCCTCCGCGATGTCCTGACCGATGCCATCTCCAACGGGGTCCGGCATGGCGACGCATCGATCGTCGACATATCGATCAGCCTCGTCGACGACGAGGTGCTCGTGAGGGTCCACAACAATGGCGCCGCCCCCGAGTCTGGGGTAATCGCGGGGATGGGAACTCGAATCCTCGAAGAGTGCTCGACCCGGTGGAGCAGCGAGGCCACCGATGACGGCTACCTCCTCACTGCCTCCCTTCCGATCGCCATGTGAGGCGCACCTAGTCGGTCGTGCAGTCGCACTTCAGGCAGTACGGCCGTCGGCGAAGGCCGGGAGTAGCGCCTCCCGCCAGTCGCTCATGCCAGTCAGGCTGGCCTCATTCATGCTCCTTCCCGCTCGTACGCCCTGCCGTGCCGTACGCCCTGACGAGTGGTGGGACTTGTCACGAGCGTCGATTCGCCATTGATGTGAACTTCGCCCTCTTCACGCACGTATCTGCTGAATTCTGCAGCTCTCTCGCACCGCGGCCAGACCCTCATGTGACCCTGTTGCAAGTCCTGACAGCTAGGTCGTCGATGTGCTAGATCGGAGGATTCACACAGCATGTTCCCAAAGCGCGCACTCGTCGCCAACGTGTCCGTAGCGATGGAGTCCCTGTTCTTCACCGGCTTCGCCGCCAGCTCGAACGCTGCCCCTGCAGTGACGGCAAGCGCCAGCTCATTTGCGGTTAGCGGCCCGCGCGTGGTGAAGCTGGGCGAGGTGAAGGTCACAACCACGCTCCCGGCATTTTGATCTAGAGGGGGTAGTGGTGAAGGCGGGTAGGCGGGGAGAGCGCATGCGTCGCACCCTCGTGGCCATTTCCGTTATCGCGATTATCGCGTCGCTGGTCGGAACTACCCCCGCGTGGGCATCGCCTACGTCAGAAGTCACTCCGCTAGGTATCCCTGCGCAGTGCAATCCGGATGCACTCGTCAACACTGAACCCTCGCTCGAGCCCTCGGCATCTGCACGTGCGTCCGTGCGAGCTAGTGCGTCCCCAACGACGTCGATAAGCGCAAGTTCGTCGCCGACCTCGTCGATAAGCGCAAGTTCGTCGCCGACCTCGTCGATAAGCGCAAGTTCGTCGCCGACCTCGTCGATAAGCGCAAGTTCGTCGCC
>JBAWXR010000160.1:0-4224 GCA_037143955.1 Actinomycetes bacterium
GTGCAACTACTCTGCATTCCGTGAGCACCTCCGACCCCGGACAGGCGGACCGCCACCTGCTCCGTGTCCTCATCGGCGGACCGCGCGGGGCCGTCGAAAGCATTCTGCCGCCACTCGCGTTCGTCAGTGTTTTTGTCGGTACCACCAGCATCGGCTGGGCAGTCGGAGTGGCACTCGTGCTTGCCGCTGTCTTCGCCGTGTGGCGCATCGCGGAGGGCAAGCGACCCACACGCGCCCTGAGTGCCCTGCTTATCGTCGTCATCAGCGCCTATATCGCGGTCAAGACCGACAGCGCCGTCGCCTTCTTCTGGCCGCGTGTGCTCATCAACCTCATCTCGGCTCTGGCGTTCGCGGTCTCGATTCTCATCCGCTGGCCGCTGCTGGGCGTGATCGTTGGACCGATCGTGGGCACACGCATGCGCTGGCGCAAGGACCCCGATCTCGTCAGTGCCTACGGCAAGGCGAGTTGGCTCTGGGTGGCGCTCTGCCTCATCCGAGCCGCCGTGCTGTTCCCACTCATTGAGCAGAACCTGCTGTGGGGACTGGCCGTCACCGGCGCGATCTTCTACGGTCTCGTCGCCCTCACGGTCTACCTCTCCTGGCGCGTCATCAAAAGATCACTCCCCGCAGATCACCCCGGCATTCGACACCCGCGCATCGCGGACTAGCTCATGGAATTCACCGTCTGGAGTGTGTTCGCCCGCACCGAGTCCCTGCGCTACGACGAGCACATCGCAGCCCAGGACCTCAAGCGCTGGCGCGATGGTGTGGCGCTCATGGGAGTCCATGTCCGCGGTATCTATGACGTGTCGGGCATGCGCGAGGAAGCAGATCTCCTGCTGTGGATGCACGGCCCGAGCATGCAGGGACTTCAGGAGTCACTGCGTGCCTTTCGCCGCACCGCCGCAGGAGAATCGGTTGAGCTCGTGTGGTCTGCCATGGGCCGATTGGATCCCAATGAGACCGCGCGAGGACACGTTCAAGGATTCGCCGCGGGTGATGCACCGCGCCCCTGGGTGAGCGTCTCACCGTGTGAAAGGTCTGAGGAGTGGTATTCGCTCACCTCAGATGACCGTCGAGAGATGCTCGCCGATCGTGCAGGCGTGTTGCGCCAGCACTCCAACGTGCTGGTCACCATGGTGCCTGCCTTCGCGTTGACGGACTACGAATGGCTCCAGGCCCTGGAGTCGGATCGCGTCGGAGACCTCATCGACCTCACACGCGCACTTCGCACCTCGGTGTCAGGCGCCCACATCCGAGACGAACCGCCGTATTACACCGGTCGACGTCTGGACTTCACCGACGTCATTGAGGTCCTGCGCTGACGTCAGCCCTGGCGCGCGGCCAGTTTGCGGAACACCGGCCGCGGAAGTGCCTTGAGCACGCCCATGACATACCTCAACTGGCCCGGCGCATAGACGAGTGAGCGACCCTGCCGCATCGCGGCAACCGTGATGCGGGCGACGTCCTGGGGATCGATCGTCATAGGTGCCTCGGGCATCCCCGCGGTCATGCGAGTGCGCACGAATCCCGGCCGAACAATCAGCACGTGGGCACCTGTGCCCTGCATCGCATCGCCGAGACCCTGAGCGAATGCATCAAGGCCCGCCTTGGTGGATCCGTACACAAAGTTTGATCGACGTGCACGATCGCCAGCGACACTGGAGATGACGACCAGCCAGCCGTGTCCTTGCATGCGCAGTCGTCGGGCCACATGCAGAGATGCGCTCATAGCTCCGGTGTAGTTGGTGGATGCCACCATCACTGCGGCAGCGGGGTCGGCTTCAGCCTGAGCCTGATCTCCCAGCACCCCAAACGCGAGGACAACCACGTCGATGTCACCGGCATCGAAGATCGCATCGATGATCGCACCATGGGAGTCAACAGTGAGGGCGTCGAACGCGACCGAGGCCACGTCCGAGACTCCGATCGAGCGGACCTTCTGGACCGCCTCGTCGAGAGCAGGTGACGGACGTCCAGCCAGGACTACACGGGATAGCCGATTGCGCGGCAGCGCTGCGACCGTATTAAGAGCGATCTCGCTCGTTCCGCCAAGCACGAGCACGGACTGCGGCGTTCCCAGGGCATCCATCATGGCGTCACCTTCATAGTGAGAGCCTTCGCGCCAGATCGGACGTGAAGACGTGATGCGGATCAAGCTGTGTTCGCTGTTCCTGCCATTCCGCCAAGCGCGGGTATGACGACGCCATCATGGCGGGAGACATGCGCGAGTCCTTGGCGAGGTACAGGCGCCCACCTTCCGACAGCACGAGTGTGTCGAGCTCATCGAGCACATCGGCGAGACCAGCGATTCGAGCCGGCACATCGGCTGTCAGGGTCCATCCGGGTTGCGGGAAGGACAGCGGCGCGGGATTGGCAGCACCGAATCTCTTGAGCACGGTGAGAAATGAGGGAGCACCGATGTCGCGCAGGCGCTTGAGGGCATACGGAACGACGTGTGCGGCGTTGTCTGGCACCACGAACTGGTACTGCAGGAAACCACCGCGGCCGTAGATGCGGTTCCACTCCAACACCCCGTCGAGCGGGTGGAAGAACGCGGGGATCGACTGCAGTTCAGCGACCCGGTGTTTGGGTGCCTTGCGGAACCACGCCGCGTTAAAGGCGCGCACGCTGAGCGTGTTTAGCAGCGCGCCCGGAATCATGCTGGGTGCGGTAAGCCGTGGTTGCGGGCCGTATGCGAGGGCAGGTGTGCCTAGTGGAAGTTGATCGAGAGTCGCGTGGTCGCCTCGCGTCATCACGCCTCGGCCCGACGGCGAGATGCTGTCGATCCACGTGACGCTGTATCGGTAGGCGTCGTCACCTTCGATCATGCGACTCATCGCGTCATCAAGATCGGTCGTGCGATTGGTGTCGACGCTCATCAACGAAGTTGTGATGGGAATCAGATCAAAGGTCGCCTCGGTGATGACGCCGGTGAGGCCCATGCCTCCGATGGTGGCCCAGAACAGTGGGCTGTCAGGGGTCAATGTGCGCAACTCGCCTTGTCCGTCGACCAGCGTCAAAGAGGACACATGCGAGCCGAAGGTTCCCTCGACGTGGTGGTTCTTGCCATGGATATCTGCGGCAATAGCACCACCCACCGTGACCATGCGGGTGCCGGGCGTCACCGGTACGAAGAATCCCGCGGGAACAAGAGTGCGTAGCAACGCATCGAGACTGGCGCCGGCTCCGGCCGTGACGAGGCCCGCCTCGTGGTCGATGTGCGCGTAATCCAACGAACTGAGGTCGACCAGAGTTCCGCCGCCCGACTGCGCGGCATCTCCGTACGAGCGTCCGAGACCGCGCGCCAGTACTCCGCGAGGGCTCGCGTGTTGAACTACGTCTTGAATATCAGCCACATTGGTGACAGCTTTGACGCTCGCCACCGTGGGTGTTGTTCTTCCCCAGCCGGTGAGCGGTCGCTCGCTTTCGCCGAGATCGAGCGGTGAAATGGTCATCAGACTCCCAACGCCCCGAGGCCAAACAGCACGAGCCAGATGATGCCGAGCGCGATCAAGGCGCGGTCTTTGAGGACAACGTCCTCGGGCGCTTCTGCGGATCCGCGATCCACATCAACTCCGTACCGCAGGATCGCCAGCACGAATGGCAGCACACTCCATGCCGCCCACGAAACAGTCGAAGGATGCGACGCCACCTCGAACGCCCACAGGCAGTACGCAGTGATCGTCACTGCGGCGGAAGTTGCCCAGACAAACCGAAGATAAGAGGTGGAGTAACCCTGCAAGCTTCGACGTGTTGCAGGCAACTGCCCGTTGGCGTCAGGGATTGATGCTCGCGCCAATTCGCTCGACCTCTTGCCCGCCGCCATGAAGAGCGATCCGAAGCCGGTCACGATGAGGAACCAGGTAGAGATAGGCAAGTCCGACGCGGCGCCTCCTGCGACAGCCCGCAGCAGGAACCCCATAGCAAGCAAGCCAAGTTCAATGACCGGTTCGTTCTTCAACCCAAAGGAGTACGACAGGGTGACCACGAGATACGCGACAAGTATTCCGGCCAACGAGAGATTGATGGCTGCTGCAAGCGCAAAGGCGCCCAGCGTGAGAATGGCAGCGGCGGCAATGGCCACTGGAATCGGGAGTTCGCCAGCGGGAATCGGGCGGAACTTCTTGGTCGGATGCTCGCGGTCCAGCGCGATATCCCGCATGTCATTGACGATGTACGTGGCACTCGAGAGCAGACAGAACGCGACAAAGGCGATCGCGC
>JBAWXR010000161.1:0-4161 GCA_037143955.1 Actinomycetes bacterium
TCATCGCCAACGTGGCGGTGGGCTTCAACAACGTCGACACGAAGGCGATCGAGAGCCGCGGCACCGTCTGGTTTACGAACACGCCGGGCGTGCTGACGGAGGCCACCGCGGATATCGCGATGTCGCTGATCCTTATGACGACTCGTCGTCTCGGCGAGGGCGAGCGCGTGATCCGCTCGGAGACCCCGTGGGTGTGGAGCATGTTCTACATGCTCGGCACGGGCATCCAGGGCAAGACGCTCGGCATCGTCGGCCTCGGCCTGATCGGCCAGGCCACGGCGCGTCGCGCCAAGGCGTTCGGCATGGAGATCATCTACTCGGGTCGCCGCCAGGCGGATCCCGCGATCGAGGCCGAGCTCGGCGCCAAGTACGTGTCGTTTGACGAGCTGCTCGAGACGGCCGATGTCGTCTCGCTGCACTGCCCGCTCAACGACGAGACGAAGCACCTGATCAACGCCGACCGCCTGGCGCAGATGCGCGAGGACGCGTACCTCGTGAACACCACGCGCGGTCCCGTCGTCGACGAGCAGGCGCTCGTTGACGCGCTCCGCAAGGGCGAGATCAAGGGCGCTGGCCTCGACGTGTTCGAGGAGGAGCCGAAGATCAACCCCGGTCTGCTCGACCTCGAGAACGCGGTGCTGATCCCGCACCTCGGCTCGGCCACGATCGAGACCCGCACCGAGATGGGTCTCCTCGCAGCCGCCAACACGGTCGCGATCCTCAACGGCGAGGAGCCCCCGAGCCCCGTCGTTCGCGTCAGCTAGTCACGAACGAATCACAAACGAAGACGGCCCCGGACCAGCAAGCGCCAGTCCGGGGCCGTTGTTGTTTTTAATTGTTGCTTGTGGGGCAGGACACCGCGACGTTCTGGACCGCCGATGACCCGTACGTGTTGGTGGCTGTTACCGGAATTGATCCACTCCATGGATTCTTATTCGTGCAGTACATGACGCCGCCTAAAATCTCGGCTTGATCCGCAGCCCCCGTCCAGGTGCAGCCCGAGGAGCCACAACCTGACGCCTGCATCGTTGTGCCGTTTACCGCAGACGTTGTCGTGACGACCGGAGGGGCGCAGGCGGCACCGTTTGACGGCGCGGCTGGCGGCGCCAGCGGCCACGTTGCCGACGAGAAGGACGAGTTGTTACCAGCGACTACGGTGATCGTTCCCGCCGGTCCGCCACACGGCATGGTCAGACTTCCCGACGAAGACAAAGCCCACCCCGACGGCACCGTGCCACTGGTGCCCCAGGTACATCCCGAGGAGCCACAACCTGTCGCAGTCAGCTGGGTCGTGGTCGACGGCAGGACGCCACTCGCCGTCAGCGGCGTCGTGATAACGGGCGCCGCAGGCCACGCATCGCTCTGACTCCACGTTCGTGATCCAAGGAGTGCGACGATCGGGGAGGTTGGGAAGCCGCTCGAAGAGCACGAGGTGGTTTGGCCGTACGTGTAGGAGGCCTGGAGAGCCCCACTTGACCATGGCGACGGTGAGTAGAACGCGTTCGCCTCAGTGAGTCCGCAGTACGTGTAGAAGTAAGGCATGTTGTCGTAGTACGTCCACGCAGACTCATAATTGTTGTTCTGAACAGTTGAACCGCTACCGACCAGTTGCCAAGCGGGACTAGTCGTTGAGCCGAGGACCACGTTGCCACCGCCCACATAAGAGTTGAGTTGGCTATTAAAGAAACCGCTGTAAGGCGCCAGGTTGTAACCGGCCGTCGCACTCAAGACGTTCGGCTTATCGACCACGGGCATGCCCCAGTATTCCTGCGGCGCTGCGGGTGCGTTCGTGTACGGCGCAATGGCATTGAAATTGGCCAGCGCAGCGCTCCACGTACTTGTCGTCCACTCCGGACCGGTGCAGGGAAGTCCGGCACTGTTACACGATGTTGCAAGTTGCGCCGGTGTAGCCTGCGTCTGTGCCCACGGCTTCACCCCGTTGCTCACATCAGTTGAGTCGTAATACATAAACCCCGCAGGGATCGCGCTGACGGCGAGCCCGCTGATCGCATTACTCGACGATGAGCAGGCACTCGTCGAGCAATCGGCAGCAGTGGTCGTCCACAGTCCGACTTCGTCGGAGTACGTATTTCCAGGATAGACGTCGCCGATGTTTTGCAGCGCCTGACAGAACGACGTTGCGCTCCCGACCACGTTTCCAACAGAAGGCGTCTGTGGACAGGCTGGCGACGACGAAGTCCCCATCATGAACGTCGTCTCATTCGACCACTGCGAATCGCCGATCAAAGCTTGGTAGTTGTAGTACTCGCTCAGCATCACCATCTGTTGATACTCGAGCGATCCCCAATAGTTGAGGAACACCTGAAGCGACTGCACATCGGCTGGCACGAGGGCAGAGTTACCGGATTGAACAGAGCTAAGGGCCTGCGGCCAAGACGGATATTGACCGATCACGCCGGTCTGAAAGAGCCCAGTGTTGATGTCATTACTGCAGGTTGACTGCATCGTCGGAATGTTGTCCGGACCATCCCCCATGAGCGACACGAGGCTGTTGTTACTCGCCGTCAGCTGGTCGGACGCAACGGTCGGGTTATCAGCCGCCGTTGTAACCAGATTTTGGTAGAGCGCCCACGAATCCATAATCTGACCCTGGCATGTGCTCATTTTATCGTTGGACATTTCCATCGACAGCCCGGTGATACTCGACTGCAGGTTCGAGAGCTGCTGCGAGATGCAATCGAGCTGGTTTTGAATCGACGTCAACTGCGGGTTTGTGCCTGACGAATCCGGCGACGCGAGAGAGTTCGCTCCATCCACGGCCAAGCCAGTAATGCCCTCCAAAATCGCCGGCGACTCCGCGAGCGGATCACCTGCCGCAAAAATCGTCAGCAAACCAGCAGCCGACTCGACCGCAAAATTCGTCAGGGCCGTGGTCCCAGCCGTCGACGTCGACGTCGGAGGAACGTACGACGCAGCGCACGGGGCACCCGAAGCATTCGCACTGTCAGACGAGGACGACTGGCGCGTCGACGGTGCGCCACTCCGAGTCGAAGCAACCTTGGACGGCTTCTTCTGCTTCAGCCGCTTCTTGTACTCGGGATGCGGCAGCGGCATCACGCGCGTCCTCAACCCCTTCACACGACCCTGCTCACGCGCAGTGCGCGCCAGCATCGACGTAAACGCGTCATACCCACCCGCACGCTTCACCGCAGCCAACAACTTCTGACTCCCCACCGCATACGAGTAGAGCTGCAGCGTCCGATGCTTCTCAGCCCCCACAAAACCCAACGCTCGCCGCACCGACGCCAAATTCTTGCCAAACCCACCCGTGCGCGCCAACGGCATCTTCGACGCCGCCGTCGTCGACACATCAACCCGCTGCAAACTCAGCGGCCCCAGCTCGGACACGATCGTCCTCAACGACCCCACAAAGGCGCTCCCCCGCACACGACCGCCCGAAATCGTCACAACACGACCACCCGTCACCGTCACCACAAACTGCGCCGTCCTCGACGGCTCACCCGCGACACGCATCCGAACCTGACCATGACGCAGCGTCTTCGCCGTCCCCATCGTCTTACCCGACACCGGATCCGTCACCGTCACCGTCGCACCAGCCAGATACCGAAACGGCCCCGCATGCGCCTCAACCAACAAATTCTTCGACGTACCCGCACGCGCCGCAGCACCCGTGGAATCGGCCAGCGCAGAGCTGCACACACACAACACCGCAGCCAACGCGACAAGAGCAACACCCGCAAACCGAAAACGGCCAACAAAGCGCGGAGCGATACGAGTGTTCATCCGCGCATTATCTGCGAAAAACCCGTCAAAACACAACCACCACGCACGTGTCTAGGTACCTGCACATGCTGTAGAAAGCGGGATTTCGCGCTGCGTAATCCGCAGGGAAGCGGGAGAGAGATTCTCGGGCCGAATCGGTCAGACTCGCTCATCGCGCACATCGGGTGTGGAACCACCCGGCGCGTCAAGCACGGCTCGCATCCCCAGAAGCTCGATGCGTCCCGGTCCGGTCACCTCAATCGCGACAACATCGCCTGCGCGGAGACCCGACTGATCCATGACGTCGTCGCAGATCTCAATGCTGAAATCCTTGGTCATTTGCGTGATGCACATGTGACGCAAGATACCGGACGATTACGGCTGCCGTTGATCCGGCGCGAGAAGCTTCGGCACTAC
>JBAWXR010000162.1:0-4138 GCA_037143955.1 Actinomycetes bacterium
CATGATCGCCATCAGCACGACGATGCCGATGCGCAGCAGGTTGAGTGGGCGCGCCGACTCCAGCAGAACGGCAAGGGTGACGACAAACAGGGCGGTGGTGGCCGCGGCCCGAGCGTTGGCAACCGGTTCACCAAGAGCGCGCACCGCGGAATACGTGGCCAGCGCCGTCATGGCTGAGATCACACCAGCCGGCACAGCGAACATCAAGACCCGACGAAAGAACCCGGGGCGAAATCTTTCCGTGTTGGGCATCAGTGCCAAGAAGAAGCCGGGAATGCCGATGGTCAACGCGGCAACGAGGGACAGGTGTCGCGGAAGGAAGGGGAAGGTGAAGGCGAAGATGCCGGTCAAGATGGAGATCACGACCGCGTAGAACGACTTTGTCAGGAACACATCCGACACACGTTCAATGTTGCCGAGCACCCGACGACCTTCGGCGACCACGCTGGGCATCACCGACCAGTGATCATCAAGCAGGACCAGTTGGGCGACAGCGCGGGTAGCGCCTGCGCCGGAGCCCATGGCGATACCCAGGTCAGCAGACTTCAGAGCGAGCACATCGTTGACGCCGTCACCGGTCATGGCGACGGTTGCGCCGTTGAGATGCAGCGCGTCGACCATGGCCTTCTTCTGCAACGGAGTGACGCGGCCGAACACCGAGCTTGTCTGCATCGCCTGTGCAAGTTCGGCCAGATCCTCGGGCAGCGTGCGCGCGTCGATGGGATGAGCCGCCCCGGGAACGCCCGCTTGCGCGGCGATCGCACCCACGGTGGCGGGGTTGTCGCCAGAGATCACCTTGACCGACACGCCCTGCTCCAAGAAGTAGCGCACGGTCTCAGCAGCATCTGCACGCAGGCTCTGACTGATGACGATCAGGAGATGCGGGGTTACCGGACCGATACCTGTATCGACCGACGGTTCCCCCTGTGCCCGGGCCAGCAGCAGAACGCGTGCGCCCTGGTCGGAGAACTCGGTCGACCGCGCAGAGACATCCGCATCGCTTGGTGCGACAAATTCCGGCGCCCCAAGGACCCATGAACCGTGGTCGCGAAATGACGCGGACGACCATTTGCGCGCACTGCTGAATGGAACGGTCGACGTGACGGTCCATCCGGGATCCGCGTAGGCCGCAGATATCGCAGCCAAGGTGGGATTGGGGTTGGCCTGACAAGCCCCGATTGCGCCCAGAAGTTCGTGAGCGTCCCAGCCTTGCGGCTCACCATCGGGCAGTGTCACGGGGATCACCTGGGTGACCGCCATACCCGGTTCGGTCAAGGTGCCCGTCTTGTCCACGCAGATCGTGTCGACTCGCGCCAGCACTTCGACGGCGGGCAGATCCTGGACGAGAACGCGCCGCTCGGCGAGGCGAATGACGGCAACCGCCATGGCGATGCTGGTCAGCAGGACCAAGCCCTCCGGCACCATGGTCACCACTCCCGCGATGGTGCCGCGCAGTGCCTCCTTGATGGGCAGATCAAGCCGAACTGTCTGCGAGATCAACAGCAGCACACCCACCGGCACAAGCAGGTAGCTCATGGCGCGAATGAAGCGGTTGACCGAGTTGCGTAATTCAGAGTTGGTGAGCCGGAAGGATTTGGCTTGCTCGGTTAATCCGGCGGCGAAGGAGTCACGTCCGATGCGGGTGGCCACACACGCTCCCGAGCCGGACACCACGAAAGAGCCCGACATGACGGCATCACCGGACGCCTTGTGAACCGGGTCCGCCTCACCCGTGAGCAGACTCTCATCAACCTCGAGTCCATCTGACTCGACAACCGTGCCATCGACGACAAGTTGATCACCTGTGCGCAGGACGACGATGTCATCGATCACGATCTGCGCACTCGGAACTTCCACCGAGGCGCCGTCTCGTCGCACCACAGGCTTGGCTTCGCCCAGAACAGCCAGACGCGCGAGTGTTCGAGAGGCTCGCCACTCCTGCACGACGCCGATGAGTGTGTTGGCCACGATGATGAAGCCGAACAACGAGTCCTGCACCGGTGCGATGAGCAGCATCGTCACCCACAGCGCGCCGATCAGTCCGTTGAACCACGTGAAGATGTTCGCCTTGAGAATGTCGCTCAGGCTTCGGCTATTCGCAGACGGAGCCTCGTTCACCAGACCGCGCGCAACGCGATCCGCCACCTCGGCAGAACTCAACCCCGCGGTGGTCTCCACGCTCACGGCGTAAGGCCATCCATGCGCCGAAGAATCAGGCCCTCTCGGAGGGCCCAGGGGCACAGCACCAGTTCATCGATCTCGAGCAGGTCCACGGCGGCTTCCGCGACTATCGCACCCGCAATCAACTGCTCCGCGCGGCTCTCCGACACCCCGGGGATACGTCGACGCTCAGCTGCGCTCATAGACGACAACTGCTGAATGATCTGTGTGATGTCGGTTGACTTTAACGACCGTTTCGCGTGAATTCCTTCGCTCGACGGTGCTGCTCCGGCAATGCGCGCGAGCTGTCGAAAAGTCTTGGAGGTCGCGACCGCCAACTGCGCCTCGCCTACCCGACGAATCCGGCCAACATTTTCGGCAATCGTGACGCGTGCTTGCTTGCGCATCTCGCGGATGGCTGCGGCGCTGGGCGGATCGCCATCGCTGTAATCGCGCGTGAGCCGGCCGGCACCGAGGGGCAGTGACACGGCGACATCAGGTTCCTCGTCGGTACCCGACGCGATCTCCAGAGAACCGCCACCAATATCCAGCAGCACGATGCGTCCGCTCGACCAGCCGAACCAGCGGCGCACTGCCAGGAATGTCATGCGCGCCTCGTCCTCGCCCGACAGCACTTCGACCGCAAGCCCAGTGGCTTCCATGATGCGCCGAAGGACGTCGTCACCGTTCTTCGCATCGCGCATAGCCGACGTGGCGAAAGCCATGATTTCCGTGGCGCCTTTGTCCTCTGCGAGCTTCTGACCTTCGGCGACAAATTCCACGAGCTGCTGAACCGCCGCATCGCCGATGCTGCCGTCGGGTTGCAACTGCTCGAACAGCCGCAAGGGCATGTTGAGTTTGGAGGCGGGAGTCGGGGCGGCCCCATAGTGGGCGTCGACCAGCAAGAGGTGAATCGTGTTGGACCCAAGGTCCAGGACTCCCAAGCGCACGTGCTGAAACTAGCGGCCCCGGTGCCTGTTGCGCGCTCCGGTATCGCTCTCGGCCCTGTCAGATGCGCCCCCTAGGCTTCGACCATGCCCGCGCAGCCGATCTCCATCAACTTTCCCCGCCAGTGGGTCGAGTTCGTCGACCCTGCCGATTCCGAGCAGATGATCAAAGCTGACCTCACCTGGCTCACCTCTCGATGGACCTGCATCTTCGGCCGGGGATGCCAAGGCATCAGCGCCAAGCGACCCGATGCCGGGTGCTGCGTTCATGGCGCCCACTTCGCCGGCAAGAAGGACAAGAAGAGCGTTTCGCGTTGGGTGGCCAAACTCTCGCCAGAGACGTGGCAGCACTACGCCACCGGTCAGAAAAAAGGCTGGACGCAGATGGAGGACGGCGACGAGAAGACTCGGGTCGTCAAGGGCGCCTGCATTTTCCACAACTCCGAGGATTTCGCCGGCGGATACGGTTGCGCACTCCACCACCTGGCCGCGGCCGAAGGAGTGTCGTTCATCGAGACCAAGCCCCAGGTCTGCTGGCAGCTGCCCATGCGCCGCACCTATGAGCGACGCAAGTTCGAGGATGGCGACGAGAAGCTTGTGGTGGTCATCGGTGAGTATCAGGCCCGCGACTGGGGTGCTGGCGGCCACGACTTCAACTGGTACTGCACCGATAACCCCGAGGCGCACATCGGCGAAGACCCGGTCTACATCTCCAACCGCGATGAGCTCGTCGCTCTGATGGGTCCTGCGGCATACGCCGAGGTGGCTCGTATGTGCAAAGACCGCGAAGCTCTGTTGGCCAGTGGCACGTTCGGTGCCGCGCTACTGCCGCACCCGGCTGATCCCCCGGTAGCCAAGGTGGCACAGGCGTCCGCGGGCAAGCCGGCCAAGACGTCCGCGGGCAAGCCGGCCAAGACGTCCGCGGGCAAGCCGGCCAAGACGTCCGCGGGCAAGCCGGCCAAGACGACTGCGGGCAAGCCGGCCAAGACGACTGTCAAGTAGCGGCCGCATGGCCAGAGCGACCACCACCT
>JBAWXR010000163.1:0-4095 GCA_037143955.1 Actinomycetes bacterium
ACAATGACCCTTCAACAACCAGCATGCAGCCCGCTGAGCCGCCGTGGTCGTGCAGCCCCGAGCCTTGGCCGGGAAGCCAGGTGTGCAGACGCACTTCGTAGGCGTCGCTCGCGAACAGGGGGATGCGAACGCGCGGCTCGTCGAAGTAGACCTGAGAGCGCCACCGATCCGGGTCGTTCGCCCAGGCGTGGACGACCGATTCCAACTCCCGATCGGGGATGATCACCGGGCGGGTGAGCGTCGACATGGCGTCTCCTCTGCTTAACCACTAATGTCTACAGAGATTATAGGAAATACTCGGGCCGTCAACCCGACACGCCAGGGAGGCGCCGTGCGGATCGGGATCGTGGGGGCGGGTGCGTCGGGTGTCCTCGTGGCCATCCACCTCCTGCGTCGTGCGGGGGGCAACGCAGACGGAATCCCAGTGGGTCTCATCGAGGTGGTCCTGATCGACCCGAACCCGCCGGGTCGGGGAGTGGCCTACGGCACCCGTGATCCGCGACACCTCCTTAATGTGCGGGCGGCTGGCATGAGCGCGCTTCCCGACGCCCCTGATCACTTCCGAGCGTGGGCGGGGGCACATGACGACGACTACCTGCCTCGGATGCGGTACGCCGAGTACCTCCAGCAGGTCCTTGAGGAGAGCGCTGCGGGGTCACGCGCGCGGCTGGTCGTGGTCCCCGAACAGGTCGTCGATCTGCAGCACAGCGCCGACGGTGTCACGCTCACGCTCGCGAACGCGGATGTGCTCGTGGTCGATGCGGTTGTCTTGGCCACCGGCAACGCGCCCGCACGATGCCCCGACGCGATCGCCGTTTCCGATGCTGCACGCGAACGCGTCCACCCGCATGCGTGGAGCCTGCCGCCAGCCGTCGCGGGTGCACACACCCTCGTGCTTGGCTCCGGGCTCACCGCTGTCGATGTAGCGATCTCACGTTTATCGGCAGGCGACAACACTCGTGTCACGATGGTGTCGCGGCACGGATTCCTCCCGCAGCCCCACGATGAACCATGGATTGCACCGACCCCTGACCCGGTGGTGACGCCAGCAGAGATCGCGGCAGGGCTGCCGTTGCACGAGGCGTTGCACCGGCTCCAAGGTTGCAGTGATGCCTGGCGGCAACGCGTCGACGCGCTTCGGCCCGTGACCCAGGGCCTATGGCAGACCATGACGATCGACCAGAAGCGGCAATTCCTCCGGCATGCCGAACGCTTCTGGGAGGTGCATCGACACCGCATGCCAGCCGCGATCGCAGATCAACTTCAGCGTTGGCGCGACCAGGGGAGACTGCAGGTCGTTGCCATGGATGTTTCATCAATTCAGACGCGCATGTCTGACGACGGATCGCCAGCAACCGTCGTCATGCAAGGCCGGGACGGCCGGGAAGTCTTCGGTGACGACTTGGTGATCGCAACCGGCCCCGCCTCGCCCGTGGGTGGCAATGGTCTGGTGTCCGCGCTGGTGGAACGTGAAGTCCTGACACACGATGCGCTGGGTCTTGGGTTAGCGATGGATCCGAGCTCTGCCCGGGCACACACAGCCGCGGGACACCCGCACGACAACATTTTCGTCGTCGGGCCGCTGGCCAAAGGAACCCTCTGGGAAACAACCGCGGTCCCCGACATTCGAGGCGCCGCAGCCCGCCTCGCTGAGTTCCTGCTGACCGAAGGCCCATCGGGCGAGCGCGTCAACCTTCGCTAGGCTCCCGGGGTGACCAAGGCGCGCGTACTCATCGCAGAAGAACTGTCCCCGGCAACGGTCGAGGCCCTGGGCCCCGACTTTGAGATCGTCGAGTGCGACGGTGCCGACCGCGGCGCGCTGCTGCCGGCGATTGCCAATGTCGATGCGATCCTCGTGCGCTCGGCGACCATGGTCGATGCCGAAGCCATTGCAGCCGCCAAAAACCTCAAGGTCATTGCGCGTGCGGGCGTGGGCCTGGACAACGTCGACATCAAGGCCGCTACACAGGCCGGCGTCATGGTCGTCAACGCCCCGACCTCCAACATCGTGAGCGCTGCTGAGCTCGCTGTGGGCCTTCTGCTCGCCTCGGCCCGCAACATCGTTCCGGCGCACGCGGCGCTCGCCAACGGCCAGTGGAAGCGCTCGAAGTACAACGGCGTCGAGGTGGCCGACAAGGTCGTCGGCGTCGTAGGCCTTGGCCGCATCGGCGTGCTCGTCGCGCAGCGCCTGAGCGCCTTCGGGGTCAAACTCATTGCGTACGACCCCTACGTGCAGCCGGCCCGTGCGGCTCAGCTGGGGGTGCGCATGGTGTCTCTCGATGAACTACTTGCCGAATCAGACTTCATCACCGTCCACCTTCCCAAGACGCCTGAGACTGTCGGACTCATCGGCGACGCTGAACTTCATAAGGTCAAGCCCACCGTGCGCATCATCAACGCGGCGCGCGGCGGCATCGTTGATGAGAAGGCGCTCTTCGACGCACTGGTGGACGGCCGGGTCGCTGGCGCCGGCCTCGACGTTTACGCCAAGGAGCCCTGCACCGATTCACCACTCTTTAGTCTCGAACAGGTGGTCGCGACGCCGCACCTGGGTGCTTCCACCGATGAGGCTCAGGAGAAGGCTGGCATCGCGGTCGCGCGCTCGGTGCGTCTGGCCCTTGCCGGCGAACTCGTGCCCGATGCGGTCAACGTGCAGGGCGGCGCGCTCAACGAGGCTATTCGACCCATGGTTCCGCTGGCCGAGCAGATCGGCGCCATCGCATGCGCACTCGCTGGCACCGCCGTGC
Source organism: Actinomycetes bacterium (assembly GCA_037143955.1). Lineage (GTDB taxonomy): Bacteria > Actinomycetota > Actinomycetes > S36-B12 > S36-B12 > JBAWXR01. The sequence continues at coordinate 2,748 of JBAWXR010000163.1, forward strand.
AGCGCGTGGACGTCGAGGCGCTGGGCGCCATCGCCGACCATGACGTCCGTGTGCTCGAGTTGTCCGCTCTCAAGGGTGTCTTTCAGATGCTGGTCCACGATCCGGTGTCCTTCGTCAACGCACCTGTGCTCGCGGAGCAGCGCGGTGTCGAGGTGGCACTCACCACCGGCCGCGAGAGCGGCGACCACAAGTCACTTTTGCGCGTCACCCTCACACTCACCAACGGTGAGAAAGTGGCCGTCGCCGGCACTGCCACGGGGGCACGCAATGTGACCAAGATCGTCGAGGTGCAGGGCCACGACATCGATGTTCCGGTCAGCGATCACCTGGCCTTCTTTGACTACCACGACAAGGCAGGTGTGGTGGGGGTCGTGGGCAAGCACTTGGGCGACGCCGGCGTCAACATCGGCGGCATGCAGGTCAGCCGCAATAACGACCACGCTTTGATCGTGCTCACGGTGGATTCGGCCATCCCCGCCAGGGTAATGGAGGCCATCACGACAGAGATCGGCGCTCATTCGGGTAAAGCTGTCGACCTGGCGTAGTGCCCGTCTCGGACCTTAGGCCCGGTATCGGCGGACGTGAGGGTTATCGTGGGCTGTGATCTCACTGCTGACGGCCTACCTCAAGCCGTATAAGTGGGTCCTACTCGTCATCTCGATCTTGCTCCTCGTGCAGGTCGTCACCAACCTGGTGCTACCAAACCTCAACGCAGACATCATCAATGACGGCGTCGTCACCGGAGACGTGGGCTACATCCTGCGCACGGGTGGAGTCATGCTGGCCGTGTCTGTGGTGCTTGGACTGTCCTCCATCGCTGCGGTCTACCTGAGCGCACGAACCGCCATGCGCATGGGGGCGAAGGTCCGCGGCGACCTCTTCCGGCGCATCGAGTCACTGTCGTTGAGTCAGGTCAATGCACTGGGCGTGCCGTCGCTCATCACACGCAACACGAATGACGTACAGCAGGTGCAGATGCTGGTGATGACGGGCCTGACCATGATGGTGCTCGCGCCCATAACTGCGGTGGGCGCGGTCATCATGGCGGTGCGCGAGGACGCCAAGCTGTCGCTCCTGCTGCTGTTCATCATCCCGCTCATGCTCGCGGTGATCTCCATCATGGTGTTCAAGGCGATCCCGCTCTTCCAGGTCATGCAGGTCAAGATCGACCGCGTCAACCAGGTGCTGCGCGAGAACCTCACCGGCATTCGGGTGGTGCGCGCCCTCAACCGCACGCCGTGGGAAGAGCAGCGGTTCGCGTCGGCCAATGATTCATTGACCCAGACGGCCCTGAGTGTCACCCGCATCTTCTCGCTGGTGCTGCCCGCGTTGCTGCTCATCATGAACC
>JBAWXR010000164.1:0-4059 GCA_037143955.1 Actinomycetes bacterium
GTGTGGTGGGTGTCGACGTCGATCCTGAATTGATCGACGCGGCGCGTGAGGATCATCCCGGCCCGGTCTGGCTGGTGGCCAACCTTGCCGAACTTGATCTGGCCTCGATGGGTGAGCCGGAACTTTTCGACGCAGCCGCGTTGGCTGGCAATGTGCTCGCTTTTGTGGCGCCGGAGACAGAGGTACAGGTACTCAAGCACGTTGCGGCTCACGTGCACTCCGATGGATTCATCGTCACCGGCTTTCATACTGATCGGTACGACATGGCTCTGTTCGATCAGCACATTGCCGAAGCGGGGCTGACTCTCGAGCATCGTTTCGCTACGTGGGACCTGCGCCCATGGCGTTCGGATGCCGACTTCGCGGTGACCGTGTTGAGGGTGCCGTAGGGGTCGGTAGGCTCTGAGGGCACCGCCCGCCGGCGTGGCGCAATTGGCAGCGCACCTGTCTTGTAAACAGGGGGTTCCCGGTTCAAGTCCGGGCGTCGGCTCTGTGTGAAGTCTCGGGACATCCTTATGGGATGTCTCGGGACTTCCTTATTTTTTTGAACTTGTAGCCCTTGGGCATGCCGCCTTTTTTGTTGCCTGGTTTGGGTCCTGGTTTGAGGCCGCGGGGTTGGCTGTCTTTGTCGGGGTTGATGGTGAGTTCTCGGAGGATTTCTCCGGTGTCGCGGTTGATGATGATGACGTTGAGGTCGTGGATGAGCATGCGGATGGGGGTTCCGCCGAGGCTGGTGCCGAGTTGGATGTGATGCATTCGTCCGCCGCGGCGCAGGGTCACTGATCCGGTGGCGTGGACGGTGTCGTCGCGGATGCGGTAATGCCCGGTGTGGTTGTGGTCGGGGGTTGCTTTTGCGCGGGCGTGGTAGGTCTCGGCTGGTGTTCGGTTCTGTAGTGATGCGTGTGGTCTTTGGGTGTTGTAGTTGTGGGTGAATTCGTCGAGTTGTGTTTGTAGGTCGGTTAGCGTGTGTGCGCGTGGGCGGGCGGTGAGCCAGGTTTTTAGTGTCTGGTTGAGTCGTTCGACTTTGCCTTGGGTTTGGGGGTGGTTGGGGCTGCCGTTCTTTTGTTTGATGCCGCGGTTGAGTAGTTCAATTTCGAAGGCGTTGGGGCCTCCGCGGTGGCGGGTGGTGAACACGAATCCGTTGTCTGTCAACGTGGATTGGGGTGTTCCGTGTTGGGTGCATGCGTGTTGGAAGGTTGCTAGGACGATGGCGCCGGTGACGGGTTTGTGTGTGGTGGCCGAGATCAGGTAGCGGGAGTGGTCATCGAGCCAGAGCAGGATTTCAGCGTCGTTGCCGCGTGCTAATCGCCAGTGGGTGAAGTCTGATTGCCAGCATTCGTTGGGTAGGTCTGCTTGGAATCGAATGTAGGAGCTCTTGGGTCGTTTGCGTGGTTGGGGGGTGATGAGTCCGGCTTTGGTCAGGGTGTGCCAGATGGTGGAGATTGCTGGTGGGGTGTGGCCGGCTCGTTCTAGTCGGGCGGCGATGGATCGTGGGCCAGCGTCATGGCCGTCGGCGCTCAGTGTTCGGCGCATGTGGCAGATCAGAGTGACCATGTCTTCGCTGATCGCATTGGGGCTGGTGTGAGGTCGTTGGGTGCGGGGTTCCAGTGCGTCCCAGCCTCCGTGTCGCCAGGCTGCCACCAGTTGGCTCACGCGTGGTTGTGAGATGCCGTAGAGGCGGGCGACCTCGGTTTGGGACTTACCGGCCAGGACAGCTTCGACGATGACTCGTTGCTTGGACATGCGGTGAAGGATGTCCGATTTGCTCGTTATAAGGATGTCTCGAGACAGCCTATAAATATGTCCCCGAACACCACACCCTCAGCTCCACCACGTGAGGGGTACTGGGTTCATTCCCGGTGCCCCTCATTGTTGTTCCGATGGCGCGTTCGAATTGTGAATGCCGCGCCGGTACCTCGATTGCCCATTCTCTGGGCAGAGTGATGCGTTTTACGCACCGTTTTGCCCAGAGAATGCGTGAATCGCACACACTCAGCGGTTCGTGAACGGCTACACCCAACTCGGGAACCACATGTGGATGTGCCAGTACTCATACGGCACCACTTGTCCGGTCCAGATCGGATAGAAGAATCCGCTGACTGCCAGTGCCAGCAGCACGATGCCGCCGGCGAACATCGCACCCCACATACGTCGCGCTGGTGAAGCGAGTGAGGGGCCCAGAATTGTGCCGAGGGTCATCGCCAATGCCATCACGACGAAGGGCAGGAACGCGATTGAGTAGAACGTGAAGATCGTGCGCTCCTGGAACAGCAACCAGGGGAACCAACCGGCGATGAAGCCGACGATGACTGCGCCACTGCGCCAGTCGCGGTGAGCGATCCAGCGCCACAACTGATGGAAGAGCGCCACTGACGCTGCCCGCCAGATGATGGGGTTTCCGAGTGCGGTGACGGCGGCACTGCAACTGTCGACCGTGCAGCCGTTCTCACCGTTTTTGTAACTCTCGTAGTAGAACGAGGTGGGTCGACCCTGAATCGGCCAACTCCACGCGTTCGATTGGTACGAGTGCGGCGAGGTCAATCCGACATGGAAATGCCATGCCTCCAGGTGGTAGTGCACCAAACTGCGCAATGCCTCGGGAAGGAACAGCAACCCTTCGGTGGGATTACTCGCTGCCCAGTTGCGATCCCATGCGTTGTCGCTCAGGAACCAGCCGGTCCAGGTCACAAGATAGGTAATGCCGGCGACGACGACGAGATACACGAACGCCGGAACAGCGTCGCGCCCAAGCATCGACCCCAGCGGGTGACGGATGTCGATGATGCGGCGCGCGCCGACGTCCCAGGCGATGGTGAGGAGGGCAAAGAGCGCGAGAAACCACAGCCCCGACCACTTCGTACCGATGGTGAGACCAAGGAAGACGCCGGCGACGATGCGCCACGGACGCCAGAACATGCAGGGGCCGAGCCCTGCGGCGATGGCGGTGCGCCCGGGCCCGTCGCGATCGACAAGATCAGCGAGGCGTCGTCGCATGAAGTCGCGGTCGAGCAGCAGCGCACCGAAGGCCACGAGGGCGCAGAACATCAGCGTCTGATCGAGAAGCGCCGTGCGACTGTGCACGATGGCTTGACCATCGATAGCCATCAACAGTCCGGCGGTCGCTCCGATGAGTGTTGATCGCGTGAGTCGACGCGTGATGCGAGTGACGAGCAGAACCGCAAGCACTCCGAGTACGGCCATGCTGAAACGCCAACCGAAGGGGGTGACTCCGAAGAGTTGCTCACCGAGCGCGATGACCCACTTGCCCAGAGGTGGATGCACGACGAAGTCGGCGGCCGTTGTGAACACATCGGTATTGCCGGCGAGAATCTTGTCGTCGGCGCCGTCGACAGTGCGTCGCTCGTAGCCGAAGCGCAGCATCGAGAACGCTTCTTTCATGTAGTACGTCTCGTCGAATACCACCGCGTGGGGCTGCCCAAGATCCCAGAAGCGCAAAATGGCGGCGAACACCGAAATTCCTATGGCCGTGAGCCAGCCGGCGAGCCGATCGGTGGGCATCGCAATGACCAGCCGCTCGCGAATTGCGGCCGCGCGCTCAGACCGCCGGAGGTCGCCAGCCTCAGGGACCGGACCCGGCGGCGTCGCGATATCGATGACGGCCACCGCACCATGGTACGTTTCCGATCCTCATCACAAGGCGGTGGACGCATGACGGGACGGCTGATTCTCGCCGCGACCCCCATTGGCGATGTCGACGACGCATCACCGCGGCTGCGTCGCGCTCTTGAGTCGGCCGATGTGATCGCTGCTGAAGACACTCGCCGCCTGCTCCGACTGGCCAACAGCCTGGGAGCCACGCTGACCGCACCCGTGGTGGCGTATCACGATTCCGTGGAACGCGACCGGCTGCCCCGCCTGATGGAAAAGCTGCCGCAACAACGCCAGCACCAAGTGAGGGGAGGCATTGATATTATTGTTGTTCGAGTGGCTGCCGGTGTTGTTCATGTTGATCTTCACCGCCACTTTCTGCCCGGCCAAATAGCCCGAGCTGCCCCGGGCAAGGCGCAGGTTGAAACTGTGAAAAATGGCGCTCCACGC
>JBAWXR010000165.1:0-4045 GCA_037143955.1 Actinomycetes bacterium
GCTGGCGTTGGGCGAGGCTAAGCGCAGGTGTGTCAACGGTCGGGCTCTTGGGCGGCGCCGCGGGCGAGGTAGCCGGAGTGTCGTCAGTAGAAGTCGGGTTCAAGCCCATGGCCTCGGCGAACTCTGCTGCGCGCTGCTCGTCCGTCAGAGGGGGCACCAGCAGGTGAGTCGGTCCTGCCATCTCCGCTTTGATCGGTGGCAGTGCATCGGGCTTTCCATTGCCGGTGACATCGAGCGTGGCGTTTGCGGGAAGGCCATCAGGGGAGTCCGCGGTGGCGGGATGTGCCTGAGCGGGTACGCCGCCGGGCTGCCACGGGGGAACGCCGAAAATTTCAAGGTAGGCACCATCGGTGGGGCAGTACGGCCCCCAAGGGGACACCGTCCCGCACCGCTGGCAGGTGATGTGAACGACGTCCGGGGAGTCGTGGCCGGTGGCCGCGCTCCCGGACGTCGTCGCCGTCACGTCACTGCTCACGCGTGGCATTCTTTCGTGCTGGCTTCTTCTTGGCCGGGCCGCCCTTGACCTCAATGAGGACGCCCGCCGGCACGAGGTGGTGCAGTCCATCCTCAAGGCGCTCGAACTCCTCGGAACCCATGGCGCTCGATCCCAAGGTCACCGTGACTTTGGCGGGGGGAGCGGCTGGCCATGTGCTGGGGTCGGAGATGTCACCACTGATGACAACACTTCCGGAGTCGTCGATCTCGACATCGTCGATGGCAAGTGCCTTCAACCACGCTTCGATACCCGCCGACGTGCCCCGCAGGGAGTTGAGTTCTCTGGCCGTGAGGACGGAGGTGCGGACTTCGTCGTCGGTCATGTCTGCCAGCACCTGAGCGTTAATCCAGTAGCCCAGAAACTCCAGCATGTCTCGCGTTGTCAGGCGTGGATCTAGGTACTCAGCCAGGCAGTCGACCTGAACAATCAGCGGGCCAAGGATGTGGTCCAAGCCGTCAAGGAAACGCTCCAGGAAAGGGTCCTCGGCCAGCATGGCCGGCACGTACTCCACCAGTGGGAATGGCGATGTACGGGTTGACGCAGAACCCGTCTCCTGTAGGTAGCGTTCTACGGTCACGCCATGGCCTCGATGTCATTGCCCACGTTGAACAACAGGTCCAACGGGCCGATATCGATGGAATCGCGAGGTTCCGCGCGTACGCCCGTGACCGCGTCGACAGGAATGAGTCGCAATGTCGCGACGTTGCTCACGCCCGGCAGGCGCTGCAGCACCGCGCGGATTTCTCCGGCGAGCAACGAGCGACCGAACGGCCACCCGTCACCTTCGTATCCTCCGGTCGAGGGATGCAGGAAGTCCTTGATCGCGTTATCGGCTTCTGCTGCTACGCGCTCGCGAGATGCACCCTTCTGCAGGGTGAGCTGCCCCACCACCGAGACGCCAAGGAAGCGTGGTGGCTCAATGCGCACGGTCGTGCCTAAGGGGCGACGCTCGTCAATGAACGAGCGGATGGACTCCAGCACATCGGCCTGCGGCTTCAGGAGTTCAAAGTTCGTTGACCGAGGTGGCGTTGACGGCAGGACCATGACCAGGACGGTGCCCGGTGCCCCAAGAGTGGTGGCATCAATGCACTTGACGCGGGAAATTCCTGGCGCCACTGCACTGATGAGGAATTCGTAGTCCCGTGGTGTGACGGCTCGTCCACGTGTGCGCACAATCATGGGTGCGCGCTCCTTGACTTCCTCGACACTCTCCGCATCGACGCCTCCGATGGCGGCCATGGGATTGTCGACCTTGGACACGAATGGAATTGCCGAGCGAATGAGCGTGAGCTTGTGCGCATCCACGTTGCCGGCCTTTCCGCCACCGACGAAATACTCGGGAACCCGCACGTTGGCGCCCTGAAGCGGGGTGGCGCCGTACGCACGCGTCGAGCCGTCGGCCGACCGAATGACCGGCCCGAAGCGTATGGTGCCCGTGCGATCGTCCACGGTGAAGTGGCGGTCATAGGGGGCGGAATCGGCGAAGGAATCCACACGAGCCCACTGCTGCCAACCGTCGGGGGAGCTCACCTCAATCTCGAGATTGTTCTGCCCCGCGACCAACGGCGAGCGGCTCAAGGTCACGGACTCGCCCGGAGTGCCGATGAGTGGGCCGACGATCTCATTGACGAGAAGTTCGGCGTGAGTTGCCTCGACAAGGCCGCCAACCACGTCGGCCGAGAGTCCCTTGATGCGCGGAGTTCCGGTGTATTTGGGTTGACCGGGCACGACATCGACGACTCGGATGCGCAGCCACGATGCGCCCATGCTGTTGATGGTGGACGGCGCCACGTTTCGCAGCTGCATGTCAATGGTGCCGCGACGGTTCAGGCCGCCGGTGGAGTCGCTCAGGACCTCGACCGCTGCCCACTGCTGGCCATCCCACGCCTCGTAGGCAAGGGGCGGACGCAGAGGATCAACACCAATGCCCTCGATGCGTGCATCCACGGTGAGACGCACAACGCAGTCGATGGCTGGCTGGGTGAGCCCGATGTAGAGGGCATCACCGACCGCGGGAACCTTGCTGAAGCATTCGAACTCCGTCTTACTGACAAGAGTGTGGTCATGCGATTCGAGCGGTCCCATCGAGGCTTGTGTCACCAGCGATCGCGCGGACACTGACACGAGTGCAAGATCAACCTTGGTGGAGAACGTGATCGGCTTCTCCTTGCCTCGGCGCACCGTGGACACCTGTGTTCCTGCCGGAATCACCAGGTCATGGTCCTGGGGAACGGACAGCCAGAAGCGCAGGTCAGCAAGCGCGGCGGACGGCGGGAAGAGTTTCGCGCCGATGAGGTCAAGGAATTTGACGTAGTTCAGGTCAGGTGTGCGATTGATGCGGTAGATCAACTGATCCGCAATGAAGGCGAAGGTCTCAATGAGCGTGACGCCAGGGTCGGCAACGTTGTTGTCGGTCCACTCGGGGCATGAGGCAATCACGTAGCGCTTGGCTTCATCGACCAAGCTCTGGAACGCGCGGTCGTCCAGATTAGGGACGGGGATACTCATGTCATTCCTCCGTGGGAATCCGATAGAACGGGACAAGCAGGTTTCGGGGCGAGTAAGAGCCCTTGAGTGAATACGTCACCAGAATGTTGATGAGAGAGGTGTCGGCCGGATCGAACGTCACGGAGACATCGACGATGTCTGCGCGAGTTTCCCAGCGCGCGAGCGATGTCTTGATCGACAGAGCCATACGTGCGGCCAGCGTGACCGAGGATGGTTCGAACACGAGGTCGTGGATGCCGCAGCCGAACTCCGGGCGCATGGGTCGCTCGCCGTAGGCCGTGCCGATAATGAGGCGAATCGATCTCTCCACGTTTTCGGCCCCGGTGACCATGCGCATCCCGCCCTGGGGGTTGACTCCCATCGGAAAGTCAAAGCCCGAGCCGGTGAAGTCGTTCTGGATGAATTGGCCCGTCATCATGCCCCCAGCGTGACGAGAGCACCGGCGACGTTGACTTCAGCGCCCTCAAGCGAAATCTCAGCGCCCTCAAGCGAGATGACAGGGGCTGACATTGAGATCTCGCCCTCTGACTCGAAGTTCAAGGAGGCGGCAGAGATGGACAACTCACCCTCGGCGTTGATCGTGACGGCACCTTCGCCATTGATGGTGACGTCCGCGGAGTTGATGATCACCGACCCTTCAGCGTTGATGGTGATCTCTGCGTCACTGTTGATGGTGACGGGCTGACCTTCAATCGTGGTGATGGTGATGCCCTCTTCGGGAGACATGCGAATCATGCACGATGCTCCGAAGGTGGTGTTCAAGGTCAGTGAGGTGTTCTCCGGGCTGTCGTCAAAGATAATCTGATGCCCGTCGCGCGACGTGTACAGGCGTTGCATGGGGACGCCTTCGATGACCTCTTCCCATGGGCTGCCGGGCTGTCGGTCCGCGCTGTAGAGCCCGCCCAGAACGTAGGGAGTGTCCAACTGCCCGTTGGCGAACGCGACGAGAACTTCATCTGTCGGCTCGGGCATGACCTGCCATCCGGTCGTTTCGCCCGCGCCCGCCTGTACGACGCGCGCCCATGGACTGACGTACTCGAT
>JBAWXR010000166.1:0-4038 GCA_037143955.1 Actinomycetes bacterium
GCGGACGTGACGAGCGGTCCGTGAGTCCCGCCGAAGATGAGGACGAGCGGCAGTATCTCGATGGTCGCAAGGACGAGCATGGCCGCCGACAAGGCGATCGGGGACACGCTTGCCGCGGTCGGACCGCCGGTCAGATAGCGGTGGGCGTACGGCAGGGAGAACGCGTACAGGATCGCGCCACCGAGTTGAGCTCCTACGCCGATCGCGGTTCCTGAGCCGACTCCGTTCCATACGCCGATCACGATGAGGATGCCTAGGAAGCCTAAGAAGATCCCCGCAACGCGCGAAGCCGATGGACGCTGCTCGGGGAAGAACAGCAGATTGACGAGAAGCACCCAGATCGCGACGGTGCTGCCGGCGATTGCGGCCAGTGACGTCGTCGTGTGCGAGACAGCGATGCCAAGGAGGAATGCGGGACCGACGGCGATGAGCAAGGCATAGATGGCCAATCGGGGCCATAGTGCGCGTGGCGGTAGCCGCGTGCGCGACACCAAGCACACCAGTATCAACGTGCTCGCGCCGAGAGCGCTTCGTCCGAAGGCGACGCCGATTGGAGTGAACGACGACAAGCTCCGGGAGGCGAACAGGAAACTCAGGCCCCAGACCAAGACGATTGCCAAGTACGCAGGCATCCAAGATTTGGTCGGGGCGGAAGGCATGTACCTCTTCCTATCACTCGGAGTCGCGTCAGAGACACCACCAGTGGTGGAGACGACAGTGTGCGTCTGACGTCGGTCGGTGACGACCTAAACCTTCGCTGCGGCCAAGGCGAGTGTCAGTGGACAACATAGCCTCCCTGCCGGCGCACTCGTGATACCCGTGCCGGATTGCAGCTGATCTCCGTTCGGAGTTGGCAGGACAGTGTTGTGTTGACCTTCGTGGTCGGCGAGCGTGGAGCTCGGCCCAGGAGCCGCTCGATGCCGCCCGTTGATGTCTTGCCGACGTTCGCCGGGTTCCGGTTCCCTCCGGCGGACAAGCCCCACGACCCGCACGCCCTGCGATGGAGCTAGGCAACAGTGCCCTCACGAATGATGTCCGGGAATCCAGAATCCGTGGCCGCGTGTCGCGGAATCGCGATGGCGACAGCTGTCGCCCCAAATGACGCAACCGCCGCCACAAGGAAGGTGATGACCAGTGCGGTCTCGGATGGCAAAGCGACCCCGTTGACTATCGTCGTCACTCCGCCCAGAAGGGCGGCCACCGCGGCGCTGCCCAGCGCCAGACCCGACATGCGCGCCAGCGTGTTGATCCCGTTTGCTGCCGCCGTTTCGGGCAACGGTACGTGGCGCATGATGATGACCGGGAGGGCCGCGAACGACAAGGTCATCCCCGTGGACACGATGCACGCGCCGAGCACCACCTGCCATGCAGAAGCCATCATCTCGAGCCTGGCCAGGAATCCCACGCCCATAACCAAGCCACCGACTATGAGGGTCGTCCGTGCCCCGTACCTGCGAGTGATCGCCGCCGCGAGCGGCACGACGACGACGAAGATCATTCCGATCGGTATGAACACGACCCCTGCCTGCAGAACAGTCAAGCCGAAGCCGTACCCAGTGGCCGTTGGAATCTGAAGCTGCTGCATGGTCGCCAGCATGTTGATGAACATGGCGATTCCAGACAGCAGTGCAGCGATATTCGTCAAGAGCACGGGCCGGCGAGCGGAGATGCGCAGGTCAACGAGCGGTTCTCGTAAGCGCAGTTCCCACGGCACCCAGGCCGCAAGGATCAATACGGTTGCCCCGAACGCACCCAGCGTGCTGGCACTGAACCAACCCCAGTGGTTGCCCTGGGTGATGCCCAGAAGCAGTGCGACCAGAGCAACAGACAGCAGCACGGCGCCGACTAGGTCGAACTCCCCGCCGGACTTCTCGGGTGATTCCGGCATCACCAGTCGCACCGCTACCAAGCCGATCAACGCCATTCCGCCCGCAAGCCAGAAGGCGGCATGCCAACCCCACGCGTTGAACACGACACCTGTGAGGGGAATCCCCACCGCGCCGCCGACTCCGAGCGATGCGCTGATCAACGCGACAGCAAACGCCAGCCGTTCACGCGCGAGTTCCTCCCGCGCAACGCTCATCGCGACCGGACTGGCCGCCAAGGCGCAACCTTGGAGTGCTCGCGCCGTAATGAGCGCCGGGAGGCCGGAGGCAAAGACCCCCAGCAGAGATCCAGCGAGCAGCAGCAGCATGCAGATCATGAGCATGCGTCGCTTCCCGAACATGTCTGCTAGACGAGTGATCGTCGGCATCGCGACTGCACCGGCAACAAGTGTGGCGGTCACCAGCCAGGAGGCGTCGTCCGCGCTGACCCCGAGCGTGTGTGGCAACTCGGGAATGAGGGGGATCAGCATCGTCTGCATGATCGACACCGAGAGGGCCGACGACGCCAGGACAGCCAGGACCAGGTTGGGTTTCGCACGGCGGACGCCGCGCTGGGAGCTCGCCGCCGTGATCACTCTCTCAGCCTGTCACAGTCTGAAACCCTCGATCTCAAGCACCGTCACGGCAGTCATGAAACCTGCGCGGCAGCGGGCCTTTGGAAGAGTTCGATCGGGAATCCGTCCGGGTCAACCAAGTAGCAGACCCTCATGCCCGCGAGAGGACCTCCGATCAACTCGAGGATGTCGCCTCTCAGCGAACCGCCCCTCTCGATCCCCGCTTCCACGGTCGCCTCAATGTCCTCTACGTAGATCGCGAGGTGTCCGGATCCATGGTCGCAGGGTCGCGCCGCGGCAGAGTGTCGCTCCAGCCCTGCGTACTCAAGCAACTCCACAGAGCCTCCACCCGGAAGCTCAAGGAATACCACCTTCACTTCAGTGAACGGCAGGCCGACAAGCGCCCGGTGCTCTGGGCTCGAGAGGGTACGGGTGAATTGGATCTCTAAGCCCAGTGCATCCCGGTAGAAGGGCAGCGCTTGATCCATAGATCGGACGGTGATGCCGACATGGAAGAACCCCAAGACGGTGGTCATGCGCCGACACGCGCCGAGACTCCGCTAGTCACGCTTCTGCGCCAGGTGCAATCGTCCATGTCTGATGGCGCTCCTCGTCGGGTTCGTGCCTACCTCAAACGGAATCCGCATCCTACTGATCGTGCGGGACCCGACCCACGTGGCAAAGCAACTCGATCTCAGCCGCACCGGAGCGGCCGCCCGGATTGTGGGTGTGATGTTTCACGACATATTTATCGCATGTCCCGCGACATGCTTATCGCTTGAGGGGCGACGGTTCGCTGCATGTCGAAGCAGCGAGTCATCGTCGAAGCAGTCCTGGCAGGCAAGTCCCAGCGTGAGGTCGCGCGGCTCTACGGCGTCTCACAGCCGCGGGTCAGTCAGCTCGTGGCCGCGTGGCGGTCCGGCGGCTGGCCGGCCCTGGAGCCGCGATCCACGCGCCCGCGGTCGAACCCGAATGCGACGCCACCGGCGGTGGTGGAGCGGATCGTGGCCTTGCGCGCGGACCTCATCGCGTACGGCACGGACGCCGGCCCGCACTCCATCGCCGCGATCCTGGACGACGAGATGGACACCCCGCCCTCGGTCACCACGATCTGGCGGATCCTGACTCGCGCGGGACTGGTCACCCCCGAGCCACGCAAACGACCGAAGCGGTCCTGGGTCCGGTTCGAGGCCGACCTGCCGAACGAATGCTGGCAATCGGACTTCACTCATTGGCGCTTGGCGAACCGAACCGACGCGGAGATCCTGCTCTGGGTCGATGACCACTCCCGGTTCCTGATCTCGGCAACCGCCCACCAGCCGGTCACCGGACCCATCGTGCTGCCCGCGTTCCGTGCCGCCTGCGACGTGCACGGAACACCCCAATCCACGTTGACTGACAACGGTTTCGTGTTCACCACGCGACCGCGTGGCGGCGCCAACGGCTTCGAGATCGAACTGCTCAACCGTGGCGTCGCGCAGAAGAACGGCACCCCGAACCATCCCCAGACCCAGGGCAAGGTCGAGCGCCTGAACCAGACCCTGAAGAAGTGGCTACGAGCCCGACCGGCTCCGCGAACCATCACCGAACTCCAAGGG
>JBAWXR010000167.1:0-3933 GCA_037143955.1 Actinomycetes bacterium
GCGATTCGCGCCAGGGTGCTTCGCGTTCCAACTCAAGCAAGCCCCGCGGTGGTGGCTCTCGCCCGGGTGGTGCGCGCCTTGTGGACACGCATCCGAATGCAGCGTCAGGCAACCGTCGCCGCCGCCCCGCAGCGCGCCATACGGCCGGCTAAGCCCGGCACGCAATCGGTTGGATGCGGGTGTCTAGGCGCGGGCGAAGCTGCCGAGGGTGTCTGGTCACAATCCGAGGATGAGCCTGAGCTCGGTTGCCGACGAGACGATCGCGTCAGGACTGGCACCCGCCAGTTCTCCATCGTCGGCGTATCCCCATTGCACACCGATGCTCATGAAGTCATGGGCCTTCGCGCCGAGGATGTCCTCTTTGCGGTCGCCGATCATCACCGCAGAGGTTCCGGGTGCCGCATCAATCAACTCCAGGCCGTAGGCGATCACCGCTTCTTTGCCTTGACGCTGCAGGTCCAGTTCCGAACCACCGATGGCATCGAAGCAGTCCAGCAGGCCCGCTTGGGTGAGCACCCTGGTGGCGGACTCAATGGGTTTGGCTGTGGCAAGAACCAGTTTCTTGTCACTTGCAGCAATGTCACGCAGAAGTTGATCCATACCCGGGAATACCTCGAATTCGTATTCCCCACCCCCGAAGTACACGGATCGGTACTTCACGACAAAGCGATCAACGTCCTCATCGCTCTTACCGTGCACGTTCTTGAGGGAATAGTGCAGTGGTGGTCCCAGAATCGCTCTGATCTGCTCGTCGGTCAGATGTCCAAGGTCAATCTCAGGCAACGCGTAGCGCAGGCAGCGATAGATACCGGGATAGGAGTCAACGATGGTTCCATCAAGGTCACACAGGATGACCTCGGCGTCGTGTGGCTTCACGCCTCTGCGCTGGTGGTGTCCACGGGCTCATCGGACGGCGGCGCCACGGGATCGGATGCAGGGGTGCGCTTGCGCGTCAGGACGAACCACAAAAGCCAGGCACTGAAGACCGTAAGTGCGATGCACATGTACTGAGCACCCGTGAGTCCGTACACCGTCTTGTCGTTGATGCGAACGAAGTCGGTTCCAAACCGAAAGACGCCGTACATCAATCCGAATGTGGCGGCCATGACCCCGGACCGAACGTGCCGGTGATCTTGAATGAAGAGGATCACGATGATGGGGATAAGCCAGAAAATTTCGTAGAGCGCCGCGTTGTGATAGGTGACGCCCACGGTGAGTGGACCCTCGAGCACTACGCCGCCGCGGTAGGTGACACCGAGAAAGAAATCCGTTGGTCCACCGAGATGCTCACCGACGGAGAAGCAACCGAATCGACCGATGAACTGACCCACGGCGAAACCAAGTGCGGCACCATCCAAGAGATCCCAGGCACGCTCGCGGGGCCACTTGCGCAAGACAAACGGTGCAGCAACCAGCGCGGCGATGATGCCACCGCTGAACTGAAGTCCGCCATCCCACACAGCGAACGCCTGCAGCGGATTAGTGAACTGCTGATGGTGGGTGGCGACGAACAAGAGACGGGCACCAATGAATCCGATGATCACCAGGATCATCGCGACTTTCTCTGTCTGTGATCGGGGAATGCCGAACCGTTCGTTGCGGCGTGCGGCCACGTAGACACCGAGGATGACACCGAGTGCGACAAAAAGCCCGAAGCTTCTGACCGTCAGCGGGCCGATCGCAAAGGAAGGAAAAGTCCAGTACGGGATTCCGGTGACGACTACAGCGGTGGGCACCGGGTCAGACTAGACGAGGTCAGCGTGGGCAGGTGCAACGCTGGTCTACCGCCACACCGGCGAGGGCCTCCTCGATGTGCTCACCACAACCCTGCCACGTGGTCTTGCCGCAAAGGGAGCAGATCGCTGGGCTGCACATGTAGGAGACCTTTCGATTGTGACTGGACTTCAGAATAACCCGCTCGAGTCATGTCGTGAACCGGAGTGCCAGACCACCACGCGCTGGCCTAGCGTGGACGGGTGCCGTCCCGAGAACAGCGAGTCATGCGCGCCTGTGCCGTGATGAATGTGGCCCGAGGGCCTGTATCTGTCGAGGCCTTGGGTGATGAGGTAAGTGTGCGGCAATTGCAACGCGATTTTCTGGACGTCCTAGGCATTACTCCTCGGCAGTATGGCCAAGCAGTGAGAGCCGACGAAGCTCGACGAGCGCTTGGCGCTAACGGCAGCGTTCTTGATGCGGTCTTTGAATCCGGCCATGGATCTGTGCGCGCGTTCTATGACGGTGCAGCACGACGCCTAGGCATGACGGCGTCGGAGTACCGCGCAGGAGCGCCAGGTCAGGTGTTGCTGTGGTCGACGGCACCTTCGTCGTCGGGATGCATCGTTGCGGCAGTAACCGAACGTGGCGTGGCTGCTGTCCGGCTTGGCACCATTGATGACGCGCTCGCGGAAATTCGCTCGGAGTTCACCCATGCAACGTTAGAACGCGATGACGTGGCCATGGCCGATGTCATGACAGCGCTTGTGGCCCTTGCCGAAGGCCTGGATGCACCGGCAGTGCCCCTGGACATGCGCGGTACCGCATTTCAGGCCCGTGTCTGGTCGGCGTTGCGTGACGTTCCCGTGGGTGACACGTGGACGTACACCCAGGTTGCCGAACACATCGGCGAGCCGACCTCGGTGCGAGCCGTGGCGCGAGCATGCGCCACAAATCCTGTGGCGCTAGCAGTGCCATGCCATCGCGTCATTCGAGGTGATGGCACTCTTGCCGGATATCGCTGGGGACTGGAAGTGAAGGCGGCCCTGCTGGATCGGGAGAGGCGCAGCACGTGACCAAGAAGTGGCTGCCGTCCTACCTGATCCTGACCGCCATCTGGGGATGCTCCTTCTACTTCATCAAAGTGGGCCTGACCACCTTCACGCCTGCAGGCGTTGCCTTGACCCGGCAATCACTTGGACTCGTCACGGTCATCGTGATCTGCGTGCTCATGCGCACGCCATTTCCACCCCGACGCACATGGGGGAAGGTCTTCATCGCGTCACTCCTGATGACGAGCATCCCGTGGACGCTCTTTGCCTTCGCGGAGACCCATGTGTCGTCTGCACTGGCAGGGATCTTGAACGGTGCGACACCGCTGATGACACTCGTGATGATTCTGATCGCCTTCCCAGAAGAGAAGCCGACGCGTCAGCGCATGGTGGGTCTAGGAATTGGCTTCGTCGGCGTTCTTGTGGTGGTGGGTATCTGGGCCGGACTCTCCGGTGGCACAGCACTCGGGGTGCTGGCCTGCGTGGGCGCCATCACTTTGTATGGCGTGAGTTACCCGTTTGTGCGCCGCTACCTGACCGGTGGCCCCACGTCTGCAGGACTACACCCGTTGACTCTCACGGTCGGCCTGTTGACCTTCGGCTCAGCAGAGTCCCTGGTGCTCTGCGCGCTGACAGGAGGAGTGACCCATGCGCCATTCACCGGTGGAGTGGTCGCCGCGATGCTGACACTAGGCATGCTCGGCAGCGGAATCGCCTACATCTTGAACTTCACCGTCATCAAGAACTCTGATGCCACGACGGCCAGCACCACCACCTATGTGATCACTCTGGTGTCAGTCGTCGTCGGTGCGTTGGTCCTGGGTGAAACCATCACGTGGAATGAACCGGTCGGCGGAGTGCTTGTTGTTTTCGGTGCGGCGACTGCACAGGGATTGATCAGCCGCGTACGAAGTAGACGCGCGACAGACTGACCTTGGGGCGATTCGCTGACGAGGGACCGGTGATCGTTACCCGGGTGCTTACCGGCTGACCATCGGGACCTAGCGCGGTGATGATGATCTCTTCTGCGTCGACATCGCCGAGTGCGATTCCGTACGTGCCAGGGACCGGTGGAACATCACATGTCAGGGTGACCTTGCCCTTGGGCTTTCCAGCGTCCAGCCCCACCGTCAGGTAGGACTTGCCTGTCGATGCACCGAAGGATTCC
>JBAWXR010000168.1:0-3895 GCA_037143955.1 Actinomycetes bacterium
ATCAGTAACACTGCGGAATACTTTGGCGCCGACAGGCAGATTGACCAGACCGGACAGCAGCGGGTCGACCGTCATGGCCGACACCACGCCAGGCACGCCGCGCGCACCCGCCGCCATGCCTTGTACGTCGGCATGCTCAATCACCAGCAAACCATCAGGGCGCATGAGTACCGCCGCTGTGCGCAGAAGAGCACGCACAACATCGAGCCCGTCGTCGCCGCCGTAAAGCGCCATAGAAGGCTCGTGGTCGCGCACCTCGGGCTCGCGCGGAATCATGTGATCGGGAATGTAGGGCGGATTGGCGATGACCACGGCCACGCGACCCGCAAGGCGCGACAGGGAATGTCCCTGGTCTGCCACGACCGCCACATCGTCATGAACGACGTCAACTCCGGAGCCCACCGCAGACAATCGCGCTTGATAGGCATCCACGTTGCGTCGCGTCCAGCCGATGGCATCGTCGCTCAACTCCACCGCGTGGATGCGACTGCCCTCAACCTCAAGGCCCAGGCTGATGGCAATGGCACCCGAGCCAGAACAGAGGTCCACGGCTATGCGCTCACCCACGGGTTGCACGGCCAGTTCTCTGATGGCTGCCTCGGTGACAAGTTCAGTTTCGGGGCGGGGAATGAAGACACCGGGCCCTACTTCCACCTCGATGTGGCGAAAGCCCGTGCTGCCCAACAGGTGCTGCAACGGGGTCCGCGACAGTCGGCGGGTGAGCAGTTGCTCGATATGCACACGCTGCTCGGGGGTGACTTCATCCTGCAGGAAAAGTCGATTGCGAGTGGTGCCCAGGGCGAAAGCCATGATCTCCGCGGCATCCACCGGTGGCGATGAGATGCCCGCTGCGCTAAGTCGCCGCTCGGCATCCACCAACATGTCTCGGACGGTCACGCGACCGCCGATGGTTCGATCCTCTGACCAGTCGGTCATCCCGCGTCTCCCGCGAGGCGAGCCGCCTGATCTGCCTCCACACAGGCATTGATCATGTCGTCGATCTCGCCGTCCAGCACCTGATCCAGATTGTGCGCCTTGAACCCGACGCGGTGATCGCTGATGCGGTTCTCCGGGAAGTTGTAGGTGCGAATGCGTTCGCTTCGATCCACCGTGCGCACCTGCGAGCGACGCGCGTTGGATGCCTCCTTGGCCGCTGCCTCTTCTGCGGCTGCCAGAAGTCGCGCACGCAGAATGCGCATAGCCGACTCCTTGTTTTGCAGCTGACTCTTCTCGTTCTGGCAGGACACCACAACACCGGTGGGGATATGCGTGATGCGCACGGCCGAGTCGGTGGTGTTGACACTCTGGCCACCGGGGCCCGACGAGCGGTACACATCGATACGCAGGTCGTTTGCGTCAATCGTGACGTCGACGTCCTCTGCCTCGGGAAGTACCAGCACACCGGCGGCAGACGTGTGGATGCGACCTTGGGACTCTGTGACGGGCACACGCTGGACGCGATGGACCCCGCCCTCGAACTTCAACCGCGCGTAGGGGGCTTCGCCCGGCTCAGGCACACCCTTGGTCTTAACAGCGATCGATACGTCCTTATACCCACCAAGGTCTGATTCCACGGCATCGATGAGCTGGGTTGACCACCCACGTCGCTCGGCGTAACGCAGATACATGCGCAGCAGATCTCCGGCGAACAGGGCCGACTCCTCGCCACCCTCTCCCGCCTTGATCTCTACGATCACGTCCTTGTCGTCAAGGGGGTCGCGCGGCAGCAGCAGGGTGGTCAACCGCTCGGTGGCAATGTCGACGCGCTGCACAAGGGCGGGAATCTCTGCCGCGAACGCAGGGTCGTCATCGCCAAGCTCACGTGCCGCCGCGAGGTCGTCGCTTGCGCCAAGCCACTCTCGATAGGCAACGACTACCGGGCCGAGTTCGGCATAGCGACGGCCGAGTCTGCGAGTCGCGCTCTGATCGCCATGGACTGCCGGGTCGGCCAATTCGCGCTCGACATCGGCGTACTCATCCAGCAGCACGACACACGACTCGAACACTCGACTCCTTTGATTGACGCAAGGGTCCCATAAACACCCGGGCGCCAGCCTGGGGTCGACCGCGCGACGGGGGAGACACGCGGCCGACCCCAGGCCGGCGCCCAGGGTCTACAACTACTTACTGGTCTTGGAAGCGCTTCCGTAGCGCGTTTCGAACCGGGCCACGCGGCCGCCGGTGTCGAGGATCTTCTGCTTGCCCGTGTAGAACGGGTGGCACTGCGAGCAGACATCGGCGTGAATGGCGCCGGACTTCGCGGTGCTGCGAGTGGTGAAGATGCTTCCGCAGGAACACGTGACCGTGGTCTCCACGTAATCCGGATGGATGTCGGGCTTCATGGTGTCCTCTCATACTCCGGGTCGACTCGGCGGGTGCCGGTCGTGAACCGGGGTTGGTTGAAGTATGCCACTGATCTTTGATCACGGCCAACGCCCCAACGACCAGATCAGCCATGGTCAGGTCAATGGCCGGTGACGACCGTGCGAGCACGGTCGGCTACTCGTCGTCTGCCGAGGTTCCGGTGGCCGCTGGCGTGGTCTTTTGGACCTGGAGCAGGAACTCGTTGTTGCTCTGGGTCTCCCGGAGCTTGGTGAGCAGGAGCTCGATCGACTGCTGCTGGTCGAGGGCATGGAGCACCCGGCGCAGCTTCCACACGATCTTGAGTTCCTCGGGCGACATGAGGAGTTCCTCCTTGCGGGTGCCGGAGGCATCAACGTCCACCGCCGGGAACACACGCTTGTCAGCCAGACGACGATCGAGCTTGAGCTCCATGTTTCCGGTGCCCTTGAACTCTTCGAAGATGACCTCATCCATGCGCGATCCGGTTTCGACGAGCGCAGACGCGATGATCGTCAGCGAGCCACCGTTCTCGATGTTGCGCGCGGCGCCGAAGAACCGCTTGGGCGGGTAGAGAGCAGCGGAATCCACACCGCCGGACAGGATGCGTCCGGATGCCGGGGCCGACAGGTTGTAGGCACGACCCAGTCGGGTCATGGAGTCCAGCAGCACCACGACGTCGTGACCGAGTTCGACGAGTCGCTTGGCGCGCTCGATGGCGAGCTCGGCGATCGTGGTGTGATCCTCGGCCGGTCGATCGAAGGTGGAGGCGATGACCTCACCCTTAACCGAGCGCTGCATGTCGGTGACTTCTTCTGGACGCTCGTCGACGAGCACGACCATGAGGTGAACCTCGGGGTTGTTCGTCGAGATTGCATTGGCAATGGCCTGCATGACCATCGTCTTGCCGGCCTTGGGCGGCGACACGATGAGACCGCGCTGGCCCTTACCGATAGGTGCCACCAAGTCGATGACGCGGGTGGTGAGGTTGTTGGGCGTGGTCTCCAGGCGAAGGCGATCCTGCGGGTACAGGGGTGTGAGCTTGGAGAACTCCGGACGATTGCGTGCCGAGTCGGGATCGTTGCCGTTGACGGTGTCGAGCTTGATCAGCGGCGTGAACTTCTCGCGGCGCTCTCCCTCGCGGGGCTGGCGGGTCATGCCGGTCACGGCATCGCCCTTGCGCAGACCCTGCTTGCGCACCATGGACAGCGAGACGTAGACGTCGTTGTGCCCGGGCAGGTAGCCGCTGGTGCGCACGAACGCGTAGTTATCGAGGATGTCCAGGATGCCTGCTACCGGCACGAGAACGTCGTCGTCATTGACGTCGAGCTCTGCATCGCCGTAGCCGCTGCCACCGGTGCCACCGCCGGGACGACGGTCGCGACGATCGCGGAAGCGATCGCGGCCCCGACGCCGACGCCGACCGTCACTGTCAAAGTCGCCGCCACCGCCATTGTTGTTTCGGTCGCCGTTGTTGCGATCGTTGCCGCGGTCGTTATTGCGGTCGTTATTGCGGTCGTTATTGCGGTCGTTATTGCGGTCGTTATTGCGGTCG
>JBAWXR010000169.1:0-3875 GCA_037143955.1 Actinomycetes bacterium
GCGAATCCGTTCCACACGCGCGTGGAGTTGGGGATGGTGTTGTCGATGTAGAAGACCTTCTTGCCCGTGGGCGGGGTCTTGGGCAGCGGGGCGGCCAGGATGCTCTTGGGGATGGTTGCCCCAGGCTGCACCCAGGCTGCGAGCTGGCGCTTGGCGGCCGCAACCCCCGGCGAGTCGGCGGTAGGAGCGGCCGCTGATGCGCCAGCGGTGATTCCCAGCACCGATACCGCCACCACCGCAGTGGCCGCAGTGAATCGTGTAAAGAGAGTTCGAGACATTCACACTCCTAGAGAGTTAGGTGACACCATGTAAACGAACAGCCGTTCGTCTAACTTCGGTTAGTATGCGCTGACTACTGACCGTTCGCAAGGAACTTCGGTAACTATTTGGGCACGCAGCATGGACCCGGTCCGCTGGCACTCATGTGCGTGAGGGCCAGGGCCGTCTCAGGACTCTTCCCGGAGGCGTACGAGTGAACTGTCAATCTCCACGAGTCGTGAGACGCCAAGAAGTTGCATGGTCCGACGGATCTCTCGTGACAGGAGTTCGAGTGCCGTGCTGACACCGGCTTCGCCGCCTGCCATCAATCCGTACAGGTAGTAGCGCCCGACCAGGCATGCGTCTGCGCCCAAGGCCAGCGCCGTCACGACATCGGCCCCGGATGTGATGCCACTGTCAACGTACAGTTCCGCCGCTCCGCCGATTGCCTGACGAACCTCAGAGACCTGGCGAAGCGGCGCCACGGCCCTGTCGAGCTGGCGACCGCCGTGGTTCGACAGCGCGACCGCGTTCGCGCCAGCGCCGACGACGTCCTTCGCATCGTCGGCCCTGAGAACCCCTTTGACGACGATCGCTCCCGGCCACTCGCTTCGAAGCCAATCTAGGTCGCGCAGTGACACCGATGCGTCGAATGTGCGGTCGACCATCGATGCGAGGGCACCGTCAGTGCTGGAGAGGGAGGCGAACCGAAGCGGTTCGGTGGTGAGGAGGTTGATCCACCACTTCGGACGCCTCATCATCCCCAGAAGGGTCCGTGGTGTCAGCGAGGGCGGGATAGTTAGGCCGTTTCGTGCGTCACGTAATCGGGCGCCCATGACTGGAGTGTCAACGGTGAGGACCAACGTCTTGAACCCGGCCTCCGCCGCCTCGGACAGGAGCTCCCTGCTCGCCTGCCGGTCCTTCCACAGGTAGAGTTGGAACCAGTGGTTCCCCGCAGGTGCGGCTTTGCTGACCTGGCTTGGGGATGTCGTTCCCAAGGTCGAGAGCACGTAGGGCAGCCGCGCCTCCGCGGCCGCGCGGGCTACAGCGCTCTCCCCGGCATAGTGCATCATGCGAGTGAATCCGGTGGGCGCGAGAATCACCGGCAGAGCCGCCGTCACGCCGAGAATGGACGTTGAGGAGTCAACCACGCTCACGTCGCGAAGGACGCGCGGCAGAAAGTCCCAGTCGGCGAATGCCTCTCGATTGTGACGCAGCGACGACTCGGCGCCCGCCCCCCCGTCCACATAGTCGAACACGGCGCGTGGCGTCGCAGATCTGGCCCTCCGGCGAAGGTCCTCAAGGCTCTGAACCGAGGAGAGGCGTGCGCGTCGCGTGATCCGAGGACTACGCATCGCTATGAGCGGAAGGACATCCCCGACCCGAGGGAAGCGCCGGTCCTCCGGGGCTCGCGCTCCGGACTTGCCAGTCCCCTGAACACCGCCACCGCGTGCATTGTCTGGAGTGTCGCGATCCATGCCTGCCCTTCCATCGTGCCCAGTCCGCCGGGCCTGGCTCGTGAGCGCCTAATCGGTCAGGACGACCCGACGACCTGTTGCTCCTGGCGACCGAGTCCGAGGATTTCGACCGAAATGACGTCTCCACGCTTGAGATACGGGAACGCTCCGGAGAGGGCGACACCCTGAGGGGTGCCGGTGTTGATGAGGTCGCCAGGCTCGAGAACCATGATCTGGCTCAGCTCGTACACGAGTTCGGCAACGCCGAAGATCATGTCGGCCGTGCTGCTCGCCTGCCTCGCGTCACCGTTGACCCATGAGAACAGCTCCAACTCGCCAGCGGAGACCTCGTCCGCCGGGTACAAGTAAGGACCCAGCGGGTTGAAGCCCTCGAAGCACTTCCCCTTGGACCATTGTCCTCCGGAGCGCTCCAGCTGAAACTCGCGCTCGGAAACGTCGTTCGACACCGTGTACCCCGCAACCATGTCAAGGGCCGCCTCCTTTGAGGGCAGATAGCGACAACGCTTTCCGATGACCACCCCGAGTTCGACTTCCCAGTCGACACGA
Source organism: Actinomycetes bacterium (assembly GCA_037143955.1). GTDB lineage: Bacteria > Actinomycetota > Actinomycetes > S36-B12 > S36-B12 > JBAWXR01. The sequence goes on from JBAWXR010000169.1 coordinate 2,283, forward strand.
TGGGCGAAACTGGGAATCGGGAGGTCGTCGTTCGGCCCGGTGATGCAGTTGGGGTGCTTGAGGAAGACGACTGGCTCGGCGGGAGGCGCTGCGCCCATCTCGCGCGCATGCGCCGCATAGTTCTGTCCGATGCAGATCACGGCCATAGGCGTCGCGATGGGCGCGCCGATCCGCGAGCCTGAAATGTCCGCTCTGGACAGGTCGCCGGCATTGAGTGCGGACCTCAGGCGATGGATCCCGCCCGATGCGAAGAAGCGGCCGTTAAAGTCGTCGGTCACCGGCCTCGCATCGAAGAACGAGCCACCGTCATCGGCAACAACGGGGAGCTCCCGCCCGCGATCCCCAATCCGCAGAAGATGCAATGCGCTCGTAGCTCCCTTATCTGACTCAGCATCGACACGCTCGGCCGAGGATGTTGTATCACAACGCGTCGCGGACGTACTGCGTATACTAACAGCCATTCGGTGGCGCACAAGCGCTGTTACTGTGCGCAGCACCATGGGGTGAGGCGCTGCGCGAAGGAAGCCGGTGAAGTGCTGTGGGTGTTGACATTTCTCTATACAGCCAAGTGGTCGGGCTGCGCCATGGAACGTTGCGCGACACGTTGACCCTCGCCCGGATGGCCGACGAGGCCGGCCTTCGGTCCATCTACTTCGGCGATCACCTCGTGATCGGCCAGCGAACCGACCGCTACCCGTACGGCGACTTCCAGGCCTATGCCACGAAGCATCTCGAGTCTCCGTGGCTGGAGCCCATCACCACCTTGGCGGCGATCAGTGCCGTCACATCGCGCATCCGACTGGCGACGAACGTGATGCTGGTTCCCCTGCGACCCGCGGCGCTCCTGGCGAAGTCCATCGCCACGCTGGATGTGCTGTCGGAGGGGCGCACTGAACTCGGATTCGGCGTTGGCTGGCAGCGTGAGGAGTTCGAAGCCTCGAGGATCGACTGGGCCCTGCGAAATCGCCTGTTCTACGACAACATCGCGGCGTGTCGAGCCCTATGGGGCGAGCAGCCGGTCACGTTCTCATCGGAAACGCTGTCCTTCGAGAACCTCACCTCATACCCTCGTCCCCACCAGGAGCGGATTCCCCTGCTGTACGGAGTCCGGATGACCGAGGCCAATGCTCGTCACGCCGCCACGTTCGGCGACGGCTGGTGCCCGCACGGACTCAGCCCGGAGGAGATCCGCGAGGGGCTGGATCGCCTGAGAGCGGCCTACGAGCAGGTCGGCCGCGATCCTTCGACGATCATCGTCCGCGCACGACCGGAACACATCCTCGGCTCCGACGGACGAATCGACATCGACAAGACCCTGCAGGCTTCACGGGCTCTCATCGCGGCCGGTGTTCAGATCCTCGGGTTCGGGCCACTGCAGGGGTTCGAGAGCCTCGCGGAAATCGAGCCCTACCTCCATACCCTCGCTCAACGAGCACGCGAATTCGATGCATGACGCACTGACGCGGAGCACCTCGTCACTCGGGAGCGTCACCAACTCGTGTCGCCGCGCGTGACGGCATCGAAACCGCCATCGACGAAGACGACCTGGCCACACATGTGCGTGTTCTCCACGCCCACAAGCCAGGCCAGCAG
>JBAWXR010000170.1:0-3856 GCA_037143955.1 Actinomycetes bacterium
GGTGCGCAATGCAGTGGCCGTGCGTCCGTTGCGCCCAATGACACGACCCATGTCCTCGGGATTGACCCGGACATCCAGGGTGGTGCCACGACGCCCAGAGCGAAGCTGCACATCGACGTCCTCGGGGTTATCAACGATTCCGCGCACCAGGTGCGCGAGTGCTTCGTCGAGCATCAGGCGTCGGGGGCTTCTGCCGCAGCCTCATCGGCTGCTGTGACCATGGCAGCCTCATCGGCTGCTGTGACCATCGCCTCGACTGCAGCTTCGTCGGCACCGACTGCCTCTCCCGCGGCGATCTCAGCGGTGAGTTCGGCGGTTGCCGTCTCGACGGCAACTTCCTCGGCAATAGCAGCCGCAACTTCAGCAGCTTCTGCGACCGGCTCAGGTGCAACGATCTTGGGCTTGGGGGTGGCCTTCGGCTCGGTTGCGGCTTCCTTCACCGCAGCTTCGTAGGCCACCATCTTGCTGACCTTGGGCGGTGCCACGCGCAACGTACCTTCGGCACCGGGCAGGCCCTTGAACTTCTGCCAGTCTCCGGTGACCTTGAGGATCGCGGTGACCGATTCGGTCGGCTGTGCGCCGACGCCTAGCCAGTACTGAACTCGCTCGGAGTTCACATTGATCAGGCTCGGGTCGGCCATCGGCTGGTAGATGCCGATCTCCTCGATCGCGCGGCCATTGCGGGCGGTGCGGGAGTCGGCGACGACGATGCGGTACTGCGGGGCATGGATCTTGCCCAGGCGCTTCAGTTTGATCTTGACAGCCACGAGGGGTACTTCTCCTGTAGATCGAAGTGGTGCGCGGCTCGACCGGGTGGGGACACGGACTTACCGAAGCGAGGGTGCGAGACCGAAAGGATTAGAGGGCCATCCGGACAAGCCCACGTAGTCTGCCAGACGGACCGGCCGGGAGCGAAACCGCCTCTAACCGAGGAGCTTCTTGAGCTCGGGGGGCAGGGCCAGGTCCGCGGGATTCGCGGGATTCGAGGGGGCAGGAGAGCCCCCGAGGTCCAGAAGCGACCCGGCACCCGAGCCGACGCCCGACCCAACGTCCGATCCCACACCCGACTCCTGCTGGGCACGCTTGGCCGGATTGCCGGAGCGACCCTTCTTGGACTTGGGAGGAGGCGCCATCTTGCCCTTGGACTTCTTGCCGCCCATGCCGGGCATTCCCGGCAGCCCGGGCATCCCGCCCTTGCCCATCTGGCGCATCATCTTCTGCGCCTGAGTGAACCGCTCAATGAGTGAATTCACCTCGCTCACGGTGCGCCCTGCACCTTGGGCGATGCGGGAGCGGCGGGAACCGTTGAGGATTTTGGGGTCCTGGCGCTCCCCCGGAGTCATCGATTGGATGATCGCGGCGACCCGATCGATCTCCTTGTCATCCACCTGATCCAGCTGCGCCTTGATGTCTCCTGCTCCGGGCAGCATGCCGAGCAACTTGCCAAGCGAACCCATCTTCTTGATCGACTGCATCTGCTCAAGGAAATCCTCGAGAGTGAAGTCCTCTCCACTGGATACCTTGCGAGCCATGCGTTCGGCCTGCTCGGCATCGAAGGCCTTCTCGGCCTGCTCGATAAGCGTGAGCATGTCACCCATGTCGAGAATGCGTGAAGCCATGCGATCGGGGTGAAACGCCTCGAACTCGTCGAGCTTCTCGCCCACGGACGCGAACATGATGGGTCGACCTGTCATGGTCACGATCGAAAGTGCGGCGCCGCCACGTGCATCGCCATCGAGCTTGGTGAGGACAACCGCGTCGAAGCCCACCCCTTGAAGGAACTCCTCGGCCGTGCGCACGGCGTCTTGGCCGATCATCGCGTCGACCACAAGCAAGGTGTTGTCAGGCTGCACGGCGTCTCGGACGTCCCGCAGCTGCTGCATCAGCTCCGCATCGATTGCGAGTCGTCCCGCCGTGTCGACGATGACGACGTCGTGGAGTTTGGCCACAGCATGTGCCCGCCCTGCTCGAGCGACGGCGACGGGATCACCCACACCATTACCTGGCTCGGGGGCGAACACGGGTACACCGGCTCGCTCACCCACCACGGTGAGCTGATCGACCGCATTCGGTCGCTGGAGGTCGGCGGCCACAAGTAGCGGCGTGCGCCCCTGCTCTCGCAGGTGCAGCGCCAACTTGCCCGCCAAGGTTGTCTTGCCCGCACCCTGCAGGCCCGCAAGCAACATGACTGTCGGTCCGGTCTTGGCGAACTCCAGTCGAGTGGTCTGACCGCCCAGGACGGTGACAAGTTCCTCGTGGACGATCTTGACCACCTGCTGTGCAGGATTGAGTGCACCAGAAACTTCGACGGACAGTGCCCGCTCGCGCACAGCCGACGTGAATTCACGCACGACAGGCAGCGCCACGTCGGCTTCGAGAAGGGCTGTTCGGATCTCGCGAACAGTGGCGTCAACGTCGGCCTCCGACAGCCTGCCTTTGCCACGCAGACCTTTGAAGGTGGCGGCAAGTCGATCTGACAGGGAGGCGAACACGGACGTCAGCGTAACCGGAGGCCCCGATTGCAGTTTTAGAGCAGGGCCGCCTGCAGGTGCGCGCGCACGTCCTCGCACGCCTGAGTGGTCAATTGCTGGCCCGAGGTGTCAGTCACGAAGAACACGTCCACGGCATCGGCGCCGAGCGTTGCCACCTTGGCTCCTACGATCGTTGCTCCTGTCTGAGAGAGGGCAGCCGCTGCACGATGAAGCAATCCAGGAGCATCGTGTGCACGCACTTCGACAATCGTCGACTGCGATGCTGCATTGGTTACCTCGATGACCGGTTCGGGGTACTGCGTGCGCGTCGACAGCGGATGGTCGGCATCTCGTTTGGCAAGTTTCGCCGCGACGTCATACGTCCCATCAATTGCGCGCCGCACCTCATCAGAGAGCTGCTCAAATGACGGTGGATCTCCAAACGCCGGACGCACCACCCATTCTTGAACCGCGCGATCTCCCACGGTGCTGATGCGGGCACTCAGGACATTCAGGCGATTAAGCGATAGGACGCCGGCCACCATCGAGAGCAGGCCCACCCGATCCGGCGCAGCCACGGTGACCGTGATCTCTGACTCACCGACATCCATCAGGGTCCATACGCCCTGCTGGTCCAGTGCGACGCGCTGGTGTTCGCTGAGCTCCGGCGGCTCCGGCAGAGGCCGGCCGTGCAACGTTCGGCTCACCCGATCGGCGAGATCCTGAATCAGCGAGAAGCGCCACTCGGAACACACGGCCGGTCCCGTGGCCAACGAATCGGCGATGGACAGTTCGGCCAACAGCCCCACCACCTCGACCGACGTCAGGGACTGGGCCACAGCTGTGATCACCGCAGGATCATCGAGGTCCCGCCTCGTTGCCGTGTCTGCCAGCAATAAGTGATGACGCACAAGCGTGGCGACGACGTCCACGTCATGCTCGTCGAAACCCCACAAGCGCATGAGTCGAGTCGCAATTTCTTGGCCGATCAGACTGTGATCCCCCGGCTGACCTTTACCTATGTCATGCAGAAGTGCGCCAAGAAGCAGCAGGTCGGGCCGATCCACGTGACGAGTGAAGGCGCACGCCTGAATTGCCGTCTCGATGAGGTGCCGGTCGACCGTGAACCGATGTAGCGCATTGCGCTGCGGAGCAGACCGCACGATCTCCCATCCGGGGATGAGTCGGCTGATGATCCCTGCCTGATCCAGTGACTCCCACACGGGCACGAGCCCGGCCCCAGCGCCCAGCAGCGAGACGAATGACTCGCGGTCCTGTGCGGTCCAGTCGACCGGCGGGCACTCGGCCGCGAGCCGGTCCACCGTGTGGGGTGACAGAGGTAACCCCGCTTGCGCTGCCGCGGCCGCCGCGCGCAGGAGCAGACC
>JBAWXR010000171.1:0-3835 GCA_037143955.1 Actinomycetes bacterium
CCCAATGTCACGCGGCCACCAAGCGCTGCAGCAAGAAGCTGGCCACCCAGGCAGATCCCGAGCACCGGAATGCCGCGCTCCACAGCATCGACAAGCAGCGCCCGCTCATTGGGCAACCACGGCGCGACGTCATCGTCCATCGCACCCATCACGCCGCCCAGCGGCACGACTCCTGCGATGCCATCGGGCACCTGACGCGGCACCGGGGCGCCGTTCCACGCCTCGATCACCTGGATCTGCACGTCCACTTCGGCCAGCCAGTCGCCCAGCATCAATGGCGGGTCGGTCGGATCGTTCTGGATGGCAAGGACAGTGGTCACAAACGTGGAAGGTACCTGTCCATCTCCCATGTCGTCACCTGACGCCGATACTCCTCCCACTCCGCCTTCTTATTGCGGAGGAAGAAGTCGAAGACATGCTCCCCGAGAGTCTCGGCAACCAACTCCGAGCGCTCCATGGCGATGATGGCCTCATCAAGGCTCGTCGGCAGGGGCTTCATGCCAAGGGCGAGGCGTTCAGGCTCGGTCAGAGACCACACGTCGTCCTCCGAGCCCCGCGGAAGTTCGTAGCCGTTTTCGATCCCGGCGAGCCCGGCCTGAAGCAACACGGCGAAGGCCAGGTAGGGGTTGGCCGCGCTATCCAGTGACCGGAACTCAATCCGGGTGCTGTTGCCCTTGGTCGGCTTGTACATCGGCACGCGAATCAACGAGGACCGGTTGTTATGTCCCCAGCAGATCCACGCGGGGGCCTCAGCGCCACCAGCAAGGCGCTTGTAGGAGTTCACCCATTGGTTGGTGACCGCGGTGATCTCGGGAGCATGACGCAGCACGCCGGCGATGAACGAACGAGCCACCTTGGACAGCTGATACTCCGAACCTGCTTCGAAGAACGCGTTGCGATCGCCCTCGAACAACGACAGGTGCGTATGCATCCCTGAGCCAGGCTGATCGCGGAATGGCTTGGGCATGAAACTGGCATAGAGCCCCTGCTCCAGGGCAACTTCCTGAACCACAAGGCGGAAGGTCATCAGGTTGTCCGCGGTGGTCAGCGCATCGGCGTACCGCAGGTCGATCTCCTGCTGGCCCGGCCCACCTTCGTGGTGGCTGAACTCCACGGAGATGCCCATCTGCTCCAGCAGCGTGATCGCTTGACGACGGAAGTCGTGTGCCACCCCATGCGGGGTGTTGTCGAAGTAGCCGTACGTGTCGACCGGTTCGGGGGCTCGCCCCGGCACGGGACTGCCATTGAACAAATAGAACTCGACCTCGGGGTGCGTGTAAAACGTGAAGCCGAGTTCTGCCGCCTTCGACAACGCACGCTTGAGGACGAAGCGCGGATCGGCGTACGACGGCGCACCGTCAGGGGTCAGGATGTCGCAGAACAACCGGGCCACTCCGGGCCCTTGCGACCGCCACGGGAGCATGGCGAACGTCGCCGGATCCGGCTTGGCGATCATGTCCGACTCATAGACGCGGGCAAAACCCTCAATCGCCGAGCCGTCGAACCCGATGCCCTCAGCGAAGGCGCCTTCGAGCTCCGCCGGGGCGATGGCCACCGACTTCAACGTCCCAAGCACGTCGGTGAACCACAGGCGCACGAAGCGGACGTCGCGCTCCTCAATGGTGCGCAATACGAATTCAGCCTGCTTGTCCATAAGGCCATGGTGGTCCCTGTGATGTTACGAAGGCGTAAAACGCGCCCAGTAGGGTCGCCACGTGCTGCGAATCGCGCTGGCCCAGATCAATCCGGTCGTGGGCGACCTTGAGGGCAATGCCCGACTGGCCCGTGCCGCCGTGGCCGACGCAGCAGCCGCAGGCGCGCGCCTGGTGCTCTTGCCCGAGATGGCCCTGACCGGCTACCCCATCGAGGACCTCGCTCTGCGGCCTTCTTTCCAGGATGCCGCGCGTGCTGCACTGGAGTCGCTGGCCTCCGACCTGGCCGTTCACTCGAACCTGACCGTCATCATCGGCTGCCTTGATGTGCTCGACGTCGTCGACAATCCGACGATCGGACGTCCACGCCGCGCACCGGTCAATGCGGCGGCCGTCATATCCCACGGTCGCGTGACCGCCCGCTACGTCAAGCATCACCTGCCGAACTACGGGGTGTTCGACGAAGCGCGCTACTTCGTGTCCGGAGATGAACCACTTCTGGTCGACGTCGAGGGCACGCGCGTCATGGTGGCGATCTGCGAAGACCTCTGGCAGGACGGCGGCCCGGTCGCATGGGCCCGCGAGCAGGGGTGCGATCTGCTTGCCGTGATCAACGCTTCACCCTACGAACGCGAGAAGGACGACGTCCGACTGTCCCTGTGTCAGACACGCGCGCAGGAGGCTTCCTGCGCCCTCGCCTATGTGAACATCGTCGGAGGGCAGGACGAACTCGTCTTCGACGGTGACTCCATGGTCGTGGATGCCACCGGCATGCTCCTCGCGCGGGCACCACAGTTTGAGACTGCCCTGCTGGTCGCCGATGTGGGTGGAACGGCCGGAGCGGCAGGGTCGATTGCACCGCGCCTTGACCCCATCGCCGAAGTCCATGCGGCGCTGGTGACCGGGTTACGCGACTACGTCGACAAGAACGGCTTTGCATCGGTGCTTATCGGCCTCAGCGGCGGCATCGACTCAGCCCTTGTCGCATCGCTGGCCGTCGATGCCTTTGGCGCCTCACGCGTGTTCGGCATTGCCATGCCGAGCCGCTACTCGTCGGGCCATTCAGTGGCCGACGCCTTCGACCTTGCTGAGCGCACAGGATTGTCGATTCGCAAAGTTCCGATCGCCCCCATGTTCGATGCCTACATGGACAGCCTGGCGCTCTCCGGACTTGCCGAAGAGAACCTGCAGGCGCGCGTTCGCGGCACGACGCTCATGGGCGTGTCCAACGCAGAAGGTCACCTGGTGCTGGCCACCGGCAACAAGAGCGAGATCGCGGTGGGTTACTCCACGATCTATGGCGACGCTGTCGGCGGCTTTGCTCCCATCAAGGATGTACCCAAGACGCTGGTGTGGGAACTCGCGCGTTGGCGTAACGTCGAAGCCGCACGCCGCGGGCAGGTACCGCCGATTCCACCCAACAGCATCGAGAAGCCGCCCAGTGCTGAGTTGCGCCCCGATCAACTCGATGCCGACTCACTTCCTGACTACGAGGTGCTTGATCGACTCTTGGAGGCATACGTCACCGGAGATCGCGGTGCGCGAGACCTCGTGGCCGAAGGATCCGATCAAGCGCTGGTCGAGCGCATCCTTCGCCTCACCGACCTTGCGGAGTACAAGCGCCGGCAGTACCCGCCCGGAACCAAAATCACCCTGCGCGCGTTCGGACGTGACCGACGCCTGCCGATCACTAACCGCTGGCGCGAATCGGGCTAGGCCCCGATGCCGTCGAGCACCAGGCCCAGAATGCGATCAACGGGCTGATCGAGTTCGCGCCCAAATCTTCCCCAGGCTCGAAGAAACAGCATGGGACCAACCAAGCAGGCAACCGCGGCGTGCGGATCAAGATCGGGACGCAGTTCCCCCGAGGCAATGCCCTCCTCGATGATCTGCACCATCAAGCGGCGACGTGGCTCAAGCACCAGGTCGTGCACCAACGTCATCACCTGCGGATCGCCTGACGCATTGGCGTGGTCGAGGATCGGCCCCCGCGAGGTGCTGCAACTGGATCGCACAGCGTCCAACACGCTACGCAGGCGATCACGCACCGGTCCGTGCTCGGGTACCGGCGGTAGTTCGTCATTGAGCCGGTGCAGTGCAGCGGCCAGCAGGGCATCGCGCCCTGCGAATCGCCGATAGATCGATGTCTTGGCCACACCGGCGCGCACCGCTACTTCCTCGAC
>JBAWXR010000172.1:0-3816 GCA_037143955.1 Actinomycetes bacterium
CCACTGACGGCCACCCACCGCCACCCGGAGAAACCCGGTGATGCCGGCGCCGCCCTCCTCCGGTCCTGGGTCCAATCCGTATCGCCATGACCGGGCCCCTAAGGTGACGGCGTGACCTTTACCTTGCTCCCCGCAGTAGACGTGGCCGATGGCAAAGCAGTGCGACTCGTGCAAGGCAAGGCCGGCACCGAGAAGGAGTACGGAGCCCCTCTGGATGCCGCCAGGGCATGGGTTGAGCAGGGAGCCGCGTGGCTGCACCTTGTGGACCTTGATGCCGCATTTGGTCGAGGCACCAACGCCGAGGTCATTGCTCGGGTCGTGCACGAGGTCAAGGGAGCGGTGCACGTGGAGCTCTCCGGTGGAATACGTGACGATGCCTCACTTGCGGCTGCCCTGAAGACCGGTTGTACCCGCGTCAACCTCGGCACTGCCGCGCTGGAGGACCCCGAATGGACCGAGCGCGTGATCAAGGAACACGGCGATCGCATTGCCGTGGGGCTTGATGTCAAAGGGCACACGCTCGCAGCCCGAGGCTGGACCACCGAGGGTGGTGACCTGTGGGAGACCCTTGGGCGTCTCGACGAAGCCGGATGCGCGCGCTATGTCGTCACTGACGTAGCAAAGGACGGCACGATGCACGGACCGAACATCCACCTGCTCAAGGACGTCACCAAGGCGACGAGTCGGCCGGTCATTGCATCAGGCGGAATTGCCCATCTCGAAGACCTGCACAAGCTTGGTGAAGTGAAGGGGATCGAGGGTGCGATCATCGGTCGCGCCCTGTACGAGGGGGCCTTTACGTTGTCAGAGGCGATCGCTGCCATAGAGGCGCGCTACGACCCGTACCAGTGGGGTCCCGCGCAGCCGTGAGTCTTGCAGTCCGGGTCATTGCCTGTCTTGATGTCGATCGTGGCCGGGTAGTCAAAGGCATTAACTTTCAAGACTTGCGCGATGCTGGTGATCCGGTGGAGCTTGCGGCGGCCTATGACCGCGCTGGTGTGGACGAATTGGTGTTTCTGGACATCACAGCCTCGAGTTCGGATCGAGAGACGACCTATGACGTTGTGCGACGTACCGCAGAGTCGGTCTTCATTCCACTGACGGTGGGCGGTGGCGTGCGCGAGGTCGAAGACTTCGACCGCCTTCTTCGTGCGGGTGCGGACAAAGTAAGTGTCAACACTGCGGCAATCACCGACCCGTCGCTCTTGAGTCGGGCAGCCGAACGCTTTGGGGCTCAGTGCGTAGTCCTCAGTGTGGATGCTCGACGATGCGATGGTGTGACGCGTACCGAGAGCGGGTTCGAAGTCACCACCCATGGGGGCCGGCAAGGCACGGGCATTGACGCGGTGGAGTGGGCTCGACAGGGGGCTGAGCTCGGTGCCGGTGAGATCCTGCTGAACTCTATGGACGCGGACGGAACAGAACGCGGGTATGACCTGGAGCTCATCCGGCGAGTGCGCGAGGTCGTCTCCGTTCCGGTAATCGCCAGCGGTGGAGCGGGCCGCCTGGAGGACTTCGTGCCGGCCGTGCAGGCGGGTGCCGATGCTGTTCTGGCGGCGAGCGTCTTCCACTTCGGGGTGCTGTCCGTGGGTGAGGTCAAAGCTTCGCTTGCGGGGGCGGGGCTGGCCGTCCGCTAGTCCGGCGACGAGGCCGTGACCGGACCCCGGCACAATGACCGCATGTCTGACGACCTCATCTCTCGCGTTCGCTTCAACGAGCAGGGGCTGGTTCCGGCAATCGCGCAGCAATATGACAGCAGCGAAGTGCTGATGATGGCGTGGATGAATGAGGCGGCTCTGCGCGAGACCATTGAGTCGGGTCGCGCGGTGTACTTCAGTCGAAGCCGCGGCGAGCGTTGGGTCAAGGGCGAGACATCAGGTCACATCCAGCACGTGCGCGAGATTGCCGTGGACTGCGACGGCGACACCGTTCTTCTTCTCGTCGACCAGCATGGGGCGGCATGCCACACAGGCGATCGCACCTGCTTTGACGCCACTCGGCTCACTATCCCGGATATCTCGTGAGCGACTTCAGCGGAGGCACGACCCCAAGTCTTGAGGACTTTCGGACGCTGGCACGCGATCGCCGTGTTATTCCTGTGACGCGCCGTTTTCTGGCCGACGGTGCCACTGCGGTGGGCTTGTTCGAAACGCTGTGCGGGGACCGAGCTGGCACGTTCCTGCTGGAGTCCGCGGAACAGGGTCGCACGTGGTCGCGCTACTCATTCATCGGTGTGCGGTGCTCCGCCATGCTGACGGTTCGGGATGGCCAAGCGGTGTGGCTGGGTCGCGCCCCGCGTGGTGTGCCCGCGGAAGGTCCAGCGGTCGACGTGGTGCGCGAGACCGTGAAGCTCCTGCACACCACACCGCTGCCGAACATGCCGCCACTCACCGGTGGACTCATCGGATACCTAACCTACGACGCGGTACGTGCGTGGGAGGCGGTGCCCGACGAGAATCCTGACCTTCTGGGACTGCCCGATCTCGCCTTCCTCCTCGCAACTGACCTGGCTGTCGTCGATCACGCCGACGGTTCGGTGATGCTCGTTGCCAACGCGATCAACTATGACGCGACCGACGACAACGTCGACGAGGCGTATGCGGCGGCCATTGCCCGATTGGATTCCATGACTCAGGCGCTTGCCCGTCCCCGTGTCCGTGGGGTAGCCACCTACGAGTCAGGCTCGCGTGTCGAGCCGGTCACGTCGCCGTTGGACTACGTGGGCGCCGTCGATCAGGCCAAGGAGTACATCCGTTCGGGTGATGCCTTTCAAGTTGTGCTGTCTCAACGATTCAGCACGCCCTGTCCCGCGGAATCCCTTGATGTGTATCGCGTCTTGCGCGCGACCAATCCCAGTCCGTACATGTATTTCGTACGCATGCCCATCGACGATGGAGTGGCACCGAATGAGCTCATCGGATCACTGTCAGATCAGGTGGCCTTCGACATTGTCGGTTCATCGCCGGAGGCACTTGTGACAGTGACCGATGGTCATTGCGTGGTGCACCCGATCGCGGGCACGCGACCACGCGGAGCGACGCCGGAGGATGACAGTGCCCTTGCTGACGAACTGCTGGCCGATGTCAAAGAGCGTGCCGAACACGTCATGCTCGTGGACCTTGCGCGAAACGACCTGGGGCGTGTCTGCGCACCTGGCTCGGTAACCGTTGTTGACTTCATGAACGTTGAACGCTATTCGCATGTGATGCACTTGGTGTCCACCGTTACCGGCACACTTGCCAACGGACGGACCTCGTATGACGCGTTGGCCGCAACATTCCCGGCGGGCACCCTCAGTGGTGCCCCAAAGCCGCGTGCGATGGCGATCATTGATGAACTCGAGCCGGTGCGGCGAGGCCTTTATGGCGGTTGTGTCGGATACATCGACTTCGCCGGAAATCTTGATACGGCGATCGCGATTCGCACGGCAGTCATCAAAGACGGTGTGGCGCATGTCCAGGCTGGAGCGGGGATCGTTGCCGACAGCGTTCCTGAGTCGGAGGCTCAGGAGTGCGTCAACAAGGCGGCTGCAGTGCTCAGGGCCGTTGCCGCAGCCGGGAGTCTGAGACACCATGTCTGACGGTCGACGCCCCTACGCGATAGCGCTACTGCTGTTGGCCGCCGGTGGCGGTCTGCTGCTGTGGTCTTCCTCGTCGACGTGGGCTCAGGCGCAGGTTCCGTTGGCTGGGCTGGAATCAGGCGCCATGCGGGTGCTCATGCTGACCGGCCGAGACCTGGCGCCCGTCGCGTCTGTCATGGGAGTGGTCGCGTGGGCGGGAATCCCGGGATTGGTCGCCACGCGACCACTCCCATGAC
>JBAWXR010000173.1:0-3816 GCA_037143955.1 Actinomycetes bacterium
ACCGGCATGGCCAGCTTGGAAGGCTGGGGCTCTACCATTGAGCTACACCCGCGAGATGCGCCCCAAGAATAGTCGGGAATCTCCGACCCGAAACCCGCGCTGTGTGCCTCGAATCACACCGGCCCGTGGGGCGCACGAGTTGCACCACTCACAACCCGGACTTAGGCTTCCCTAACTTAGGGTTACCTAACCTCATGGTCTCGTCAGTGGCCAAGGGTTCCTAGAGGAGGACAAGTGTTCGCCAATTATCTGATCGGCCTGCGTGAGGGGTTCGAGGCTGCCCTCATCGTGGCGATCCTGGTGGCCTACCTCGTCAAGACCGGCGATCGCCGGGCCGTGCGGATGGCATGGCTCGGAGTGGGCGTGGCGGTGGCGATGTCCGTGGGTGTCGGGCTGCTCCTCACCTTCGTCAACGAAGCTCTCAGCGATACGGCAGCCACCGCGTTCGCGGGGGCTATGTCGCTTCTGGCCGTGGGCCTCATCACGTGGATGGTGTTCTGGATGGCATCCCGCGCCAAGGGCATCAAGCAGCATCTGCACGGAGAGATGGACCGTGCCTTGGCCGCCAGCGGCGTCGCTGTGGCTGCTGTCGCCTTTGCTGCGGTGACGCGTGAAGGTGTCGAGACCGCTCTCTTTCTGTGGGCGGGTATCCGCTCGTCGGGCGCCACCGCTACGCCACTTGTCGGCGCCATCTTGGGTTTGGCGACGGCGGTGCTTCTGGGCGTACTTATGTATCGGGGTGCCATCCGCCTCAACATGGCTCGGCTATTCCTCTGGACGGGTGCCGCGCTTATCGTCGTGGCTGGTGGGGTCCTGCGCTACGCGGTAGCGGAGTTCCAGGAGCTCGGTTGGCTGCCCGGCGAGCACAACACGGCTTTTGACCTGTCTGCAGCGATCCCCCCGGATGGCATCGTCGGCACGATCATCCGAGGCACGGTCAATCTCACGCCCACCATGAACTGGCTCGAAGTAGTCGTATGGATCCTCTACGTCATCCCGACGCTGGTCATCTTCTTCCGCGTGATCAAAGGTCGCCCGAAGCAGGCCCAGAACACCGCAAGCCGCGTGGCTGTCCACTCGTGATCGGCTGAGGGGACGGTCCTGACCGCGGTACATCTTCGCGAGGTCAAGCCCCTAGAATCTTGTGGGCTGTGAAGCTCCGGGGCGTAGCGTAGTGGCTAGCGCGCCTGCTTTGGGAGCAGGAGATCGGGAGTTCGAATCTCCCCGCCCCGACGTCTGACCAACTATCCGCGCACGTGAACACTGGAGAACGCGAGTGAAGAGCGACGTCGAGACCCTGTCCCCGACCCGGGTCAAGCTGACCATCGAGGTGCCGTTCGACGAGCTCAAGCCGAGCCTCGACGCCGCTTACGGGCGCATCGCGCAGAACGTCAACATTCCCGGTTTCCGCAAGGGCAAGGTCCCTGCCCGCATCATCGAGCAGCGCTTCGGGCGCAGTGCCGTACTCGAAGAGGCTGTGGAGGACGCCGTCCTCAAGGCGTACGAGCAGGCCATTCGCGAGACCAAGCTCTTCCCCCTGACCCGCCCCGACATCAACGTCACGGCCCTGGAGGACGGGGCGGCGCTGTCTTTCACGGCCGAAGTCGACGTTCGCCCGGAATTCGACCTCCCGGACTTTTCCTCCGTGACCGTAACCTTGCCGGATGTGGAGCCGTCGATTGACGAGATCGCACAGCAGGTCGAGGCTCTTCGCGCTCGATTCGCCACGTTGAAAGAGGTGGAGCGCGCCTCTGCGACTGGCGATGTGCTGCTCGTCGATATCTCGGGAGCAACGGAAGAAGGGGATCCTGTCGAGGACCTTTCCGGCCTGGCACTCTCATATGAGCTAGGCACCAACGGGATGCTGCCTGGCTTCGATGAGGCCGTGACCGGCTCTACCAAGGGCGACACCGTGGTGCTCGGTTTCACTCCACAGAATGGCGACTGGGCAGGCATCAATCTCAAGGCGTCTGTGAGGGTGTCCGCGGTGCGGGAGCGTGTGCTTCCGCCACTCGATGACACGTTCGCACAGCTAGCCTCCGAGTTCGACACTGTGTCCGAGCTCCAAGACGACATACGCATTCAAATTCGACAACTCAAGGAGCAAGGGCAGATCAACGAGGCACGGGACCATGTTCTCGAGTACTTCGGGACTCTGGAACTTCCTTTGCCAGAAGCACTCATCGCTGCCAAGGTTGAAGCGCACTTCGAGGATGGGCATGAAGGGGACGAGGGGCACCGTGCCGAAGTGGAGGCCGGTGTCCGGCTTGAGGTGACCTCTCAGTTCGTTCTCGACAGGGTCGCCGAAGAGGAGGGGTTCGGTGTAGACAAGGCTGATCTCCAGGGGTGGCTCACTGACAGCGCCCCCAGGTACGGCATAACGCCGGACCAACTCGCCCATGCCATCGTCGAGGCAAACCAGCTACCTATGGCATACCTGGACATCAGGAGAGCAAAGGCTTTATCGCACGTCCTCACGCAGGTGACTCTCGTGAATTCCAGCGGGGCTGATGTGGCGGTGGCAGGTCTGCCGGCCTGACTGGCAGACCCATTCGGCCGTCGGCGAACTCAGGGCCCACTGCGGAAGCCTGCGGGGGTCCCTCACGTTAGGGTCGGTAGGACAACAACAGGAGGCGTGGTGGGCGAGATCGTGAACCCCGGGGCACGTGGCAGTGGCGGAGGCATGGCCGGTTTCGGCGACATGCTCGACGAGCGCTTGCTGCGCGAACGCATCATCTGGCTCGAGGGCGAGGTGCGCGACGAGAACTCCAACCGCATTGCCAAGCAGCTTCAGGTGCTTGCGGCCGAAGACCCCGACAAGGACATCTCTCTCTACATCAACTCACCCGGTGGCTCGATCAGCGCCGGCATGGTCATCTACGACACCATGCAGCTCATCCCCAACGACGTCGTCACGGTGGCCATGGGCCTCGCGGCTTCCATGGGCCAGTTCCTGCTCTGCGCAGGCACCGCTGGTAAGCGCTACGCCACCCCCAACACCCGCGTCATGATGCATCAGCCGTCCGGCGGCCTCGGCGGCACAGCCTCCGACATCAAGATCCAGGCCGAGCAGATGCTGTTCATCAAGCGCCGCATGGCCAAACTCATCGCAGAGCACACCGGCCAGAGCGTCGAGACCATCGAGGCCGACTCCGATCGCGACCGTTGGTTCGACGCCGATGAGGCCAAGGTCTACGGGCTCATCGACCACGTGTACTCGTCCGCCGCAGATTCACCCGACGCTGAGGCGCGCAAGAACAAGGGAGCAGGCAAGTGAACCCCACCGGTCGCTACATCCTTCCGGAGTTCCGCGAGCGCAGCGCCACCGGTGAGCGCGTGCACAACCCGTACACCAAACTCTTCGAAGAGCGCATCATCTTCTTGGGCGTTCAGATCGACGATGCGTCGGCCGACGACGTCATGGCGCAGCTCTTGTGCCTGGAGTCAATGGACCCCGATCGCGACATCCAGATCTACATCAACTCGCCCGGTGGCTCGTACACCGCGATGACCGCGATCTACGACACCATCCAGTTCGTGAAGCCGCAGGTGCAGACCGTGTGTCTGGGTCAGGCCGCCTCGGCAGCCGCGGTGATCTTGGCTGCTGGTACGCCGGGCAAGCGCTTCGCGCTCCCGCACGCACGCATCCTCATCCACCAGCCGTACACCGAGGGTGGCGGCCAGGGCTCCGATATCGAGATCCAGGCCAACGAGATCATCCGCATGCGTGCCGAGATGGAAGGCATCCTCGCCAAGCACTCGGGCCGTACACCGGAGCAGGTCGCCAAGGACATCGAGCGCGACAAGATCCTCACC
>JBAWXR010000174.1:0-3788 GCA_037143955.1 Actinomycetes bacterium
GCCGGTGAGGGTGAGTTACGCACGTCGAGCGCCTGCAAGGATCGCTCCATGACCACTGCTACGACGACCGTTGCCCACCACCTGGTTCGCCGGCTCCACGAACTCGGGGTTAACGAGGCATTCGGGATCGTCGGCGATTTCGCCCTTCGCCTCTTCGGCGCGCTTCAGGATGAGGGCCTGCCCATTCTGGTCACCACCGACGAGCAGGGAGCCGGTTTCGCCGCCGATGCTTACGCGCGGATCAATGGATTCGGAGTGGTCGCTGTCACCTACGGCGCCGGTGGCCTCAAGGTGGCCAACGCCGCCGCTAACGCGTGGGCGGAGCAGGTCCCTCTGCTCATTCTCAGTGGTGCACCCGGCATGGACGAGCGCGCAGGCGACCCCATGCTGCATCACAAGGTCAAGGGGTTCGACACACAGTTGCGTGTCTTCGAGGACCTCACCTGCGCGCAGGCGGTGCTGACAAGTCGGCACACCGCCGCCGACGACATCGATCGAGTCCTGCGGACCATGATCGAGCAGCAGCGGCCGGGCTACATCGAAGTCCCGCGCGATCTGGCCCACCTTGATATCGATGCACCCGACTTCGACATCACGCCCAACCCGCCTGTCGTAGACGAGGGCGCTCTGCAGGATGCGCTTGAGGACCTCATGGGCGAGCTCCGAGCTGCTTCGACGGCGGCCATCCACGTGGGTGCGATCGTGCGCCCCCGTCAATGCCAAGACGCCCTATTCGAGCTCGCAACATCAGCGATGCTTCCGGTCGCAACCAGTTCCCTCGGCCGAGGTGTGTTCCCCGAGCGTCACGAACTTGGCCTTGGCCTCTATATGGGTGCTGTCAGCCCCGACTCCATCGTGCGCCGCGTGGAGGATGTCGATCTCCTGCTGAGCATCGGCGTGATGCACACCGACCTTACTCTCGGTGCCTTCACCGCGCACCTGGATCCGCGCCGTCAGGTGGTCATATCTGACAACGACGTCACCATCCACCGACGCAATTACCGCAATGTGCCCATCGGGGTCTTCCTGCCTGCACTCGCCCGCGCGGTGGCCGCCGAGGGTCTTGCGTTTCCGCACGATCCGATGCCGGAACACCCGACGTTCGCCCCCGCCGATGCGCCGATCACTGTCGAGAGAGCGATACGGGCGATCGAATCTCATCTGGACGAGCGCCACGGATTGCTCCTTGATCCCGGAGAGGCCCTGTTCTCGTCGGTGGACATGCGCGTGCCGGCCTGGGCCCATGCAAGTGCGTACTACGCGACCATGGGCTACGCGTTGCCTGCCGCGCTCGGTGCCGCTAAAGCTGATCCCGCGCATCGACCCGTCGTGATCGTCGGTGACGGTGCGTTCTCGATGACCGGACTCGAAGTTGCCGCCTGCGCGTTCCACTCCGTGCCAGTGATCGTGATCGTGCTGGACAACCAAGGCTTTGGTACGCAGCGGCCCATGCTCGACGGATCGTTCAACGACATCCCCGCGCTGGCAGCCGAAGAAATCGTTCGCGTGATTGGCACAGGTCAAGGTCGTCTGGTGCATACCGAACAAGAAATGGACGATGCACTCACAGCAGCAATCGCATCAGATGGTGTGTTCATCATCCGCGTCGTAGTCCCCAAGTATGGACGAAGTGCGGGCCTCACTCGGCTCGGCGAAGCACTCGCCAAGCGCGTGTAAGGCCCGACACGTCGACTACGCGCGCAGTGCCACCGCAAGCTCGCGAATCCCGGTGACCAGCAGATCCATGTCCTCGTTGGTATGCGCCAATGACACCAGCCACTGGTCATCCATACCGGGGGGCGTGAGGATGTTGCGATTGAGCCACCACAACCAGCTGAGTTCGGCCATCGCGAAGTCGACCTTCTTGAAGTCGCGGTAGTTGCGCACCGGGGTCGGTGACCACGTGACCGCACCCTTGACGCCGAATCCCACCGTGTGCGCCGGCAACTCGAATTCGCGAATCACGGCATCCATCCGACTCATCGCGCGATCGTTGCGCTGCTCTGCAGCGGCAAGCGCTTCGCGAGTGCACACTTCGTCAACGGCGATCACCGCGGCCATCGCCAACGGATTGCCGTTGTAGGTGCCGTAATGCGCCATGCGCCCGTCGACGACGGTCTGCATGATGCTGGCCTTGCCACCAAACGCCGCGACCGGAAGGCCGCCGCCGATGCTCTTGGCCAATGTGCGCAGGTCTGGCTCCACACCGACACGTTCCGATGCGCCGCCATAGCCCGCGGTCAGGCCGGTCTTGACCTCGTCGAAGATCAGCAGGACGCCGTGGCGATCGCAGGCCTCGCGCACGCCCTGCAGGTAGCCCGCATCGGGCACGATGATCGCAAGGTTCTCGAGCACCGGCTCCATGATCAATGCTGCAACCTCGCTCGCATGCAGGCGAAGCACCTGCTCAAGTCGATCAAGGTCGTTATACGGCACGACGTAGACAACACCTGGTTCGGTGTCACCCTGCGCCACCGAAATAGGCGCATCAGCGGGCCCTGCCTCATCAAGTGCGGGCTTGACCGACACCGTCAGCGGGTCGTACCCACCGTGGTAGCCACCTTCGATCTTGATGATGGCCTTGCGGCCGGTGGCCGCTCGTGCCGTGCGCACCGCGTACATCGTGGCCTCGGTGCCGGAGTTGGTGAACCGCACCAGATCGAGATGGAAACGGCGCTGCACGCGTTCTGCCGCCTCGGTCGAGATGGGCGCCGGCGTGACGAACAGGGTGCCGGTCTCATGCAGCATGCGCGACACATGGTCGACAACAACAGGGTTGAGGTGGCCGACAAGCATGGCGCCGAAGCCCATGGACATGTCGAGCACGCTGCGTCCGTCGACGTCGGTGACCCATGCGCCACGCGCAGACTGAATCGCGATCGGGTGCGGGTCCCAGTGCTGGAAGGAGGATGGCACCCCCAGCGGAAGTGAGCGTTGTGCGCGAGCGTGATGCTCAGCGGAGGCGGGAGTGGTGGACCGGAAGCGATCCCACTCAACCGCGAGGAGGGATGAAACCCTGCCGGGGTCGATCGGCGTGGAGTAGTCCTGAACGGTCCGCCACGTCGCCGTGTCGTGTGCGGGCCAGGACTTGGTACTGGACATCGTTAATTGGTCTGCGGTCATCGCAAACACCCCTTTAGTTTTGTAGCACGCTATCTCACCGCCTGAAAAAATGCACGGGGCTTTAGTCCTGTCGTTGCGCGGCGTGCAGTGTTGTGAGGAAAGGCAGGTAACTCAGTAGGAAAGCCACACCACAGTCGTCACGCCCGCTTCACGAAGGTTCTTCGGTTGAGGCCGTACCGTCGCCTCAGGACTACATCCCCCTCTGTCTCAGGAGCCCCCATGTCGCGTGCTCGTTCCATGTCCGCACTCGTAGCCGTCACCTGCATGGTTGTGATGGGAGCGGCCGCCAGTGCCGTACCGGCGCATGCCGCCTCTAAACCTGGCGTGGTGAACTGCAAGGGCAAGGCGACCGTGCAGCCCAAGGAGATCAACCTGTCGTGTGCGGACGCAAACCTCATGGTGACGGGTCTGAAGTGGTCCGCCTGGACGAACAACATGGCCAGCGGAACGGGAACCCTCGTGTGGAATCCCTGCATTCCTACGTGCGTCGCGGGCAAGGCGGAGAAGTTCCCAGCCAAGGTGACATTGGGGCGCCTCGCCTCGGGCGCCGGCGCTTCAGTCTTTTCCGGAATGACCCTCGCCTTCCCCAAAGGCGGACCTGCAGATGCCGCCACATCCACCTACGCCCTGGACAACCCGCTGAAGTAGGTCCGGTCTCAGGATGC
>JBAWXR010000175.1:0-3742 GCA_037143955.1 Actinomycetes bacterium
CGTTATTGCGGTCGTTATTGCGGTCGTTATTGCGGTCGTTATTGCGGTCGTTGCCGCGATCGTTGTTGCGTCCGCCGTTGCGGTCACCACCGCGATCGCCATTGCTGCGATCCTGCGGGGCGGAATCTGATGGGCTGTCTGAAGCGGTCGAGCCTTCTGCTGCTTGCGCAGAGCCCGCTTCGCGACGTGCCAAGCGGCGGCCTGAGCCGCCAGATGATGATCCCTGTGCCGACGACAGGGCGGCAACCAGGTCGCCCTTGCGCATCGTGCTTGCGCCGGCGATGCCCATCTTCTGGGCCATTTGCTTGAGCTCAGGAAGGAGCTTGCCGGTCAGGTCGCGCGAACCCGACTCTGCGGTTTGTGTCACGTGTGTCCTTTGTGGTGAGTAGCCCAGCGCGGCCCGAGGCCTGCGAGGGCGGTGATTCCAGCAGCACGCAAGGACGAAAGTTCGACGAACAGGTGTCCGGGGAAAACGTGCCGGCGAGTGATCGCCACTGGATGACCTAAGGGTAGCACCCGGATCCGGCCTCGTGGCAAGGCGCCCTAGATCGGGTCGATGGGGATTTCGCGAGCCCCGTGGACGGCCACGGCGGGGCGCTGAATGGCCCACCCCGCACCAGAACTCGTGGTGATCAGTCCCGCCGGTACCAGGCCCAAGGCCAGGACGGACGGACCGGCGCCCGAGATGACGGCAGGAACATCTGCATCTCGTAGCTGACGAAGCAAGGAGATTGATTCCGGATACGCGTCAGCTCGAGCATCTTGATGCAGTCGATCTTTGGTCGCGGCATGCAGGTAGCCGGGATCAACGGTCAATGCATGCACAAGCAACCCTGCTCGGGCGATGTTGAAGACCGCATCCGCCCGCGAGACGGATGCGTCGAGCATCTCTCGAGCCTTACTTGTCGCCAGCCCGGACCCGGGAATGAACACCAGCGGCTGCACCTGCGGATGCAGAGTGAGCGCAAGGCAATCGGCGCGGCCATCTTCATCGACCCACGCGATGGCACACCCGCCAAACAGTGCCGCTGACAGGTTGTCCGGATGGCTCTCCATCTCCAACGCGACATTGAGCAGATCGGCATCGGTGAGGTGTTCACGGCCATCAGAAACCATGGCTCGCGCCAGCACCATGCCGCCGACGATGGCCGCGGCGGAGGACCCGAGGCCGCGTCCGTGGGGGATGACATTGCGACAGTGCAGGACCAAACCTTCGGGTCGCTCCCCCAGCGCTGCGAACATCGCGTGCATCGCTCGGACGACCAGGTGCGATTCATCGCGTGCAACATCCTCGGCGCCCTGGCCCTCGACCTCGACACGCACGCCCTCGTCATCAGAGGCCATCGCCGTGTACTCGTCGCGAATTTCCAGTGCCAGACCGGCACAGTCGAACATCGGCCCGAGGTTGGCGCTGCTCGCCGGCACCGATACCCGCACGGCATCGCGGCGGATTGCCATGGTTACGCCAGTTCCAACGCCGCAGCCGCGGCAACGACATCAACGGGCAGGAGGATCGGGTCGCTGGCGCCTTCGAGAGCCCACTGCGGATCCTTGAGTCCGTTGCCGGTGAGCGTGCACACGATGACCTGACCGCGATCGAGTTGACCCGCCTGCGACATCTTGAGAATGCCGGCGACTCCCGCAGCACTGGCCGGCTCGCAGAACAAGCCCTCTTTGCTCGCGAGCAATCGGTAGGCCGACAAGATTTCGTCGTCGGTGACCGAATCGATGAGGCCACCTGACTCATCGCGCGCCGCCTCGGCCTGCTGCCACGACGCCGGGTTGCCAATACGAATCGCGGTGGCGATGGTGTCGGGGTTGTCGACCTTGTGACCTAGGACGATCGGAGCCGAGCCGGCAGCCTGGAAACCCCACATGCGCGGAAGCGAGGATGCGATGCCGTCGCGCGCGTACTCGGTGTAGCCGCGCCAGTAGGCCGTGATGTTGCCGGCATTGCCCACGGGGAGCGCATGAATGTCGGGGGCGCGGCCGAGCAGATCGACGATCTCGAACGACGCGGTCTTCTGCCCTTCGATGCGCACGGGGTTGACGCTGTTGACGAGTTCAACGGGGTAGTTCTCCGCGAGGGCTCGTGCGATGTCGAGGCAGTCGTCGAAGTTGCCGTCGAGCTGCAGGATTGTGGCGCCGTGCACGACCGCCTGTGCGAGCTTGCCCATCGCGATCTTGCCCTGCGGGACGAGCACGCCGCACGCCATTCCGGCCTTGGTGGCATAGGCCGCGGCACTCGCCGACGTGTTGCCTGTAGATGCACAGATGACAGCCTTGGACCCGCGCTCAGCCGCCACCGAGATCGCCAGGGTCATGCCGCGGTCCTTGAACGAACCCGTGGGGTTGGCGCCCTCGAACTTCAGCCACACCTCGCAGCCGGTCATCTCGGACAGCGTGCAGGCATACACAAGCGGCGTGCCACCCTCGCGCAAGGACACCACGGGTGTCTTATCGGTGACCGGAAGGCGATCGCGGTACTCCTCGATGAGGCCGCGCCACTGATGTGCCACTGCTACTCCCCTGACTCGCCCTCGACACGCATGACGCCGAGGACCTCTCGGACCGCATCGAGATTGCTGAGTTGATCGACGGTGCGCTTGAGCGCCGCATCGGTGGCGACGTGAGTGCGCACGACGAGACCGGCGTCCTCGCCATGCCCGTCCTGACGCACCACCTGGATGCTGACGCCATTGTCGGAGAATGCACTGGCAATGCTCGCGAGCACGCCGGGCTTGTCGGCAACCGACATGTTGACGTAGTAGCGCGTTAGCGCAGCACCGATGGGAAGCACCGGAAGGTTGGCGTAGACACTTTCGCCAGGACCACGACCCCCTGCGAGTTTGTTACGGGCGGCCGATACGACATCGCCAAGCACAGCACTGGCTGTCTGCGCTCCACCTGCACCGCGGCCGTAGAACATCATCTCGCCCGCAGCCTCGGCTTCCACAAACACGGCATTGAATGAGCCATTAACGGTGGCAAGCGGATGCGTACGCGGAACCATTGTGGGATGCACGCGCACGATGACACCGTTCTCGTTGCGTTCGGCCACCGCAAGCAACTTGATGACGAAGCCCATGTCCTGCGCGGCCTCAACGTCCTCGGAGTCAACTTCGCGAATGCCCTCGGTGTCGACCTGATCAACTGTGATGCGGGTGTGGAACGCAAGCTCAGCGAGAATCGCAGCCTTGGCGGCGGCATCGTGTCCGTCGACATCCAGCGATGGGTCTGCCTCGAGGTAGCCGAGTTCACCAGCTTCCTCGAATGCCTCGCCGAACTCCACACCGTCTTCGTCCATCCGGGTGAGCATGTAGTTGGTCGTGCCGTTGACGATGCCCATGACCTTGGTGACCCGGTCGCCGGCAAGGGACTCGCGCAGGGGGCGGATGAGCGGGATGGCGGCGGCCACTGCGGCCTCGAAATACAGGTCCACCCCGGCCTCGCGAGCGGCGCTATATAGAGGTGAGGGATCGGAGGCCAGCAGGGCCTTGTTTGCGGTGACCACGCTGGAGCCATGAGCCATGGCCGACAGGATCAGGGAGCGGGCCGGCTCGATGCCTCCCATGACCTCAACCACGATGTCGGCGCCACTGGCCGCGACGGCCGCCACATCGGTCGTGACCAGGTGAGCGGGGATGCCGGGTCGGGACTTGCTGGCGTCTCGGACAGCCACGGCGGTCAGCTCCACAGGGGCGCCAATGCGCTGGGCTAGGTCGGCGGCGTTTTCCTGGAG
>JBAWXR010000176.1:0-3725 GCA_037143955.1 Actinomycetes bacterium
TAGCGATAATCGGTGTCGCAGGCGTACTTGTATGGCGCAATCAACGCAATCGTCAACGCAGCAAGCAGGTCGATCGCTAGTCCTTTATCCGCAAGGTCCATGACTCGAGTTCCTCGGTGAAACCCAGGCGTTCGTAGACGCGGCGTGCAGGGTTGCCTTGGGTGACCGACAGCCCCAGTGTGGCCAGCGCGTCCTCATGAAGCAGCCTCATGGCACGGGCGATGAGCCAGGTGCCGAGCCCGCGATGAGCGCGATCGGGACGACGCCAGATGTCGGACAGCCACGGCCCGCCGAAGGGGACAGGCTCGGGACGCAGATCCACGATGATGCCGCCGACGATGGTGTCGGCAGAGTAGGCAAGTGCTGTTGAGCGATGCATCGTGGTCCACCAGTGCGGATCGGCGAGGTGCTGCCAGCAGCTGTCGATGACCTCCTGAGTGCTTCCGCTCTCGTGATCGACATGGTCTGCGGGATATGCCGCCAGCCAGGACGGTAGAAGCTGATCGACCGACACGTCGCGCAACGGGACCACGTGAATCCCCGACGGCGGGTCCAGCGGGGCGTCGGCATGCGGGGCTGTAGCAGCAGACATCACGTACCTGTGACGCATCGGGATCGCCTCGCGCGCGGTGAGCGCGGTTGCAAAACTGCGTTGAGGTGTAGCGATCAACCAGCCGGAAAGCGCAGTCATGACAGCGTCGGCTGCCGTCGCGTCGTCGACGAGGGGTTCAGCGAGGTCTGCCAGCGGCCGCCCATCGCGTGTGCCGGCCACATACCGAAGGGCGGGGCGCCCTGCAGCGTCCAGAGTGGTCCACTCCAGGCTCATAGTTTCGCGATGACTCGACTCAGGAGATCACCCATCCGGGTTGCCGCGTCCCGCCCAGCCTGCAGTACCTCTTCATGGTTCAGCGGCTGACCCGTCATGCCAGCCGCAAGGTTGGTGACCAGCGACAGTCCCAGAATTTCTAGGTCGAGGGACCGGGCCACGATCGCCTCAAGAGCCGTGCTCATCCCCACCAACGTGCCGCCGATGGCCCGCACCATGCCGATTTCTGCGGGGGTCTCATACATCGGTCCGCGGAATTGTGCGTAGACGCCCTCGGTCAGACCGGGCTCGAGTGATTGGCAGAGTTCGCGGAGACGCGGTGAGTAAAGGTTGGTGAGATCGACGAAGTGCGCTCCGTGCAGGGGGGAGGCACCCGTGAGATTGATGTGATCGCGGATCAGCACCGGTGTTCCGGGCGACCACGACGGATCCAGTCCGCCGCATCCATTGGTCAGCACAATCGTGCGGCACCCAGCAGCGGCGGACGTTCGGACGCCGTGTGTAACGGCGTCGACCCCCCGCTCCTCGTACAGATGGGTGCGGCCCAAGAACACAAGAACGCGCGTGCCACCGGCGTCAACGGCACGAATCTTGCCAGCGTGGCCCTCGACGGCTGGTGGTGAGAAATAGGGAAGGTCGGTGGCACTGAGTTCAGCCACGGTGGTGCCGATGCGATCAACGGCCGGTACCCAGCCGCTGCCCAGCACCACTGCGACGTCGAAGGTGTCGATACCGGTGGCGCGGCGTAGGGCATCGGCCGACTGGCGAGCGTTCTCGCGGGCCTGGACTTCAAGGGGATTCAGGTTCACGGGGTGACGCTACTGGGCGAAACTACTCGGCAGCTACGTGGAGTCTGCGTGCCGCCTCAGCAATCGTTCCCGACAGGCTCGGATAAACGGTGAACGTGGACGCGAGCTGATCCGCGGTCAGGCGCTGCTCCACAGCGATGGTCAGCGGGTGAATGAGTTCGCTGGCATGCGGGCTCGCGATGACCGCTCCGGCGATGATGCGCGACCCACGGCGGCAGTAGAGCTTGACGAAGCCGTGCTGAAGGCCTTCCATCTTGGCCCGCGCATTGGGGTGCAGGTCGACCATCACCAGGTCACCGCGAAAAGAGCCATCCTCAAGATCGTGCTGGGTCAGACCCACCGTCGCGATCTCGGGGTTGGTGAAGACCGTGCGCGAGACGTGGCCAAGCTCGATCGGCTGAACAGCATCACCGAGGGCATGCCACATGGCAATACGACCTTGCATCGCCGCAACGGAGGCGAGCATCAAAAGCCCGGTGCAATCACCGGCCGCGTACACGCCGCGACGGCTCGTACGCGACACGCGATCGACTTTGATGAACCCTCGGTCGTCTACCTCGACACCGGCACCTTCGAGATTCAATCGTTCGGTATTGGGAAGTGAGCCGACCGCCATGAGCACATGGGTGCCTTCAATTGTGCGCCCGTCATCGAGAGTCACGATGGCGCCGGCGGACGTGCGCGTGGCGCTCACCGCTCGTGCCCGTGGCAGAAGGTGCATCCCCATGGAGGAGTAAACGTCTTCGACGACCTTGGCGGCATCGGGGTCCTCGCCCGGCAATACGCGGTCGCGAGAGGACACCAGAGTGACGTGACTGCCCAAGGCCTGGAACGCGCCAGCGAATTCAGCACCCGTGACACCGGACCCGACCACGATGAGGCTCTCGGGAACCTCGGTCAGGTCATAGATCTGCTCCCAATTCAGGATGCGCTCGCCGTCGGGTTCGGCACTCTCGAGGATCCGAGGTCGCGCTCCGGTGGCAAGAAGCACGACGTCTGCGTCGAAGGACTGTTCTCCGCCTTCGAGGTACTCCGCAATGACGCGCGTATGGCCATCAAGGCGGCCATGTGCCCGCACGATGGTGATGCCATCGGACTCCAAGCGGGCCTGGATATCGATACTTTGCGCGGCTGCGAGGTACTTGATGCGATGGTTGACCGCCGTGAGGTCAACTCCGACGAGGTTGCGGTGCGGCGCCTGTCCGTCGATCAACACCCCGAGCTCCGCGCTGTCGGCGGCCGCCCTGATCACATTGGCAGTGGTGATGAGTGCCTTGCTGGGAACGCAATCGGTGAGGACAGCCGATCCTCCTATGCCCGCTGAGTCAATCAGCGTGACATCGGCGCCAAGTTGGCGTCCGACCAGAGCAGCCTCGTATCCGCCGGGTCCGCCCCCCACAATCACCACGCTGGTCACGTTGCCCATTCTTCCTCAGAAGGCGTCAACTCCCTACTCTGGTCAATGTGACCCTTTACGCGGCGTACGGATCCAATCTCGATCCCTCGCACATGGCCCGACGGGCGCCCGCGTCTCCGGTGTACAGCACCGGCTGGCTTCGCGGGTGGCGCCTCACCTTTGCGGGGGAGGACGTGGGGTGGGACGGGTCACTCGCCACGGTGGTCGAGGAGGACGGGCATGAGGTCTTCGTCATGCTTTACGACGTACCACCCCAGGATGAATGGGCGTTGGATAAGTGGGAGGGCACGGACATCGTCGATTGGCGTAAGTTACGCGTCCGGATCGACACCATGGACGGTCGCGAACTCGCCTGGCTGTATGTCCTAGAAGAGTGGGAGGGCGGGCTGCCGTCCGCGCACTACCTGTCCGTCATCGCGGATGCGGCAGAAGCAGGAGGAGCGCCGCATGATTACGTGATGTGGCTACGCCAGCACGAATGCCGGCCACTGGCGGACTAATCAGGTGTTCGGCATGTGCCGAGCAGACGTGGGCACGCCTCAATCCCCGCCGCCGCCGAAGTCGCCGCCTCCGCCGCCGAAGTCGCCGCCACCGAATCCACCGCCGCCAAAGTCGCCGCCTCCGCCACTAAATGATTTAGTGGCGGAGGCGGCGACTTTGGCGGCGGTGGATT
>JBAWXR010000177.1:0-3714 GCA_037143955.1 Actinomycetes bacterium
GAACGATGTCGTGTGCGGGCAAGGAGGCGCCATATCTGATCCACCACTCCTGGAAATGCATGGCGATCCGCGCTGGGGCCCCGTCCGCAGCGCGCACGCCCGAGGGATCGTCGACGACGACGTGAGTCTCGGCGCGGTCATCTGTCATCGGCAGCAAGCGCACTCCGGGTTGCCAGCGATCGCACAACGCCGCTGTCACGTCGCTCAGCGGAAAGCCAGCGTTGAGGGCTTGGGTGCGGACTAGATGAGTTGCGGTGTCGCGATCACCGAGTCCGAACCAGGTGGGTTCGACCCCGTACGCGGCAAGCTCGTCTGTAACCGTGAAGGTCTCGTCCTCGCGCCCCCATCCACGTTCGACACTGATGCCGCCGCCGAGGGTGTACATCACGGTGTCGAGATCCGGGCAGACCCGCAGGCCGTGCACCCAGATGTCATCGCCGGTATTGCCGATGACGGTCACCGCGGAGCCGGGGACCGTCTGCTCCAGATGTTTCAGCAGTCCCTGAAGGAAGCGCGCTCCGCCGATGCCGCCGGCTAGGGCAGTGATGTGCATCGGGCCATCTTTGCAGCGTCGCGATTCATCTCTCGCCGAGGCGTCGGAACGTGGGCGTGGGGGGTGCCTACGTGGAAATTTTGACGATGTCCGGGCCAATCTG
The DNA here is from genome assembly GCA_037143955.1 of Actinomycetes bacterium. Lineage (GTDB taxonomy): Bacteria > Actinomycetota > Actinomycetes > S36-B12 > S36-B12 > JBAWXR01. The sequence continues at coordinate 657 of JBAWXR010000177.1, forward strand.
GCCACTTTGTCCGGTTTGAACTTGACTGTCCGGAACTACACCGGTGTAATGCGTCATGTCGCGACGGGGGTCGCGGCAGCAGGGTCGAGGAGGATCTGAATGGCGGACATGGTTCTGCTTCCCCTGACGGAGGTCGAGGAGCTCGGCTGGCAGGAGCGCGCGCTGTGCGCCCAGACCGACCCCGAGGCGTTTTTCCCCGAAAAGGGCGGCAGCACGCGAGAGGCCAAGCGGGTCTGCCTTTCGTGCGATGTGCGCGTGGAGTGCTTGGAGTATGCGCTTGCCCAAGATGAGCGTTTTGGTATCTGGGGCGGGCTCTCCGAGCGCGAACGTCGTCGCCTCAAGAAGCGTGCCGGCTAGTCCTATGTGCTTCGCGGTGGCGACAAAGCTGCCGCGTATGGTGATCAAGTGACGCAGCCAGAGGAGCAGTCGCCTCCGGACGTCCTCGACGCGGCCCTAGCCGACACCGGAGAGATCCCCACGGTCACTGCCGCTCTGGCGGACCCCGTCACGGATCCGGATCCTGCCCACGACGGCTCATTCGACGAGGGCGACCCGAGTGCGGCACCTGCGTCCGACCCGCTTGACCAAGCCGGTGGCGAATGGTTCACCGGCGAACTCGATGTCTCACAGATTCGCCGACCCCGCCGCAACCACTTCGTCACGGCGGTCATGGTTGCTCACGACGGAGCGTCGTGGCTACCCGCCGCCTTGACCACCCTTGCCCAGCAGACCCGCCTACCCGACGTTGCGGTGGGTGTCGATGCCGCCTCGACCGATGACAGCGCAGACCTCCTGCTGGAGTCCTTCGGTCCCGAGCGCACTCTGCGCCTGGACGAAAATCCAGGCTTCGGCTCCGCTGTCCGCGAAGGTCTCGCGCATCTAGCCGCAGCGGGACTCATGCCTGCGCGAACGGAACACGTCGAATGGGTCTGGCTGCTGCACGATGACGCGGCCCCCGATCCGGACTGCCTTCAGGCCCTTCTCGACACGGCTGATGATCATCCCGATGCAGCGATTCTGGGGCCCAAGATTCTCGGATGGCATGACCGGCGGCTCCTGCTCGAAGTGGGTGTCACGGTCAGTGGCGCTGGTCGACGCGTCACGGGTTTGGAATCACGCGAACATGATCAGGGCCAGCACGATGGAGCCCACGATGTGTTGGCCGTGAGTTCGGCCGGCATGCTGGTGCGTCGGGCAGTGTGGGATGCCCTCGGCGGATTCGACCCTGAGCTGCCGCTCTTTCGTGATGATCTTGATCTGTGCTGGCGCGCGCAGCGCATGGGTGAGCGAGTCCTCATTGCCACGGATGCCCAGTTGCACCACCGCGAAGCATCGGCGCACGGTCGTCGCGCCCACCAGAAGCGACCGCATCGCGCTGACCGCGAGGCCGTGGTCCACGTACTGCTTGCGCAGGCCACCACATGGGCGCTGCCGCTGGTCGCCATTCGACTCTTCCTCGGCAGCCTGGTGCGTGCCCTCGTGTATGTGCTGGGCAAGGACGTTCAGGCTGCCCGTGACGAAGTGGCCGCGGTGATCTCAGTGGCGACCCACCCGTCCGCGTTGCTTGCCTCGCACCGTCGGGTCTTAGCGACGTCCACCAGTCCTGCCTCGGTGGTGCAGCCGCTCAAGGTTAGTCTGGGCGCACAGGTCCGCCACGCGGTTGAGGTCGTCGGTGGTGTGCTCACCACCAGCAGCTCGGATGCGCAAGGTCCCACCGTGAGTGCGCTCGAAAGCGGTCCGTTGGCCGACGAGTCCGAGTACCTCAGCGACGGCACGTCCACGTTCCTGCGTCGCACTCTGCTTCGACCAAGTGTTCTGTTCACTGTCGGACTTGCCCTCGTGGCCATCATCGGAACTCGCGGGCTCTGGCTGGGCGATGGGGTGTTGCAGGGAGGCGCACTGCTTCCCGCGCCCGAGGGTGCGGCAGACCTGTGGGAGACGTATTCGCAGGCGTGGCACGACGTTGGCCCCGGTTCTACCGTTCCTTCCTCGCCCTACCTCATGGTCGTGGTTGCCGCGGCGATGGTTCTTTTTGGCAAGGCGCCTGTCGCAGTGACGGTTCTGCTGCTACTGGGCATTCCGCTCGCGGCGTTGAGCGCGTACTTCTCCCTGCGCGGATTGATTCCCAGTAATCCCATCCGAATGTGGGCGGGTGCCGCCTATGCGTTGCTACCGGCGATGACGGGTGCCGTCGCTTCGGGACGCATCGGACTGACGATTGCAGCGATCGCGCTGCCCATTGCCTTGAGATCACTCGTTCGCACCGCGGGGCGCAACGGCACCGCACGTCGATCTGCCGGCACCGCGTTACTTGTTGCTGTGGTGCTGTGCACCACTCCTGCGGTGTGGTTGATCATGGTCGCTGGCGGCATCGCGGCGTCCGTTTACCTTTACGTCCGGCGGGATCCCGCAGCGCGACCCATCATGGGGCGACTTGCCCTGAGCCTGTTGTCACCGCTGCTGCTCTTGCTGCCATGGTCGTGGTACGCCATCACGCACCCGGTGATCTTGTTGCTCGAGCCGGGGATCAATTCCCCGAGCCTCACCGACCCGGGTCTCACGCCATGGGATGTCCTTCTGCTGCATCCGGGTGGTCCGGGAATGACGCCCGTGTGGTTGTCGGTGTGCTTGATCGTCGCCGGCCTGTTTGCCCTCATGCGTGCGGATCGCATTCGCATCATCGCGGCGTTCGGAGTGCTGGCCGGGTTGGGCTTGGCGATGGGACTTATCCAGAGCGTGGTCCTCGTGACCCCTCCAGGTGCTGCAGGACTCACCCGACCCTGGCCGGGTCCGGCGACGCTGGTGATCGGGTTGTCGTTGATCGCGGCAGCGGCCGTTGCGGCCGAAGGTCTGCGGGGGCGACTCGTGGGAAGCAGCTTCAGCCTTGGTCAGCCGCTCACCGCATTCGTCGCGCTGGCTGCTCTCGTTGTCCCGCTGGTGAGTGCTGGCGCATTTGTCTTTGGCGTTGACATTGCATTGCGTCGAGCTCCGGCGTCATCGTTTCCGGCCTTCGTCGCCGCCGACTCAGAAAGTCCGCAGGCACCGCGCACTCTTGTCC
>JBAWXR010000178.1:0-3710 GCA_037143955.1 Actinomycetes bacterium
CGGGGGCGGCGTTATCTGGCTCCAATCGCCCCGGCTGGAAGGATGACCGCATGCATGTGTTCATCCCGTCGCGGCTTGAGCCGCTAGTGGCGATGGCCCGGCGGATCATCGCCGAGTACACGCGCTCACGTGTCTCACTGTCGGCCGGTGGGCTCGCCTACTTCGTGGGCCTGGCGCTAATACCCGCGGCGGTAGTCCTCGGCTCCGTGGCCGGCCTTTTCGTCACACCCGCTCAAGTGACGTCGGGCATGGATGCCCTGGTCTCGCACAACCCCGCGCTGGCCAGCAGTCGCCCCGTCATCGAAGGTGTTGTCAGCGCTGCGGCGTCTGCATCCGCGACCTCGTTCACGTTGGCGACGCTGGTCAGCGTGCTGCTGGCCATTTACGCCAGTTCCTACGTCGTCGTAGGCGCAAGACTTGCCTTGCATTCGATCTACGGAATTGAGCGCGCTCGTTACGGGATAGCGGGGCGCATGGCGGCAGCCGTTGCCACGTTCCTAGCAGTGGTTGTTGTCGCGCTACTGGTCGTTCTCGTGACCGTGCTACCCCGGGTGCTGAGTGCGATGGGAATTGAGCAGCGCACGAGCATTTTGAGCAACGAGGTCGTGGATTGGGTGCTTCTTGTAGTGCTTCTGTTTCTTGGTGTTCGCACGTTGCTTCGTCGAGTTGGTGGTTCCCGCTCCGGCTGGTGGGCGCCGGGGCCACTGGTGGCAACCGCATGGATTGCGGTCGTCAGCGGGGGATTGGGCCTCTACGTCAAATTGTCGACCGTGATGGGTGCTGCGCTTGTGGCTTTTGGCTCAATCATCGTCGTGCTGCTGTGGACATATTTGTGCTTTCTAGGGCTCTTCATCGGCGCGTTGATCGACTCAGACCGGTCCCGAAGCCGCGCTGGCAAAATACACGGCGTGGTTTGAGTTCACGAAGTTCGGGGCACCACGTCCACGTCGGGGCCGGAGGTCGGGGGGCCGAAAGTGCCGGCAAAGAGCAAGGCCCCTGTCCGAGGACGGGGGCCTTGTCAGTGGTCGAGGAGGGCTTGGTCAGCCGACACGGACCTTGTCGGCCTGGGGTCCCTTGGGTCCCTGGACGATCTCGAACTCGACGACCTGGTTCTCGTCGAGGCTGCGGTATCCGTCGGTCTGAATTGCCGAGTAGTGGACGAAAACGTCCGGGCCGCCGTCGGCCTGGGCAATGAAGCCGTAGCCCTTCTCAGCGTTGAACCACTTCACGGTCCCTGAAGCCATCTGTCGCATTCTCCCTGCACGGTACGTCATGACGGACGGTCGCCCGGCACGTGGCCAAGCCCGTCAAACCGTGAAATCGATGGTGCTGACGCAGCCGTGCCCGGTCGAAACTATAGCTTTCTGTGAGGGAAACAGGGACGTCCGATGTATGAACATCAGGTGGATAGGCTCACGCGCGTGACCCCCGAACAGCTCGCTATCGCCGTGACTCACGGTGTCACAGCCGTGCTGGCCGAGGCTGGCGTCACTGTGGAGACCATGACCGAGGTCAAGATCGAGCGACCGAAGTCTCGCGACCATGGCGACTACGCCACGAGCGTGGCCCTGTCTCTAGCCAAGCCCACCGGGCTGCCGCCACGACAGATCGCCACCGCGCTTGCTGACCACCTCTCGCATATGGCAGGGATTGCGTCCGCCGAGGTAGCCGGCCCTGGGTTCGTCAATATTCGTCTCGACAGCGCCGCGCAGGGGGAGTTGGCCCGCACCATCGTCGAAGCCGGCCCGATGTGGGGGCATGGCACCGAACTTGCTGGTCGCCACGTCAACGTCGAGTTCATCTCCGCCAATCCCACGGGTCCGCTCCACCTTGGACACACGCGTTGGGCGGCCGTAGGTGATTCGCTTGCACGTGTGCTCGCGGCCGCCGGTGCCACTGTGGCGCGCGAGTTCTACATCAACGACCGCGGTGTGCAGATGGACAAGTTCGGCGCGTCCGTCATGGCTGCGGCTCATGGACGGCCGGTTCCTGAGGATGGGTATCACGGCGCCTACATCGTTGACCTTGCCGCGCAGGTTTTGGCCGAACATCCCGGCATCACCGCACTTCCTCAGGACGAACAACTGACCGCGTTCCGCGAAGCGGCGTACCGGCTGCAGCTCGTCCAGCAGCAGCACGTGCTCGACCTGTTCCGCACTCACTTCGACGTCTGGGCGTCGGAGCGGGCGCTGCATGACAGCGGGGCGGTCGAGCGAGGGCTCGCACGCCTCACTGAGCAGGGTCACATGTTCGAGCTCGATGGGGCGACGTGGCTGCGCACCACCGACTTCGGTGATGACAAGGACCGCGTCCTGATCAAGGCCGATGGCGAATACACCTACTTTGCGTCCGACACTGCCTATTACGTCGACAAGCGGGCGCGTGGCTTCGACCTCGCGATCTACTTGCTGGGCGCTGACCACCACGGCTATGTGCACAGGCTGCGCTCTCTCGCGGCATGCGCGGGCGACGACATGGACCGAAATGTCGAGATCCTCATCGGTCAGTTGGTCAAGATCACCAAGGGCGGCGAAGAGGTCAAGCTTTCCAAGCGTGCTGGCAACATCGTCACGCTCGAGGAGCTGGTCGAGGAAGTCGGTGTCGACGCCGCGCGGTACACCCTCATCCGCTACCCGGTTGATTCGCCGCTCACTCTCGACATCGTGGACATGACAAAGAACACCAATGACAACCCGGTGTTCTATGTGCAGTACGCGCACGCACGCATCTGCTCGGTCCTGCGCAACGCCGCCGAGGTGGGCATCGATTGGCGGGCCGCGGGCCTAGATCCGTCACTGCTTTCTCACGAGCGCGAGAACGAACTGCTCGGCATGCTGGGGGAGTTCCCGCGCATCGTTGCTGGTGCAGCCGAGCTGCGGGAACCGCATCGCGTGGCCCGCTACCTCGAGGATCTCGCCACCGCGTATCACCGCTTCTATGACGTGTGCTGGGTGCTGCCCCGCGGCGACGAAGAGGTCGCGCCGATCCACATCGCCCGCCTCTGGCTGTGCGCGGCGGCGCGGCAGACGCTGGCCAACGGCCTAGACCTGCTCGGCGTCAGCGCTCCAGACCGCATGTGACGGAGCGCGGGCCGGTCGCTCCATCTACTGTTACGGCCATGGCGGACGTCTGGCCCATGGGGGCCGCGTGGGGGGAGGCCCTCTCAATCGCGAGTGTGGACTGCCGCGACCTCGCCGCCAAGTACGGCACACCTCTATATGTGCTTGATGAGGCTGATGCCCGCATGAGGGCTCGTGCCTTCTATGAGGCGTACACCGCCGCAGGCGCCCATCTGGTGTCCTACGCCGCGAAGGCCCTGTGCGCCACGGCGGTTCTGCGCTGGGTGACCGAGGAGGGCCTCGGCGTCGACGTTGCCACCGGCGGCGAGCTCGCCGTGGCGCTGCGGGCCGGGGTACCCGGCGACCGTCTTCTGATGCATGGCAACAACAAGTCGGTGGCTGAGATCGAAGCCGCGATCGCGGCCGGTGTGGGCCACATCGTCATCGACTCCTTCGAGGAGATCGTGCGTGTTGCCGATGCCGCTCTTCGCGCAGACGTCGTGCAGCCCGTTCTCATCCGCGTCACCACCGGTATTGAGGCGCACACCCACGAGTTCATCTCCACCGCGCACGAAGATCAGAAGTTCGGGCTCTCCGTGGCCTCCGGCGACGCGGAGGAAGCGGCCCGTCGCATCGTGAAACTGCCTTCGT
>JBAWXR010000179.1:0-3709 GCA_037143955.1 Actinomycetes bacterium
CATGTGTTAAGCACGCCGCCAGCGTTCGTCCTGAGCCAGGATCAAACTCTCCATTAAGGTTTGTTTGGTCATGGCAGACCGAGCTGTGTGCTCGTCTTACCAAAGGAATCCGTCTGCGGGAATGGCTATTAAGCCATGCCCCAGAACGGGGTAATTGGCATTGACATGTGACACGCTGTTGAGTTCTCAAGGAGCGGGCGCGCTCCGCTGCGAGGCTTTCGACCTCGTTTTGGGGCAACGTTCCAAACTTACGGACGGCCACACATCGGGTCAAATCGCTTGGAGCGATTGAACCGCGATGACTGACTGCAAGTCCCCGAAGGAACGGCCTGGGCTTGGCGTACGACCGGCGAGGTATTCCTCGTTGCCAGCGCACGGCTTGGTGTCCGTTGCTCCCTTGCGGGTCCCGAAAGATTACGGGAGACCGGGGCCCAGAGTCAAATCCGGGTACTCACGGTGCAATGCGCACGCCGGCAAACGCCTTTTTGCCACGGCGCAGCACGAGCCAGGCGCCGTGGTGCAAGTCCGAAACATCGGCTTGGGCGGTCGCTTCCTCGATGCGGACGTTGTTGGCATACGCCCCGCCCTCGTCCACCGTGCGACGGGCGGCCGAGCGACTGGCCACGAGCCCCGTGCGGGCCAGGAGATCGTCGTAGGGCGGCAACTTTCCTCCCACGATGTCCCCGGATTCGAGGACAACATGGGGAGCTTCACGCAGCGCGGCTTCCAACGTGGCCGCGGGCAAATCGGTGAGCTCGCCCTGCCCGAAGAGGGCGCGGCCGGCAGCCTCGGCAGCGTCGGCTTCCCCCTGACCGTGGACCAGTGCCGTGAGCTCACGGGCGAGGGCGCGCTGCGCCTCACGGGCCTGCGGGCGCTCAGCCGTGGCAGCGAGGAGTCCCTCCACGTCCTCTTGGCCCGCAAAGGAGAAGGTGCGAAGCAGGGTCGGCACATCTCGATCGTCAGAGTTGAGCCAGAACTGGAAGAAGGCGTACGGGCTGGTGAGTTCGGGGTCCAGCCACACCGTGCCGGACTCGGTCTTGCCGAACTTGGTGCCATCGGCCTTGACCATTAACGGGGTGGTGAGGGCATGCACCGACGCCTGCTCCACGCGCCGGATGAGGTCGACGCCCGCGGTGATGTTGCCCCACTGGTCAGAGCCGCCGGTCTGGAGGGTGCAGCCATGGCGACGGAACAGCTCGAGGTAGTCGAAGGACTGCAGCAGTTGGTAGCTGAACTCGGTGTACGAAATGCCGTCCTGTGCCAGGCGCGCAGCGACGGCCTCGCGGTCAAGCATCCGGTTGACGCTGAAGTGCTTTCCGATGTCGCGCAGGAACTCCAAGACCGTGACGTTCTCGGTCCAGTCGTAGTTATTGACCATGGTCGCCGCGGAAGGACCCTCAAAATCGAAGAAGCGCTCGAGTTGGCCCCGGATGCGGTCGACCCACTGCTCGACGATGTCGCGCGGGTTGAGGTTGCGCTCCCCCGCCATCTTGGGATCGCCGATGAGACCGGTGGCTCCGCCGACGAGCCCCAAGGGCTTGTGGCCACGCTGCTGGAACCGGCGCACGGTGAGAATCTGCACCAGATTGCCCAAGTGGAGGCTCGGCGCAGTCGGGTCGAAGCCGCAGTACAGGGTGATGGGGCCTGCCGCGCATGCCGCGCGAATGGCATCGAGATCCGTGCTCTGCGCGATGAGGTTGCGCCACTGCAGCTCGTCGAGGATCCCAGCGCTCACCGGGGAATCCTGTCAGACGGCGGCGCGATAGGGACTGACCGACGGGTCGTCGCGCAAGAAGAATCGCCACGGAGTCGGAGCTCCTGGGCCAGCAACTCCCGTGCGCGCCGAGATACCCATGAGCTCAGGCGCCACCGGGTCGACTGGCTGGAGCCGCAGAGCCGAACGCGAAGACGTCAACGCAACCCCGTCGAGATCGCCCGTGACGCCCATGGCAACGGTGAGACGAGCCGGCCCGCGCGCGAGGTCGCGATCCTTGGACCTGGGACGACGAGCGCGAACTACGTCGAGCCCCTCAACGATTTCACCGGCACGCAGCAGCACAGCGCCCGCGGTGCCGGAGGAACAGGTGACCACGCACAGGCAGAAGTGCATGCCGTAGGTGAAGTAGACGTACGCACGGCCGGGCAGACCAAACATGGTTGCGTTGCGGGGAGTCTGACGTCGAAAGGCATGTGATCCCGGATCCTCGCCCACTCCGCCATAGGCCTCAACCTCGGTGATGCGCACAACGACGCGGTGGCCATCGACATTCGACGTGAGCCGTGCGTTGAGAAGGAGTGGCGCAACATCAGTCGCGTGACCGGAGAAGTCGACCACGCTCAGGCCCAGCGGACCCGCGACGAGTCGAGAGATGTACGCAACTGATCAAGCTGCTCGGTCACGCGCGCGGGAGCCGTGCCGCCAAAGGCGTTACGCGAATCCACGGCACCGCGGACGGTGAGGACATCACGAACCGGCGAGGAAAGGTGGCTGGAGATTGTGGTGAAATCGGCGTCGGAAAGATCCCACAGCTCGATTCCGCGCTGCTCTGCCGTGCGCACACACGCGCCCGCGACCTCGTGAGCTTCGCGGAAGGGCACGCCCTGCCGCACTAGCCATTCGGCGATGTCGGTTGCGAGCGCAAACCCCTCAGGTGCGGACGCCGCCATGAGTTCGGTGTTGAAACGAAGCGTCGCAATCATGCCGGTCATCGCGGGAAGAACCAGCAAGAGCTGCTCGACGGTGTCGAACACCGGCTCCTTGTCCTCCTGCAAATCGCGGTTATAGCCAAATGGCAGACCCTTGAGCGTCGCGAGCAGACCCGTGAGGTTGCCAATGAGACGACCGGACTTGCCCCGAGCAAGTTCTGCGACATCGGGGTTCTTCTTCTGCGGCATGATCGAGGAACCGGTGGACCACGAATCGTCGAGGGTGGCCCAGCCGAATTCGCGCGAGGCCATGAGGATGACTTCTTCGCCGATGCGCGATAGGTGGACACCGACCATGGCACCGACGAACAGGAACTCCGCGACCCAATCACGATCACTGGTGGCGTCGATGGAGTTGGCTAGTGGCTCGTCGAAACCAAGATCGCGCGCGACCGCATGGGGATCGAGCCCCAGACTGGACCCGGCGAGCGCACCAGCACCCAACGGCGAGCGCGCGCCACGACGATCCCAGTCCGCGAGCCGCTCGAGGTCACGGCCCAGCGCGTGAACATGCTTGGCGAGCTCGTGGCCGAACGACACCGGCTGCGCGTGCTGCAGGTGCGTGAACCCGGGAGAGAACGTCAGGACGTGGGACTGCGCCTGCGTGAGAAGAGCATCCTGAAGATCGATCACGGCCCGAGCGATGTGACGTGCATGGTCGCGGAGGTAAAGCCGGAAGTCCGTCGATACCTGATCGTTGCGGCTACGGCCTGCCCGCAACTTGCCTCCCAGGTCCCCGAGACGTGCCAGCAGAGCCCGCTCAACTGCCGTGTGCACGTCTTCATCCGTGGGGTCGGGAAAGACGGTGCCGTCAAGAATGCCCACGGCAAGGTCGTCCAAGGCATCCTCAACCCGCGCCAGCTCGGCCGCGTCGAGAAGTCCCGCGGCGTGCAGGACCCGAGCATGCGCTCGGGTCTGCTGCACGTCATACGGCGCCAACCGCCAGTCGAAATGCGTCGACAGGCTCAGAGCAGCCATGGCGTCGGAGGGGCCGGATGCAAAC
>JBAWXR010000180.1:0-3698 GCA_037143955.1 Actinomycetes bacterium
GCAAGGTGCAGGCCGCTGGCGCAGTTGTGGGCGCTGTCATGAAGGCCACCAAGGGTCAGGCCGATGCAGCCAAGGTCCGGGCCCTGCTGCTGGAGCGCCTGGGCGTCAGCGAGTAGACCGCGGTTATTTCTTGAGGGAAGCAGCCAGCTCGGCGAACCCTTGGGTGCCGTGACTTCGAGGGATTGACATGTGTCCTTCGCCTTCAATGAAACGCGATGTCGGGAACGGTGATCGCATGAATGTCCAATCCCCATGGGTAGCAGAACGCAAGTTCGTCAAACCCCCGCACCACGGCAGATAAGTATCAGGAGAGTGCGGCTTCCTTCGCGGGGCGTGAAACCACCAGGAGTGTGCCACTCTCCGGGTCGGGCTCGATGTCGATGGTGAGACCGTCGTGAGCATTGGTATGAAGGTCGTTGAAGTTTAGGTATGCGTCCTGAGCGTGTTCGAACTGCACTGACAGATAGTCGAAACCCGAGGCATGGGTCACGCGCACGGTGATGCGAGTGCACACGGTGACGAGCTTTTCTATGGCGACCAGAATGTCGCTTGGTAGCGGTGTACGGTCGGTACTGGAGATGAGGGTTCCCACTTGGGCGGGGACACCAATGCTGAAGGCCGACGTCACCAGCCGTGAGGCGGATCTGGCGAACTCACCGCCGTCGACGGGATCGACCTGGATGGTTGCTCGAATGAGTCCCTCAAGACAGTCGAGCTGGTGGCGATGTTCGTCAATCGAGTCGCCGGCGGCAATGGCGCGGATGATCGACTCGGACTGTGCGACGCAGGCGGACAGCTGCGAGTCAACAAGTGTTGCAGCGTTTGCACGTAGAACGGCCCGGGTCATGGCCTCAAGCTGCGCTTGCAGTAGCTCCTGAGTGCGTCTGAACCGCACCGATGCGCGAGAGGCGACGATGACCACCACAGGAACAATCACGAGACAGTTGATCAGGCCCACGAATAGAGGTAGGCGATCCGCGGTGGCCGCATGTGACGCGATCGCGAGCATTCCGGCTGCCCATATGGCTAGACCCGCGATGAATTGCCATCGTCGTGCCCATAGCGCGACGGCGATGACGGAGTAGCCCGCGGTCACGAGACCGGGCACCACGAACGAAACACTCTCATGAATGCCGGGTACCAGAGCAGTCAGCCATGGAATGCTGGCAAAGCCAGCGATGACGATGAGGGACTGCCACATCAATGGTGGTCGCCCGCGAACTAAGAGCGCGACGCCTCCGACGGAGGCGAGCGTCGCGATAAGGATTGCTAGCCAACCAAGCGTCGAGGCGTGGAGAGCTGCGATGTCGAGCGCGACGCCGACCGCTCCAACGGCGATCAGCGGTGCGGACAGCAGTGTGCGTCCCTGACGAAAGCCATCGTCCGTGAGCGAGGCGGTGGACCTCTGCATCGCGGAAGGAACGTCGATGGTTACCACGGTGAGTTCGCCCACGCGCGCGATGGACCATGTTCCGCCCACGGCCGCCAAGCCCTCGTCGAGCACCGTGCGCCAGCCCAGTCCCGGTGCCGCATCGGCAGGTAGGCCCGAGCCGTTGTCCGACACGGTGACGCGCACCCGGTCACCGTCCATGGATCCTCGGGCAATGACCTCCGTCGCTCCTCCATGTAGCACCGCATTGAGTGCGCACTCGACGACCGCGGCCCGACCAGCTGCGCGGGTGACTTCGTCTAATGGAAGGTCGATCATGGTGGGATCGAGAGTGACGATGCCGGAAGCGATGCGGGCAGCGGTGGAAACGCGGACGCTGTGAGTGAGGTCGGCTTGAGACGCGACGGCGTCGAGCACATCACCAGAAGCGATGAACGCACGAAGAGCCGCTCGATCAGGATCTGTCGACTGCAGTAGGTAGCGAATCGTGCTCAGAAGGCGCTCGTGAACGGCAATCGCGGCCTCACGCCACATTCGAGAGCGCTCCTGAGTTTCGAGCTCATGAGACATACGCGCGGAAAGCCGTGCCGTTGACTCGTCGGCTATGACGTCCTGGCGTTCGAGGTAGTGCCAGGCGAGCCATAGGGCCAGGGCAGAGAAGGTGAGACTTGCGACGGCGATCCAGCCGCCCGCGACAGCGAGTGCTCCAGGGAACACGTTGGTCGGCCGGTGCGCCCAATCCACTGCAAGCACAGCGCTGAGAAGCGGAATGCTTGCGAGCCCCACCCAGCGAGGGGTGAGCAGTACGAGGGCGTACGAGACGTGAGCGGCAGATGTCGACAAGGCGATCCACGCTGCCACCGTGGGGTCGCCATTGTTGAGAAGTGTGGCAATGACGAGCAGCGCGGGTGCTGCAGCGATGAGCCACAGGCCGACGGGCCGACGTGACAGGAGCCATCCGGCAATCAGGAGGACAAGACCCAGGCCGAGGGCAAGGCGATCGCCTGACGCGAGTCGACGCCACTGCGTCGCACCGACGATGGCGGCGAAAACCCAAGCCTCGGAGAGCAGCAGCACCAGAAGCCATCGACGACTGTCGATCAGGGCCGCGAGCCGGGAGCCAGACGGCAACTGTGGGAGCTGCTCAGGTGACAAGACCCTCCTCCTTGGCCTTGCGGTAAAGATCCATCTTCGTGGGCAGGGGAGTGCCAGCCAGGAGGTACTTGTGGCGCACGCGCTTGATGTACTCCTGCACGCTGGCGGGCTTGACGTCCATGCGGCGGGCAACTGCCTCGAGTTTCAGGCCACTGGCATAGAGCACGAGGGCCGTGCGCTCCCGCTCGCTCAGGTTCACCGAGAGAGATTCCTCGGAGGCGAGGATGCCCGCGATATCCGGACTTGTGTTCGGCTCACCGGCGACCGCCGACGAGAAGGCGGCTTCAAACTCTCCGGCTGGCGCACTCTTAGACACAAAGCCCATGGCGCCCGCCTTCAGTGCAGCACGCACTGTCTCAGGATTCGCGAGCGCGCTGAGGATGACGATGCGCACGCCACCGTCGACGAGGGCGGCGACGTTCGCGACCGGAGCGGTCTCGTCGCGAAGGTCTAGGTCGAGGATGGCGATGTCGGCTGGGAGTGATGCGTGCACTGATAGCGCCTCCGCAAGGCTCGCGCCCACGTAGCTGAAGGTGACGTCGGTGAACCCCAGCGCGACACGCATCTCAATCGCCTCGCGAATGAGCGGGTGGTCATCAATGACCATGACCACGGTGGGTGGGGCCATCAGCGGTTCTCCGTAAACGCCATTTCGCGATTGTGCAGTGTCCCCCTCATTTCCACCATCGCCCCACGAGGGCGTCCCCCACATTGTCATGAAAAAGGGGACGTCACACCGTGCACCTCCGGGCCCGTTGTGGCGTTGCCGCAACCTTTCTGCCCGGACGGATGGCTCGTGAATCCGTTGCGTCATGAAAGACGGGACGGGCACGAATGTGCGGATATCTACAGGTCCGACTTACCGTGGCGATGACTAGAGGGTGGCGTTCGTGCGCCCCGCAATTCCACGTGAAGGACTGGGAGAGCCATGCGTACCGAAGGAGCAGTCGTCTCCCTCGGACGGTGGCTGTCTGGGCTCATGCGCATGCCGGTCACTCTGGTCCTAATCACGTGCACCGCCGCCGTGCTGTGGCCGTCCCCAGCCAACGCGGCAGTGCGCATGAACCAGTGCCCTCCGGCTTCGGCGGGGGGCAGCCCCATCGGGTCGCTGACTATCGGCGATTCGGTCGTGCCGATCGTGCCGGTGACGTAT
>JBAWXR010000181.1:0-3629 GCA_037143955.1 Actinomycetes bacterium
CTCGCTTTGCGGTGAATCCTCGCTGTCGGAAGTCGCCCGTTCGACCCGATACGTGTCGCCGGAGAAGTTGATATCCAGTCCGAGAACAGGAACCTCGTGGTTGCGTGCGTCGTCGAGGATCAATCGCTTGGGGTACATGCCCGGGTCATGGGTGAGGATGCCGGCATAGAACGCGGCCGGGTGGTGCGCTTTGAGCCACGCGGATTGATAGGTCGGCAGTGCGAACGCGGCCGCGTGCGCCTTGCAAAATCCGAACGAGGCGAAGGCCCTCAGCACATCCCAGACGCGTTCGACTGTCGGCAGGTCATAGCCGCGACGCAAGGCTGCCGGATAGAACCAGACTCGCACCTCGTCCTGACCATCGACGCTTCCCATCGCACGCCTGGTCTCATCGGCTTCAGCGAGCGAGCAGCCGGTCATGGTCGCCACGATCCGCAGAACCTGTTCGTGGAAGACGACTACACCGAAGGTTTCTTCCAGCGTTGAACGCAGGTCGTCGTGCAGGTACGTGGGTGCATTCCACCCCTGTCGGGCCCGCAGGAATGGGTTGACCATGTCGGACTTCACCGGGCCGGGACGAAACAGTGAAATATCAATGATGAGATCACCGAACGTCTCCGGAGCGAACTTGCCGATGAGTTCCCGCTGCCCGGGTGACTCGATCTGAAAACAGCCCAGCGTGCGGGCGGACTGGATGAGGTCGAACGTGACGGGATCGTCGAGCGGCTGCTCGTCAAGAACGATGTGCGCGCCGCTGACACGCGCAACTTCGCTAACCGCGTGAGCCATGGAGGACTGCATGCGAATGCCCAGCACATCGAGCTTGAGTAAACCGAGCTCCTCGACATCGTCCTTGTCGAAGTGACTCATCGGGAATCCGGCAGCGCTGCTCTCCACCGGTGTGCGATCGAGCAGAGTGATGTCGGACAACACAATGCCGCACGGGTGCAGTGCGACATGGCGGGGCAGCCCGTCGAGGCGCTCGACCAGATCAAGCAGGGTGTCGAGCCGGCCACTGGCGGCCAGTCGACCAAAGGAGGACGTCCGCAACTCCGGCAGTTCTTCTAGCGCACTGCGTGCATACCTGGCCCGCACATGCGGAAAAGCTTTGGCCAGCGCATCGATGTCACCGGCCGGCATCCCCAACGCCATGCCGACATCGCGAACAGCGTGCCGCACCCGATAGGTCTCCATCATGGACACACATGCGGTGCGTTCTGTCCCGAATCGATCAAAGATCCACTGGTAGATCTCCGGCCTGCGGGCGGACTCCACATCGATATCGATGTCGGGGAGTTCGCGCCGCATGGGTGACAAGAAGCGCTCCATGAGCAGGCCATGCTGCATCGGGTCAACCCCGGAGATGCCCAGGAGATGGTTGACAAGGCTGCCGGCACCAGAGCCACGAGCAGCCACACGCACACCGCGTGTACGCACGAGATCAACGACCTCGGCAACCGTGAGGAAGTACCCGGAGAAGCCCAGGTGCGTGATGGTGCGCAGCTCGTCTTCGAGCCGGGACTGTGCGTGTCGCTGCTCCGCAGCGCCGGTATAGCGCTGCGGGACCGCGATCGTGCAGCGTTCGCGCAGAAGTGCGTCTGCCTCCCGTTGTGGATCACTGACCGGGCGACCAACGAGCACGTCGAGTTCGGGGACAAAGACCTCCCCGATACCCAGATCGGCAGGTTCCAATGCGCAGTGCTCTGCCAATCGCTGCGTATCAGCGAGTAGTCGATGCGGATCACGCTCCCCTGCGGCGCGCGCAATCTCGTCGGCCACCTGATGCATGTGATCACTGCTTTTGAGAAAGGCCTCGCCGTTGCCGGGGCGGATATGCCGGGAGTCCAACGACACCAGCCGGCGCGCAGCATCAAGAACATCCGCGGTACGCGCATCGTCGGGCCGCAGATAGCGGACCGCATTGGTGAGCACCGCCGGCAACTGCTGTTCGCGCGCCCACCCGAGCATCGCGGCGGCGGTAGCGGTGGCATACGGATCGCGTGACGCTTGACGATGCGAGGACACAGCAATCGCGAGGCGACGTCCCATGATCGCGCGCCACGGCCGGACGACGCTTTCGGCTCGATGCACGCGGCCACTGGTGATGACGCGACCGAATTCTGAATCCGGCCCGAGTAGCGCGATGACTCCCTCGTGATGGTCGCGCAATGCGGACCAGGTGAGCCACGGGGTTCCACGTTCGGTGTGTGATCCGGTGTGTGCGGCAGACACGAGTCGGCATAGCGAAGACCAGCCACGGGCACTCGCCGCGAGGAGAATCACGCGCGGCCGAGTCTCATCAATCCACGTACCGCCATGTGCGGGTGTGCGCTTAGCTCGGTCGACAACAGGCGCGGTCTCCTCCATCGCCAGGTCAACGCCTAGGACCGGTCGTACACCGGCGTCGCGGCAGGCCAGCATCCAGCGCACAGCACCGTAGAGACCGTCACGGTCAGTGAGCCCCGCGATGGGTTGCTCGAGTTCGGCGACGCACTGCGCGATCGCATCGGGCATGGCGGTGCCGTACTGAAGCGAGTATCCGGATGCGATCTGTAGATGAGTAAACGGGGCGGGTGGTCTCGACATGCCGTGAAGATGCCGAGACCGCCCGCCACCACCAGCGGGAGGCATCGCTGGAGCTCATTCAGCCGACGGAGAGAAGATTCATGGATGACTGGTAAGGCACACCCAGGTGCGCGGTGACACGCGCAAGGAAGGCCTCGGCATCTCGGACAAGATCGTCCGCTTCGCGCACCGACACGCAATCCAAGCCAGCCTCCACCCCTGCGCGCTTGCGCGCGGTGAGCGCAAAGAATTCCGCCCACTCACTGAATTCGGCAGCCGCGCGCGGCAGTAGCGCCCACACGCTGCGCACCCGGGACCGTCGCGACGCGGGGGTACTGCGATTGGCGAGGATCGCCGCAGCCGCGCGTAATGCAGTCAGGTGTGCGGCGACATAGCGTTCGCCGGGAGTCGCGGCCAGGCCGGCTTCGGCAAGGCTGCGTCGAGCTGAAGCGAGCAGGTCGACAGATGCGGGTGATGCGCTCGTGGCTGCACTCATGGTGGGGTCCTCTCACATGCCGCCGCATGGGCGGAGTCGGGCGTGCTGCTAATCGATGACCTGGCGCAGCCCCCACGCGCATCCCTCAGCGCGAGCGACCTTGACCAAGTCGTACGTACCGGACGTGCCCGCCCGGCTCACTGCCTCGACCCGCCAGGCCTGCACCTGGCCACCCCCGTGCTCACTCATCCGAGACGTTCCCGTCCCGGCGAGCCACCACGGCACTGCCTCAATCCAGTGCGCCACCACGGCACGAACCTCGTACCGCCGACCCCGCCAACGGAAAGCAATCGGCGCTCCGCCGATCCCCTCCCGCACGTGGACCGGAACTCGCCGTCTGCGCATGACCGCCACCGCTCGTCCCGGTTGTGAACCGGTTCTGGACCAGATTCCCCTCGGAAGGCCGGGGTCGGGGTCGAGGCGACCCCGGCACCCGAGGGAATAATTCGAACATGCGTTCGAACACCCCTGACGTTAGACGGCACCCCTGACACTCGTCAACCCCGGACAAGAACCCCGACCGCGAGCGCCACCGCCATGGCAGTGACGAGGCCGAAGCCGATGAAGG
>JBAWXR010000182.1:0-3628 GCA_037143955.1 Actinomycetes bacterium
GTGCCCAGAAACAGGGGCAGTCCACTCAGCCTGCTGGCCGCCACGAGCCCGAAAGCGAGGGCCGGGTTTCCGGTGATGTTGCGGTAGCGACCAGCTTTCATCGGTGCAGGCTTGACCTCGTACTGCACTGAGAAGTCTTCGGTTGTCTCGCCGTAGGACCAGCCAGCCTCGAAGGCAGCGAGATTGGCAGCGAGGATCTCCGGCTTCTTACCGAACTTGTCCTTGAGAAACTGCAGGGTGCCTTCGGTGGGGCGGTTGTACAGCCAGCACAGCAGGCCCAGCGCGAACATGTTCTTGGCGCGCTCGGCATCCTTCTTGCCGATGTCGAATCCCTTGAGGGCCTCGACCGTCATGGAGGTCAACGGAATGAAGTGGTTGGCGTAACTGTCGAGAGAGCCGTCCTCGACCGGATTGCTGCTGTAGCCGACCTTCTCGAGGTTGCGCTTGCCGAACTCATCGGTGTTGAGGATGAGGTCGGCGCCGAGGGGGAGGTCCTTGAGATTTGCCTTAAGCGCTGCGGGGTTCATGGCGACCAGCACGTTGGGGGCATCGCCCGGCGTCATGATGTCGTGGTCGGCGAAGTGGAGCTGAAAGGCCGATACCCCGGGCAGGGTTCCGGCTGGCGCGCGGATCTCCGCGGGGAAATCGGGCAAGGTCGACAGGTCGTTGCCAAGGCCGGCTGTCTCGGAGGTGAACCGGTCACCGGTGAGCTGCATGCCATCGCCGGAATCCCCCGCGAATCGAATGACGACGCGACTGAGGTTGACGATCTGCTTGGACATGCCACTCCTGAGGGTGAAGGTGAGGCCGGGGCAAATATGCAAAGACGTCATAGTATCTATTGCTCGTCCCGGCCTCGCAGGACATTTCGCACCTAGGCTGAGGGTGTGCTCAGTACATACCGCCTGACGTCTCGCCCAGAGGTGGAGGTGGCCCACGTCGCCTTGGCCTGCTGCTCGTTGGAGGTCGACTCTGCGGTCGCCGGTGGTTTGCTGAGGGCTGTGGAGCCCCGGGATGTCCCGCCGGGGCATGTGGTCCTGCTGGTGTCGGGGACCGTCACTGATGCGTTAGCTCCAGCGGTCGTCAATGCCAGCAAGGACCTGCAGGCCACCGCGGTGATCGCCTATGGAGTGTGCGCCAGCACGGGTGGTCCCTACTGGGATTCGCCGACGGTCACCAAAGGCATCGACCAATTGCTGCCGGTGGTCCGATACGTGCCGGGCTGCCCACCGCGGCCCGAGGCACTCGTCTGGGCGATAAGCGAGGCATGTTCGTGATCGCGGTCGAGCAGATGCGATGGCTGGAGGCCATGCGTGGAGCCGTCGCCGACGGGTATCTCTGCCTTGACTTTCTCACCGCGGTCGATCGCATTGATCACGTCGACGTTATGGCACGGGTGGTCAACCCGATGACCGGTGCTGGCGTGGAGTACTGCGTATCCGTGGGAGACGGCTCGTTGACCAGCATCACGTCTGTGTTTCCTGCGGCTTCGTGGCACGAACGTGAGACAGCGGAAATGTTCGGTGTGGAGTTTGTCGGTTTGGCCGATCCGCGTGCGCTCCTACTGCGCATGCCTGTCGGTGCACCGCCACTTCTGCGCTCGACTGTTCTGGCGACCCGGGCCACGACCGCCTGGCCCGGAACGGCCGAACCGGGTGGAAGTCCGGGCCGACGTCGGCTTCTGCCACCCGGCGTACCGGAAGGTTGGCCAGCGACATGACGCCACATCATGTGATCGCACTCATCCCCGATGCCTGCACATCGTGCATGCTGTGCGTGCGCGAGTGCCCGAGTTGGTCGATCAGTCTGGACAGTCATACCGAAGAGATCACTGAGCCGGGCGCTCGTCGACCACGAACGATCAATGTGCTCGACGACTTCCGCATTGACTACGGCACCTGCATGTACTGCAGCATCTGCGTCGACGTATGTCCCTTTGATGCACTGCACTGGGAGGTTGGCGCGGATCAGAGTGCAGCTGCGCGGGTAGACCTCGTGCACGACGAGCAGCGACTTGCCGCTCCTGCTTCCTGATCAGCGGTAGTTGTCGAACTGCACGGCGAAGTCCAGATCGGCACCCTTCACCAACGCGATGACTTCCTGCAGGTCGTCACGGCTCTTGCTGGTGACCCGCAGTTCCTCGCCCATCACCTGGGTCTTGATGCTCTTGGGCCCCTCGTCGCGGATCAGCTTGCCGATCTTCTTCGCCTGCTCCTGGCTGATGCCGGCCTTGAACGTGCCGGAGATCTTGTACTCCTTGCCCGACGGGCGCGGGTCCTGCGCCTCGAAGGACTTCATTGACAGACCGCGCTTGACGATCTTCTCCTGGAACACGTCAAGTGCTGCTTTGGCGCGCTCCTCGGTGAGTGAGGTGATCTCGACGCCGAGCTCGCCCTTCCACTCGATCGTGGTTCCGGTGTTCTTGAAGTCGAACCGTTGGGCAAGTTCCTTGGCGGCCTGATTGAGGGCGTTGTCCGCCTCCTGGCGATCCACTTTGGAGACGATGTCAAAACTGCTGTCAGCCATGAGTCCTCCTAGACGAGCCCCCATTGTGTCGAAGGGGACGGGGAGATTGTGCCGGAGTCGACGCGGGGACTGCGCTCCATGGAAGGATTCGCGCGTGGCGACGCCAGTGAGCCCAAGTCACACGACCCGAGCTCCCTCGACCTTCGCCATCCTGGCTCGGACACCGCGCATCTTTGCGTTCGCTGGCGTGCTCACCCTTAGCGGCGCCGCCATCGGGGCGAAAGAGGTGGCCCGGTGGCAGTACATGCAGGAATCAGCCGGTGGGCCATGGGGCATTGGCATATCGGCGGTGATCATCGCCCTCGCGACGGCCGCGGTGGGATTCGCCGTCGGTCGCGTGGTTGATCGACGCGATCCGCGGCCTTACCTGCTTGCTGTTTTGGTCAGCTCCGCCGCCCTGTGTGTGATCACTGCCCACTTCCTCAACGCGGGCCCGCTCCCTCTGCTTCAGGCATGGGTGACCGCCGCACTCGATGGTGCAATTCTGGGGATGGCTGGCCCTTCGCTCGTCAAGATTCAGGCGGCCATCGTCGGGTCTGCGGCCGCGGGCTCCGCAGAGATTCTCAACATCCTGCGGCTGGGCGTGGGCGGCGTGGTGGGGGCGGTGCTCGCTGGCATCAGCCCGTCACCAAAAGTCACGCTCGTGGTGGTGGCAGGGGCCCTTCTGGTTGCCGCCATTCTTCTCCTGGTCGTACTTCGTCCGGTAGGCCATGACCGGATCACAGCGGCAACGCGATCGACAGTTTCGCTGGTCGCAGTGCTGCGCAATGACGCCGGTCTTCGTCGGGTCGTGATCGTTGATCTTGCGCTTTCACTGGTGATCCCAACACAACTGGTCAATCTCGTGGTGTCGAGCAAGGACCTGCCGCAGTTGGCGAGCCTGGCCATCGCCTCAGGAATGGCAGGACTTCTGGTGGGCCGGCTTCTGCTGTTCTGGCGCGGGTTCCGCGACAATGCTCGCGTGGTGCTCTTCATCACGACGGGCACTGTGGCGGGCACACAGCTCCTCGGTGCGGTGCTCTTGGTGGACGACTGGCTTCTACGCTCCACCGCGGCCGTGAAGCCGACCGAATAGGCACACATCACCGATGCGACACCGATG
>JBAWXR010000183.1:0-3628 GCA_037143955.1 Actinomycetes bacterium
CACGAGCACCGGGTCCCGGTCATTCCGCGCGGGGCTGGCTCCGGGCTCTCCGGAGGCAGCAATGCCATCGATGGATCGCTTATCGTGTGTGTGGAGCGCATGCGTGATGTGCTCGAGGTCAACTCGATCGACGGCTACGTCGAGACTCAGCCGGGCATCATGAACACCGAGCTTCGCGATCATGTCAAGGGCCACGGCCTCTGGTACGCACCAGACCCAGCGAGCAAGGACTTCTGCTCGATCGGTGGCAATGTCAACACCAACGCGGGTGGCCTGTGTTGCGTGAAGTACGGCGTCACGCGCGAGGCGGTACTCGGGCTCGAAGTTGTGCTCGCCGATGGCCGCATCACGCGACTGGGACGCAAGACGATCAAGGGTGTCGCGGGTTATGACCTCGCCGGCATGGTGGTGGGTAGTCAGGGCACGCTCGGCATCGTCACCATGGCGCGGTTGCGACTGCGCCCATTGCCGCCGCCCGCAACCACGTCGGTCGCACTCTTCGCCGACATCGCCGATGCGGGTCGCGCGGTGGCCGACATTATGCAGTCGGTGACGCCAAGCATGCTCGAGATCATGGATCGACAGACCATCGACGCGGTCGAACAGTGGCGTTCAATCGGGATCGACGCATCCGCGCAGGCCATGCTCGTCGCGCAGTTTGATGCGCCGGGGGAGGCCGCGGGCATTGAGGCCGATCGCATGGTCGAGATCTGTGAACGCAACGGTGCCATGGAGGCTTACCGCTCCGAGGACGAGGAGCAGTCAGAACTTCTCGTCGGTGCACGCCGCATGGCCATTCCCGCTATCGAAGCAATCGGCGACTGGCTGCTCGACGATGTGGGTGTGCCGCGATCGCGTCTGGCCGAGGCCATGACGCGGTTCCAGGATGTGGCCGCCGCCCGCGACGTACGTATCTGCACATTCGGTCACGCCGGTGATGGCAACCTGCATCCCACGATCCTTACGCCCCGTGGTGATCGCGAGGCTGCGGAGCGAGGGGTGCTCGCATTCGATGACCTCATGCGCATTGCACTTGACCTCGGCGGCACCATCACGGGCGAGCACGGCGTGGGCAATATGAAGAATCTGGCCCTTGCCGATGAACTCGACGAGCCCGCGCGTGATCTGCACTCTCGCGTGAAAGCGGCCTGGGATCCGGAAGGCATCCTCAACCCGGGCAAGTTGCTTCCTCGCTGGTGAGTTCGCTGGCACACTGCCGCCATGAAGACGAGCGCCCGTAATTTCCTGACCGGCACCATCACCGCCATCCGCACCGGGGTGACCACCGACGAGGTCGAGATCGCCGTTGGGGATGATCGTGTGTGCGCCACCATGTCGCACACCGACTGCGTAGAGCTTGACCTCAAGCCGGGCATGGAGGCCAGCGCCCTCATCAAGGCGCCATCGGTGATCGTGGTGGCCCACCCGCATCGCCTGAAGTTTCCCTCAACCAATCACCTGCACGGCAAGGTCTCGTCCATCACGCCCGGCGCGGTCAACACCGAGGTTGTTGTCGATCTCGACGGCGGTCAGTCTGTTGCCGCCATCATCACGCAGAGCAGCGCCGAGGGCCTAGGACTTGCCGTCGGCGACGTTGCGTCAGTGATCTTCAAGGCGAGCAGCGTCTTCATCGCACTGCGCCAGTAGTAGCAGCGCCTGCGCCAGTTGCTCGCGGAGCGGATTCGTGTGCTCCATGAGTTCGCGCTGCGCGTCTGCATACTCACGCCGGCCCTCGGGCGTCTCTACTCGCACCGGCGCCAGACCAAAGGGCTCCATGTCATAGGGCGAAGCGCGCATATCGAGTTGGCGAATGCGCACAGCGTTCTCAAAGCAGTCCATGATCAGATCTGAACCAACGAACGGCGAGAACCAGAACGCGTACTTGTAGACGTCCATCCCTGCATGAAGGCATCCCGGCTGTTCGAGTTCGGGCTGCGTCTCGCGCGTGGGTTCGATGGGATTGAGCGGCATGGCCTCCGGAGTGAAGAACCGGTATGCGTCGATGTGTGTGCACCGCAGTCCCACTGAGTCGACGGTGGCTGTCACCTCGGCAGGTGACACACGAAGCGGAAGGTACGCGTGGCGGACCTGCTCCTGATCCTGCCCGTAGACCATCGCCCATTCGTGCAAGCCGAAGCATCCTGTGCCGGCGGGGCGAGACATCGTTCCGGTGAGAATGCGCAGTGCAAGATCAAGGCGCGCCCGATGCTTACGCAGTGCACTTGCATCGGTCGTGACGCCATCTGGCGTAGCGATGTACCCGGAGTATTGGAGGTACGCCTTCGCGTCAGGCCCTTCGAGCACCACACCATGCCCCGGGTGCCATGTGGCTAACTTGCTGGGCGAATAGGGGTAGTACTCGAAGAGGAAGTCGTTGATGGCGTGCTTGCGATCGTGTGCGCGTCGAACGAGGCGGTCGTCGACCCACGGCTGCGCGCGCTCCGCGTGTGCGCGTGCACGCGCCTGCCACTCCTCCTGTCGCACAACCTGAGGGTATTGGGCTAGTGCGCTACTCGATACTTCAGTCCACGCGGCGAAGACCGATGTCGGCGCACCCAGACTCCAGTGCCGCAAGGCCGAATCCGTCGACAGGTCCCAGTGCACCGACGCCGGTTGTACGTCCGGTCAGCACCATGGCCGCCGCCCACACGATGAGCTCGGCGGTGAGGTCATACGGACTTGGGCCTTCCATCGTCACGTGGCTGAGTTGGCGCCCAACGGGGTCCAGTGTGCGCGCGACAACGACGGTGCGTGCCTGTGCACGCTCATGTGCGTTGGGGCCTTGCCCTGTGACGTCAGAACCTCGGCCGAGTGCCGCATCGATGACTTTGCCGGCGAGTGGAACGCGAGCCGCGGTCGCCGCAGCCTTGGCTGCCGCATGTGCGGCACGCGTCCCTTTGCCGGCCCAGCCGAGGTAGACACCGACGCTGGTGAGGCGGTGATCAAGTCGAGGAAGCGTGAAGTGCTCGCTCCCACCGATCGGCAGTGCATCGCACTGCTCTCCACCCACGGCGAAGGTTTCGACATCGGTGAAACCTTCGACAATCGCACCGGTCGTGTACGCGAAAGGTGTGGCGCCAATCGATGCGGCCATGCTCGCCTTCGTACCGCTGCTGTAGCCGCCGGTGCCCTTGACGAAGTACCCGACCTCAACGCGGTCAGGAATTCGGCCGGCCGCAACGGCATCGCGCATGGCGATAGCGCCAGCAAGATTTCCTGGGACGTAGTCGTAGCCGAAAGCCGTCAACAACCTCGCGCCTGTCGTCGCAGCGCGTGCTCCGTCGGACTCGAAGACCTCTCGAATGAAGGTGGGTTCTCCCGTGGAGTCCACGTAGCCGCACCCAGCATCGATTGCAGCGTCGACCGCTGGACGACCAAGGCGCACGAACGGACCAACGGTGGTGACGAGCACATCATCGGGACGTGTCACCAATGCGCGCACGGACTCGGTGTCGTGCACGTCCGCGACCTGTGAGGTCGGGGGTTTGCCGGATGGCGCCAGGGGCGCGACATCGGCGATGAGTGCTGCCAGATCGAGCGGCAGGGGCGTCTCCATCAGGATGCGCAACACGCCCAGCGCGGCGCGGCGCAAGCCAAACGGATCCTTGTCCCAGGTGGGCACCTGGCC
>JBAWXR010000184.1:0-3576 GCA_037143955.1 Actinomycetes bacterium
CAGCCGTTCGTTTGAGTCGCATGTCTCACCCTTCGTGGACTGCGAGCATCGCATACCGTCCGAAATTCTCATGAAACTCACAGCCTTCTCTCACCCCATGTCTAAGTTCGTCCGATGCACTGTGAGTAAGCAGCCTCCGGGACGGAGTGGATTCCCGGTTGCAGAGCACCAGACAAAAGGGGAGTGGCTATGAAGATCAATCGACAGAAGACCCTCGGGTCCTGCGCCACTGCCTTCGTGGGTGCTGCTCTTCTGGCGACGGGTGCGGTGACAGTTGGCGCGGCTCAGGCTCAGGCCGCGCCCGCGAACTCGGCGGGTCAGGGATCTGCGTCCAGCAGCCACAAGTCCGCGAGTTCCTTCACCGTGACGATCCCGGGGTCAAACAAAGGGACCCTGCCGGTGGCCTACACGTGTGATGGACAGAGCCTGAGCCCGGCGTTGACCTGGGCGGGTGCCCCGAAGGGCACCGCGAGCTACGCCATTGTCATGGACCACGTCCCCCCGGACGGCGGACACCACTGGTATCTCCTGGAGTGGGGGATCCCGGTCGGCACCCGTGCCATTCCAGCGGGCTCCACCACATCCGGAGTTCTTGGCGGCAACAGCGTGAATCGCGACATCGGCTATGCGCCACCCTGTTCGAAGGGCCCAGGCGCTAAGACCTACACGATCACGGTCTACGCACTCTCTGCGACTCCGGCGCTCCCGACGTCGTCATCGGCATCGGTCACGCGCGATCAGCTCTTGTCGGCTATCTCCGGAATCACACTCTCCAAGGCGGTGCTTGATGTCACATACACACGTTGACCCAGAACCGGACACGACTCCAAGTGGAGTCTCGAGGCGCACTCTGCTCGCCGGAATGGCTGTGGGATTCGGTGCGCTGATGTGCGGATCCCTCATCAAGCCTCAAGTGGCTCGTGCGTCGAGCTCAATCGTGAAGCTCCCTGGCTTCAGTGCCTTTGCCTCGTCGGTGAAGGTTATGAAGTCCGGCAACTACTACCTGGTTGAGAGCACTGGCCTTCCGCCGCACAACATGATGACGGGAATCACGAATTGGCAGCAGCAAGTCCCGGTTCCTCAGCCGTACACGGGAGCTAATGCATGGAAGATTCCTGTCAATCCGAAGCCGGCGGCGAATCCGATCTCGGCATCGGACAACTTCTTCCGCGGAGCCATCGCCCTGGCCGTTGATGGCATCCCGATCTTCAATGCGAAGAACAATCGGGGCGAGGTTTCAGCCGAGATCGGTGAACTGGACAAGTGGGGCGGTCATTGTGGACTCGCGGACGACTACCACTATCACGCTGCGCCTCTCCACCTTTCACGAACGGTGGGAGCGACAAATCCCATCGCCTATGCGCTGGACGGCTATCCGCTGTACGGGGCTCTCGAGCCGGACGGTGCCCCCATGTCAAAGCTCGACTCCTTCAATGGGCACACCTACAAAGGGAAGTACCACTACCACGGGACCACGTCGTACCCCTACATCAATGGTGGGATGCACGGTGAAGTGACCATTCGCGATGGTCAGGCGGATCCGCAGCCTGCTGCGCATCCGTTCCGCTCGGACGGAAAGCCGCTCCCGGGTGCGAAGATCACTGACTTCGCTCGAACAGGCGATTCAAAGTTCGCGCTGTCGTACACCTTGAATGGCGGCACGTACCACATTGACTACGAAGCGACGCTGCAATCTGTGCAGATGACCTTCACAGATGCAGCAGGAAAGCAATCAAGCGAAACCTACGCGCGGAGGTAGAGAGATGTTGACATCAGTATCATCACGCATTGCGGCATCAGGAATCGCGCTGGTGGTCATGGGACTTCCGCTCGTCAACGCTGGCGCCGCGCATGCCGCGGAGCCGGCTGCAAAAGCGGTCTCATTTACCGCTGAGGTGTGGGCGGACAACTGGTTCGCTTTGTACGTGAACGGCAAGTTGGTGGGGCAGGACTCTGTCCCCATCACCACCGAGCGCTCCTTCAACTCTGAGAAGATCACGTTCACGGCGACCTACCCGCTGACTATCGGGATCGAGGGCAAGGACTACACCGAGAACGCGTCGGGTCTGGAGTACATAGGCACATCACGTCAGCAGATCGGTGACGGTGGTCTTATAGCGCAGGTGCGCGACAACTCCACGGGCAAGATCGTTGCGGTGACAAATGGAACGTGGAAGGCCATGGTCCTCAACAAGGCACCACTGAATCCCTCGTGCGTGACTTCATCGGATCCGCTCACAACGTGCACGTCATCCACAACGAAGGCCCCGAAGAACTGGTCATCCGCGTCGACCAGTGTCGCTGGATGGGGGACCGCCTCGACCTTCACCCCAGCGCAGGTGGGGGTGAAGGAGGGTTACAACGAGATCAGTTGGGACCCCAAGGCGCAGCTGATCTGGGGTTCCGATCTGAAGTTGGATAACGACATTCTCTTTCGCACGACCGTCTCCAAGGCGTGAACTGAAGGACCGCCGGGGTCCGTCGGCAGCACATCGCGTACTCACTTACGATTCCGCCATGTCCTACGTGGTGGCTCGAGGTCTGCGGGCTGCAGCAGCCATGTCGATCGTGATGTTCTTTGCGCTCGTGCCTGTTGCCATCGGGGCTTCGCCGGCTGATGCCGCCACGGTGCGCGCCACGCACGTGACCTTTGCCATTCACACGGCTGATAGCCCTCCCCCGAATCAGGGTGGTGCACCACCGGCGCCAAATAATCCAGCGCCTCAGCAGGGTCAGGCTCCGCAGCAGAGTCAGGCGCCTCAGGGTCAGCCAAGTCAGTCGGGTCAGGCGCCTCAGAGTCAGGGGCCTCAGGGCCAGCCGGGGCAGCAAGGCCAGCCGGGCCAGAGCCAGGCGCCTCAGGGTCAGCCAAGTCAGTCGGGCCAGCCGGGCCAGCCCGGTGGTCCGGGTCAGCAAGGCCAGCCGGGCCAGAGCCCGCCACCTCAGGGTCAGCCAAGTCAGTCGGGCCAGCCGGGTCAGCCCGGTGGTCCGGGTCAGCAGGGTCAGCCAGGTGGTCCCGGTGCGCCGCCTCCTGGACCAGACGTGGCTGCGGCCGGCGCCGCTGCTTTGGCGAACGGCGGCGTATTCGGACACCAGGGTTCGCCTTCGCGACTGAAAATGCAGCTCGGTGCACGTGTCGGTGCACCGGCAGCGGGGACGCCCATCAATGTGCAATCCGATGGGCTGCAGCCCAACTCGGTTGTCACGGTCACGGTGTATTCGGATCCGATGGAGTTGGCTTCAACGACCGTTCCGGCGAACGGCTCCGTCAATGTCACTGCTCAACTTCCCGCTGGCTTGAGTTCTGGCACGCACACCGTCGTGGTTGCCGGTGTCGGTGCTGCGGGACAAGAAGTCAAAGTCTTGACGGCATTCCAGGTTGATGCCTCAGGGAAAGTCACCGATGTGGGCAAGCCGGGTGACGGTGTGGGTGTCATACCTGATGGCAGCCAGGTCGAGCGTTCTTTGGCATTGGGTGAACCCATTTACAGCCCGAGTGCCCACCCCGGCACTGTTGCCGCGGTGGCCGTCACGGGAGCTGCCGTGGTGGGTGTCGCCGGTGCGGCGGCGGGTGCGGCT
>JBAWXR010000185.1:0-3479 GCA_037143955.1 Actinomycetes bacterium
CGGTGGAGCGATCGCGTTGGGCGTGACATCGGTGCCGATGGTCGCGTTGGTCGCGGCGTTGGCGTGCGCAGGATTGCCGGTCCTTGTCGTGCGACGGCGGCAGCGTCGCGCACGCGAAGCTCAACGGGCGGCGTGGCCCGAAGCGGTAGACACGCTGGTGTCGGGTGTGCGCGCGGGATTGAGTTTGTCCGAAGGGCTGGCTGATCTGTCACGTCGCGGTCCGATGGTGCTGCGTCCGCATTTCACCGCATTCGAGATCGACCTGCATGCGCGCGCGACCTTGGCCACAGCACTGGATCGACTGCAGGTCAATTGCCATGATCCCATTGCTGACCAGGTTGTCGCTGTGATCAAGCTCGCCGACGAGGTTGGTGGCACATCTTTGGGTGCGGTGCTGCGTGCTCTCTCGACTTCGTTACGACAGGACGCGGCGGTGCGCGCCGACATAGCCGCTCGCCAGAGTTGGACGGTTGTCTCAGCGCGCGTGGCCGTGGCGGCCCCGTGGCTGACACTCGCATTGCTGTGCACGCGACCGGAGTCTGCGGCCGCCTACCGATCTGCCACCGGTGCGTTGATGGTTGCGGTGACAGCTGGTCTGTCGTGCGCGGCATACCTACTTATGCAGCGCATCGCGCGACTTCCGCAGGCGGTGTCGGCATGAACGGGGCGACCGCGTGGGGGCCGTTACTTGGTGGCGTGGGTGGTGCAGGGCTGCTTCTGGTGATGAGCTGGCTTCGTGCACGACGCCCCGTGCCGATGCTGCAACGCATTGCACCCTTTGTGAGCGGGTCGGTTCATCGTGAGGTTTCGGCTTGGGACGACGTCGTGGTCTGGGCGCGGACGATGCGGGACCGGGTGCCGCCAGCGCCGGGGTCGTTGACCTGGATGTCGGTGGCCGGCGCGGCTGGCGCGGTCCTGGGCGTTGTTCTGGCGGCCGGCGGACAGTCGGCCCTGCTGGTCGTCGTCCTCGGTGCCGTGGGGGCTGTCGGCGGTGCGTGGGCGTGCGGCCAGCACCGGGCACAGCGGGTGCGGCAGTGGCGCACGGACATTGACGCACAGCTGCCGGCGGTCGCGGACCTGCTCTCGTTCTCTGTCACCGCCGGTGAATCGCTGGTGGCCGGCATCGACAGGGTCGCCACAACGTTGGATGGCTCCCTGGCCCGGGAGCTTCGCGAAGCACATGCGCGCATCCAGACGGGAGCAGGAATAGAGGTGTCGTTGCGCGCGGTGGGAGCCGGCGTCGCATCCTTCGAGCGCTTTGTGGACGCGCTCGTGGTTGCTCTGGAACGAGGGACCCCGCTGGCTGATGTGCTGCGAGCCCAGGCGGATGACATTCGGGGGGCGCGACGCCGCACCCTTCTGGAGCTCGCCGGCCGCAAGGACGTGCTGATGCTTGTCCCGGTTGTGTTTTTGATCCTGCCCACCGTGGTGCTTATCGCCCTGTTTCCCGCTGCCCAGGCCCTGCGCCTGCTCTCGTCCTAGTACTCATGAACCGACACGACCCATCTATCGAAAGGAACGGCATGGCCCTTCTTGCACGACTGCGCTATCGCGCAGCTCATCTGATTCTCGATGGCCGCCTGAACAACGACCGGGGCGATGTCCCGGGCTGGGTTCTCGTGGCCGTCATGACCGCGGGTCTGGTCACCGCGATCTGGATCCTCGCGGATCACCAGCTCACCAGTGTGTTCAATCGGGCCATCTCGGCCATCGCCGGTCCCTAATCTGTGTGCACCCCCTACATGCAGATGAGGACCCCATGAAGGCATTGACCTACTACGGACGAGGCAGCAACGGACGCGGCGATTTCCGCATCGAGGATGTTCCTGAACCCACCGTGGTGCCCGGGACGGTCAAGATTGACGTCGAGTGGTGCGGCATCTGCGGATCCGATCTGCACGAGTTCGAGGCGGACACCGTGTCCGGCTATACGCCGCCGGTGATCCTCGGTCATGAGTTCGCGGGGACTGTCTCCGCGGTGGGCGAGGGCGTCAGCAACGTCACGGTGGGGCAGCGCGTAGCGATCGAGCCGTTCATGTACTGCCAGACCTGCGAGTTTTGTGTCACCGGCGATTATCACGTGTGCCGCGACCTTGGAGTCGTGGGTGTGCACTCCATCGGAGGCGGGTTTGCTGAGCAGGCTCTGGTCCCGGCTTACACCGTGCACGCCATGCCCGACTCGGTTCCCTTCGACATTGGTGCGCTCGTTGAGCCGATCACGGTCGGCTGGCACGGCATGCGCAAGGGCAACTTCGGCCCGGGTCAGACCGCACTGGTCATCGGCGCGGGTCCGATCGGACTCACGACGCTGCTATGCGCGCAGGCGTTCGGTTCTGCGCTCACCGCTGTCAGTGTGCGACGTCCGGGTGCGCGCGCCGATGCCGCAGCACGCCTTGGCGCCAATGCCGTCATTGATGCGAGTTCGACGGATGTCGTTGCAGCAGTGATGGAGATGACCGGCGGCCGCGGAGTCGACGTGGTCTTTGAAACCTCAGGGGCTGACGAGGCCATGACCACGGCCATCGGCGCTGTGCGCATGGGTGGCACCATCGTGAGCCTGGCCGTGTGGCTGACCCCTGCGCCGTGCGACTACATGCAGGTGCTGCTCAAGGAACTCACCATCGTGGGCAGCAAGGGCTACAACAAGCCCGACTTCCCGGAGTCCATCGCCGCCATTGGCGATGGACGCATCGCGGGAGCCGAGGAGATCATCACCACGCGCATCGGTCTTGAAGACGTCATCACCGGCGGCTTCGAGGTACTGGCCGAGAACCGCAGTGCCCACGTGAAGGTGTTGGTTTCCCCCTGATTGGAGCGACTCACACTCGATCCGACAGGGGCAATGCCGCTGTCGGGTTCGTGCTTGTCGCACCACTGCTCGCACTCGTCGCCGTGTGCATCGTGCAGCTCATCCTCACGATGCACACCCGCAACCTTCTGACGCTTGCAGCGTCCGAGGGCGCCCGCGCCGCTGCGATGGCCGGGTCGAACCTGCCGGCGGGTGTCACCCGGTCGCGATCGCTGCTGGCAGGCGCAGTCGCGGATGACGTCATTGAGTCCGTCGTTGCATCGGCGACACGGGTCGAGGGAATTCCCGTCATGGCGGTGCGCATAGTGGCTCGCATCCCGGTGGTGGGGTTGCCGATCACGGTGCCGCTCGACGTCACCGGGCATGCCGCGCGTGAAGGGGACGAGGCATGGAGAGGTTGACGCAGGGGCGGTGTTCACGTGACGACGGATCGGTTGTCCTGGAGTTCGTCGTGATTGCCATGGGCGTACTCGTCCCATTGCTCTACATAGCTCTCGCCGTGATGCACACCACCGGCGCTGCGATGGCGACTTCGCAGGCGGCACGTTCCGCCGCGCGTGCGTTCTCGGTCGCTTCGTCGCCTGCGCAAGGCCTCGTGCTGGCACGGGCCGCCGCACGGCTGGCGTTCGCCGATCATGGGTTGACGCTGCCGGCTGATGCACTGCACCTG
>JBAWXR010000186.1:0-3477 GCA_037143955.1 Actinomycetes bacterium
ACGGTCGATTGCCGGACGGATCCAGAAACGTGCGCATGAGTCCGCGCAGCGACGCGAGGAACGAGTGAGTTTGATACGGCAGGTGCTCCCGCGCGAGCACTTCTTCGACAGACTCTTCAAACCGGCTCGCAGACACGCGCGTGGGATCGGCAAAGCACACGTCGATCGTGCCCTGCGCCTTGGCCCGCGCTTCGACCTTGGTCATGTAATTAGGAACGAGCTTCTCGCCCACGAATGGCAGCGAGATCACCGGCAGGTGACCATTGAACTTGGTCAGGTAAGCGGACGGAAGCGCCGGTGAAATCAAGGTGAGTGAGCGGACAAGATCAGGACGTCGCGCAGCCACCTGCAAGGCGATCGATCCGCCCAGGGAATTACCGAAAAGATGCGCGGGAGCACCCTCGAGATGGTCGACGAGCTCCACAACGGATCGTGCATGCCCGGCCGGTGAATGGTCGCCATCGCGCGGTGGGGGTGACATGCCGAACCCACCGAGGTCGATAGCCCACTCGTCGAGCTGCGGCTGCAACAGACCCATGAGGTCGGTCCAGTTGAGCGACGAGCCACCAAGTCCGTGAACAAAGACAGCCGTCGGACGCCCCGGCGACGCCGCGTGGCGCACGCTCAGGGAGCGATGGGGCAGGAAGAAGTCTTGGCGGGGGAAGGCCACATCCGGCCGGCGACCCAGCGGCACCGGCACAGCCACCTGCGCGCTCTCTGGCATAGAGGGGGTTGACGACGTCACCCATGGAGCGTAAGCCCCGACCCACGTTCATGTGAACCCGTCTCCGGGCTCCGAGGGAGCCGTACAGTTCTGGGGTGACCACGACGGACGGCTCGCGCGCCGCGCGACTGCCTCGCGAGCAGCGTCGTCAGCAGGTCCTGGCGGCGGCACTGGAGATCTTCTCGACCGCCGGCTATCACGCGGCATCCATGGATGACATCGCCGATCGGGCGGGCGTCTCCAAGCCCGTGCTCTACCAACACTTCACCAGCAAGCTCGACCTCTATCTCGACCTGCTTGACCTTGCGATCGAGGACCTGCTCGCCGCAGCACATTCGGCACTCACGCGCACGAACGACAACCGCGAACGCGTGTCGTCGTGGGTCAATGCTTATTTCGGCTTCGTCGAGAATCCCAACGGCGCCTTTCGACTGTTCTTCGAGAACGACTTGGCCAACGACGAGCGCGTGCGCAGTCGCATCGATACGGCGTACCTGAAGCTCACTCGCATGGCCGCTGCTGTCATCGCCGAAGACACCGGACTTTCCCAGGCCCAGTCCATGCTGATCTCGTCGGGTATGCAGGGCATGGTGCAGTACGCAGCCATTCGGTGGCTGCGCAATCCCGAAGACGCGATCGCGCGGGCCGATGCCACCGAACTGATCAGTTCTCTGGCGTGGCGCGGCATCGGTGGATTCCCCCTCACCCACCCTCCGCAGGACGACGAGCCCTTCGCCTGACACCATGGGCCCAGAACGTCACCACATTTGAGGAGTTCGCATGGAGATCAAGATTGGCGTCCAGCACTCGCCTCGCGAGGTCGCACTCGACAGTGAGCTCTCCCCCGAGGAAGTTCAGGCCGCAGTCACCAAGGCGATCGACTCCGGCAGTCTGCTGACCCTCACCGACGATCGCGGTCGCACGATCGTGGTGCCCGGCACCAAGATCGCCTACGTCGAGATCGGCGCCCCGGCCAGCCGTCGAGTCGGCTTCGGCTCCTGACCTTTCCGACGAGCTAGGACGCGAGGCTGAGCGCTGCCATTCGTCGGGCGTGGTTGGCCTCGAGCCGCGACATCATCTGGCCGAGTTCGGCCAGATCAACACCCGGGCGGTGCACGCCACCGATGACGAGCATCGACAGCACGTCGTGCTCAGCGGCCACCAGTTGCGCCTGAGCGATCATCTCGCCCACCAACCGGCGACCCCAGAGAGCCAGCCGACCGGCCACGCGCGGGTCCTCCGCGATCGCCTCCCGCACGGTCTCGACGATGAAGTCGGCCGCTTCGAGGTCATCACACACGGCGATCACGAGGTCCTTGGTCCGGGGATCAAGATGCTGTGCGATCTCGCGGTAGAAGTCAGCGGTGATTCCGTCGCCCACGTAGGCCTTCATCAATCCTTCGAGCCAGTCATGCGGCCGGGTTTGGGCATGAAAGGCATCAATGGCGGGGCGAAAAGGCGTCATGGCCGTGGCCGGGTCGGCACCCATCTGGGTCAGGCGGTCCCTGAGGACCACGAAATGGTCGTACTGCAGGGCGGCCAGACCAGCCAGGGACGCCTGC
Source organism: Actinomycetes bacterium (assembly GCA_037143955.1). GTDB lineage: Bacteria > Actinomycetota > Actinomycetes > S36-B12 > S36-B12 > JBAWXR01. Next base: position 2,287 of record JBAWXR010000186.1, read on the forward strand.
ACCTGGATCCCCGGGGCGAGCGCCGCATCGGCCGCCATGCGCTCGAAGGCGGTCAGTTCGCCATAGGCGAGAACCCCGAGGAGTTCGACCACAGCTTCCTCATACATGCGCTCGGCCGTGGCACTGCTCTCGTTAATCATGGTGTGGGAAGGGTAGCGACGTGCGGGATGGGTATCGAGCCCTAGGCGGTAGAGTGCGGGCACTGAAGAGTGCGCACGAGGCGACAGCCGATCAAGGCGATCCCAGCCCGCGCACCATTACCGAAAGCAGGACCCCCTGACCACCTCCACGGTCGATCCCACCTCCGCCCCCACGTTCATCGAACTGGGCGCCGACCCGCTCATCGCCGAGGCCCTGTCGGCCGACGGCATTACCCACGCCTTTCCCATCCAGCAGCAGTGCATGGCCATGGCCCTCGAAGGCAACGACATCATCGGCCAAGCCAAGACCGGCACCGGCAAGACGCTCGGCTTCGGCATTCCGCTGCTCCAGCGCCTCGACGCCCCGGGCACACCCGGCTACGACGCCCTCGGTGCTGCCGCCGGCAAGCCGCAGGCTCTTGTCATCTGCCCCACCCGCGAACTTGGCCTGCAGGTGGCCACCGACCTCGAGCGCGCCGGTCGCCTCAAGGGCCTTCGTGTGTTGGCCGTCTACGGTGGCCGCGCATACGAACCGCAGATCGATGCACTGACCAAGGGCATCGACGTCGTCGTCGGCACGCCAGGTCGCATCATCGATCTCGCCAACCGCCGCGACATGGATCTGTCTAACGTTCGCGTGCTGGTGCTCGACGAGGCCGACGAGATGCTCGACATGGGTTTCCTTCCCGATGTCGAGCGCATCGTGGCGATGGTCCCCGACAAGCGCCAGACGATGTTGTTCTCCGCAACGATGCCCGGGCAGATCGTCAATCTCGCGCGCCGCTACATGTCGCACCCCACGCACATTCGCGCCAGCGATCCCGGCGACGACAACGCCACGGTCGATGCGATTGAGCAGCATGTGTGGCGCGTGCACCCGATGGACAAGATCGAACTTCTTGCGCGCATCCTGCAGGCCGATGGTCGCAAACTGGCCATGGTGTTCACCAAGACCAAGCACGGCGCGAACCGCCTCGCGCACCAGCTCGAGAAGGAAGGCATCCAGGCCGATGCCATCGCACCTCCCGCGCCCGGGGTCTGGGGCACGGCG
>JBAWXR010000187.1:0-3473 GCA_037143955.1 Actinomycetes bacterium
GTATTCACGCGCGGGCGGCCGCCCTACCGCTACCTCAAGCCGCTCGGCGCCAACCTGTTCCTCTCCGCCAACGAGGCCGACGTGCGCGCCGCGCTGGGCGCGGGTTTTCCCGCCGCACGCGTGTATTCCGCCTCGCTGACCGAAGCCGCGCAACATCCCCATGAAGTGCGCATCGCCTTCGACGGCGACGCCGTGCTGTTCTCCGACGAGGCCGAGCGCGTGTATCAGGAACAAGGCCTCGCCGCCTTCCAGAATCATGAAGAGAGTCACGCCCTGCACCCGCTGCCGCCCGGCCCCTTCCTGCCGCTGCTGGAAGCCCTGCACCGCCTGCGCGCCGACAGCGCCGGATGCCAAATGAAAGTCCGCACTGCGCTGGTCACCGCGCGCAGCGCCCCCGCCCATTCGCCGGTGGTGACGCCAGCACGCGCACATGCAAGCGATGCCTCCATGCGGTTGGCACTGCCGCGGGCATCGCCGACGAGTCGAGCCAGCGCTTCGTCGACAGCTACCTGATCGCGCGCAGACCGCCACTGCTGCAGCGCCGCGACGGCTTCAGCCTCCACCGCAGGATCGACCTTGACGATCGCCTCTTCGACGGTGAGTGGACTGACCTCGGTCTGGGTGTACTCGTTGACGCCCACGACCACGTCGTCACCGGATTCGAGCCGACGACGTCGCTCGGCAAGGGACCCGACGAGCTGTGACTTCAGGTATCCGGACTCCACGGCGGCGATCACGCCACCCATCTCGTCGATGCGCGCCATTTCGGCTCGCACGTCAGCAATGAGGGATTCGACCTTGGCCTCAATCACATGCGAGCCATCGAAGATGTCGTCGTACTCCAACAGGTCGGTCTCGAACGCAAGCACCTGCTGCATGCGCAACGACCACTGCTGATCCCACGGCCGCGGCAGGCCCAGCGCTTCGTTCCACGCCGGTAGCTGCACCGCACGCGCACGCGCATTCTTGGACAGGGTCACGCCGAGCATCTCGAGCACGATGCGCTGCACGTTGTTCTCTGGCTGCGCCTCGGTGAGACCAAGGGAGTTAACCTGCACGCCGTAGCGGAATCGCCGCTTGGCCGGATCCTGCACGCCGTAGCGCTCGCGCGTGATCTCATCCCACAGCTGCGTGAACGCACGCATCTTGCACACCTCTTCGACAAACCTGATGCCGGCGTTGACGAAGAACGAGATGCGGCCGACCACATCGGGCAGCCGATCGGCTGGGAGCTGGCCCGAGTCACGCACGGTGTCGAGCACCGCGATGGCCGTCGCGAGCGCGAAGGCGATCTCCTGCACGGGCGTGGCCCCGGCTTCCTGCAGGTGATACGAGCAGATGTTGATGGGATTCCACTCGGGAGTGTTCTGCACGCTCCACGAGATGAGGTCGCTGGTGAGACGCATGGAGGGAGCCGGCGGGAACACGTACGTGCCGCGAGACAGGTACTCCTTGATGATGTCGTTCTGCGTGGTGCCGGTCAGTGAGGTGCGCGCGATGCCCTGCTCGTCGGCGGTCGTGACGTACAGCGCATAAAGCCACATCGCCGTGGCATTGATCGTCATTGACGTGTTCATGCGATCAAGTGGGATCTGATCAAGCAGCGCACGCATGTCGCCCATCGCGACGACAGGGGTGCCCACCTTGCCTACTTCGCCGCGCGCCATGGGCGAGTCGGGGTCGTAACCGGTCTGCGTCGGCAGGTCGAAGGCGATGGACAGGCCCGTCTGGCCCTTGTCGAGGTTGCGGCGGTACAGCGCGTTGGAAGCCTTGGCGGACGAGTGGCCCGCATAGGTGCGCATCACCCAGGGCTTACTGCGTGCCATGCTGCACCTTCCGATTTCGCACCCGTCGGGTTGCGATTCTTGCATATCCTACTATCTGAGGTCCACATAATCTGCGGGACCGAAAATTCGGGAGAGATCATGGACTTCGAGACCCTCGAGTGGACCGTAGACGACGGCATCCTCACCCTGGCCCTGAATAGACCAGAGAGCCTGAATGCCTTCACGGTCACGATGGCACACGACCTCATTGCCGCCTACGACCACGCGAGTTCCGACGACTCCGTTCGCGCCATTGTGGTGACCGGAACAGGTAAGGCCTTCTGCGCAGGGATGGACCTCAACGGCGCCGGCAACGTCTTCGGCCTCGACGAATCCCTCACGCCCACCATGGCCGACCTGCGCACGCGCGCCGAGGATCCGCAGATCCGCGACGGCGTCCGCGACACCGGTGGGCGAGTGTCCTTGGCAGTGCAGCGTTGCACCAAGCCGGTCATCGCGGCCATCAATGGTGCGGCTGTCGGCATTGGCGCCACGATGACGCTCCCGATGGATGCACGGATTGCATCGACTCGCGCGCGCATTGGATTCGTGTTCGGGCGCATCGGCATCGTTCCCGAGGCTGCATCCACGTGGTTCCTGCCGCGTATCGTCGGCATCGACAAAGCCCTTGATCTGTTCTACAGCGCCGACATCCTCAATGCCGAGCAGGCACTCGAGTACGGCCTTGTGCGCGAGGTCGTGGCCGAGGATGAACTCCTGCCCGCGGCCTACGCACTCGCCGATCGCTGGACCCGCGGGCGCTCCGCGGTGTCCACGGCGCTCATGCGCCAGATGGCTTACCGCAACAGCGCACTCCCTGATCCTTACGAGGCGCACCTGGTCGACTCGCTCGCGATGTTTTATACGAGCATCGGTGACGGCAAGGAGGGCGTGGCTTCGTTCCTAGAAAAGCGCGATGCGCAGTTCACGTCACAGACGTCAACGGATATGCCCGCGTTCTACCCGTGGTGGTGAAAGAAAGGCTGGTCTAGGCCTTCGGCACGGAGAAGATGATGGCCTCGCCCTGTCCGCCGCCGCCGCACAGGGCGACCGCACCGGTGCCGCCGCCACGATTCTTCAACTCGTAGATGGCCGACAGCAGAATGCGAGCTCCGCTCATGCCCACCGGGTGACCGAGCGCGATGGCGCCACCGTTGACATTGACGATTCGATCGTCGACGCCGAGGTCACGGGCTGATGCCAGTCCGACACTTGCGAAGGCTTCGTTGATCTCGATGACGTCGAGGTCGGCGACAGTGATGCCACCCGCGCGCTTGAGCGCATCCTTGATGGCAGCGGCGGGTTGGAGCAGCAGTGAGGGATCGGGGCCGGCAACTTCACCGTGCGACACGATCTCGGCAAGCCAGGTGAGGCCGTGCTCCTGCGCGTATTCCTTGCTCGTGATGACCAGTGCGGCCGCGCCATCGGACAGCTGCGAGGCGTTGCCCGCAGTGATGGCACCTGCCTTATCGAACGCCGGACGCAAGCCACCGAGCGACTCGGCGGTCGTGTCGGCACGGATGCCTTCGTCCTCCGCCACCATCACGGAGCCTTTGCGCCCCTTGACCTCGACCGGCACGATCTCCTGCGCGAATCGACCCGACGAGGTCGCCGCGGCCGAGAGCTGATGCGAGCGAGCCGCAAAAG
>JBAWXR010000188.1:0-3433 GCA_037143955.1 Actinomycetes bacterium
ATACCGGCCACTGCGGCAGCATCAAGACTGGCGACCTGCTTGGGGTCGAACGAAGTATTAGGACCGGACACGAGAACCCATCCTGCCGGACGCGAGGGTCGCACCCGTGCAGGGCTCAGCCCAGAACGACGCCAATCAGGTTGTCGACCGATGCTTCGAGGTCTCCGGTGCCGTGCAGGATGAGCCCGGGGCTGAGCGGTGGCTCATAGCCCTGACCCACACCGGTCATGTTCGGCAGATTTCCGGCGGCCGCCTTGGCGTACAGCCCTTTGGGATCTCGTTCGGCGCACACCTCCACCGGCGTATCGACATAGACCTCGAGGAACTCTCCGGGTTCGAACAGCGCCGCGGCTGTCTCACGATCGGCGCGGTACGGCGAGACCAGAGCCACGAACACGACCAACCCTGCGTCACGCATGAGCTTGGCGACCTCAGCAACGCGCCGCACGTTCTCGGCACGATCTTCGGTCGTGAAGCCGAGATCCTTGTTGAGGCCCCCACGAACGTTGTCGCCGTCGAGAACGTACGTATGCACGCCCATAGCGTGGAGTCGACGGACCGCGGAGTCAGCAATCGTGGACTTGCCCGAGCCGGGTAGACCGGTGAGCCACACAACCTTCGCCTCATGTCCCATCAGCAGGGCGCGCGCCTCGTGGTCAATGTCGTAGTCCTGATGGACGACATTGAATGCGCGTCGCATCGAGTGGCGCATGAGTCCGGCGGCGACGGTGTCGGCGGTCACGCGATCCACGAGAAGGAAGCCGCCGGTGTCGCGGCAGGCGCGATACGGGTCCATCGGGATCGGGCGATCCGTGGCGATCTCCACACGACCGATGTCATTCATCTCCAGGATGCGAGCTGCATGCTCATAGCCCGTCACGACGTCCATGCGGTTGCGCACATTGGTGACAGTTGCCGGCACCGATCGCGATCCTGATACCAGAAGATAAGAACGACCGTGGGCCAATGGTTGCTCGCCTAGCCACACGAGATCTACAGCGAATCGGTCGGCCGGCTGGAGTTCATTGCCTCCCGCAATAACATCGCCGCGAGTCACATCCACTTCATGGTCGAGCGTTAATGTCACGGCCTGACCCACGGATGCCTCCGGCAGGTCGCCGCCATGGGTGACGATGCGTTCCACCACTGCAGGCCGCCCAGAATCCGCAACAGTGATGGTGTCGCCCGCACATACGGTGCCCGACACCACCGTGCCTGCATACCCACGGAAATTGTCTTCGGCTCGGACGATGTACTGGACGGGGAACCGGAAGCCAACCGAATCGAGCGCAGCGATCGGCTGCCATTGCTCAAGGAAGCCCAGGAGACTCGGACCTGAGTACCACGGCATGCGATCGGTCGGGGTTGTGACGTTCTGCCCGTCCATGGCCGAGATCGGAATGGCCGCCACCTGCGGCACCTCAAGTCGCTCAGCCGTGGAAAGGACATCGGCCACCAGTGCGTCGAATACCGACTGTTCGTAACCAACCAGGTCCATCTTGTTGATCGCCACGACCACGGTGCGAACTCCCATGAGCGCACACACCGTGAGGTGCCGGTGGGTTTGCTGCCGGATACCGCGAGCGGCGTCAACCAACAGCACAGCCACGTCGCCATTAGAAGCAGCCACAGCCATATTCCTTGTGTACTGCTCGTGACCGGGGGCATCGGCGATAAGAACACGTCGCCCGTTGGGCAGGTTCATGTGCCGATACGCGACGTCGATGGTGATGCCTTGTTCACGCTCGGCTTCGAGTCCGTCGGTCAGCAGGGAATAGTCGATCTCCCCCACAGGGATCGTGGAGCCGCCACGTCGTGTGCGTCGCGCGTAATCAAGCTGGTCCGTGGGCACGCTGCCGGTTTCTGCCAGCAGGCGACCGATGAGTGTTGACTTACCGTCGTCGACAGAGCCGCACGTGACCAAGTGAAGGACAGGGACAAGTTCGGTGGCCATCAGAAATAGCCCTCCGCCTTCTTGGCCTCCATGGAGCCGCCACCTTCGCCATCAATGAGACGGCCTGCACGCTCCGAGATATTGGAGGACTCCATTTCAGCAATGAGTTCGGGCAGCGATGCCGCAGTCGATTCGACCGCTCCGGTGAGGGGATAACAACCGAGGGTGCGGAAACGCACAGAACGCATCTGCACCTGCTCACCATCGCGTAGCGGGAAGCGGTCATCATCGACGCAGATGAGCGCGCCATCGCGCTCGACAACCGGACGCGGCTTGGCGAAATAGAGCGCGGGAATGGGAATCTCCTCACGCTGGATGTATCGCCACACATCCATCTCGGTCCAGTTCGAGAGAGGGAAGACGCGCATCGACTGGCCTGGTGCGAGCTGGGTATTGGCTGTACGCCAGAACTCCGGACGCTGCTTGCGTGGTTCCCACCGATGACCTGGTTCGCGAAGACTGAAGATGCGCTCCTTGGCGCGACTGCGCTCCTCATCGCGGCGGGCACCACCGATAGCGGCGTCGAACCCGTAATGGTCGATTCCTTCACGCAACGCGACGGTCTTCATGAGTCGGGTGTACTCGTGCGTTCCATGGGTGAAGGGAGACACTCCTTCTGCCACTGCTTCAGCATTCTGGGCAACGCGAAGGTCGAGTCCAAGTTCGCGAATCCGCTGGTCACGGAACTCGATCATCTCGCGAAATTTCCACGTGGTGTCGATATGCATGACAGGGAAGGGCAATGAAGCAGGTGCAAATGCTTTGAGCGCGAGGTGAAGCAGCACTGACGAGTCTTTGCCGATGCTGTAAAGAAGTACGGGGTTGCGGAACGCTGCCGCGGTCTCTCGGTAAATGTGGATGGCTTCGGCCTCGAGCTCATCGAGCACCGCGCCATAGGGGACTTCGCTCATGCCTCGGACAAAACCTCCGGTGCAGGAGCAGGCACGGAGTCCATGCCGTCCATCGCGTCCATCGACTCCATGCTGTCCATCGACTCCATCGCCTTCAATGTTCCATCGCCAAAACGAGGATCCTGACCCTTAGCAGCAATCGCAGCCGCTCGTGCATCACGGCGGCGTTGGGCTTCCGCTTCAGCCTCGGCGATGAATTCAGGTGTCAGTGTTGCCCCATCGACTCGACTCACGCCGTGCTTGCTCGCAATGTAGGCATCCAACTCAGGTCCTGATTCGTATGACGTGATGAGGCAGTAACGAGGCTTGTCGCCCGGATGCCACACAGCGTGATAAAGCCGCTGGGTATCGATGATGACCTGAGCGCCCGCGGGCAACGGAATGCGCGTTTCGGTGGACGGATCGTCCTTGTCTTCGCGGAGGATCATCAGCGAGTCAGGATTGTCCGTGAGATTGAAAAATGCACGAACGATCCAACCGGTGCCCTCCGGGTTGAGGCGGTTGTTGTCATCACGGTGCAGGTTGTACAGAGCATCTGCATACGAATTGGGCTGCAACTCGATGATGC
>JBAWXR010000189.1:0-3407 GCA_037143955.1 Actinomycetes bacterium
CTACTGCGCCCGCGAGAACCTGCGCACGCTCATCATCGAGCGCTCGGCACTTGGCGGCCAGGCCGGCGTCACCGAGCGCCTCGACAACTACCCCGGGTTCCCCGAAGGCATCAAGGGTGCCGAGCTCGCCGAGCGATTCGCCCAGCAGGCGGCCCGCTACGAGGTCGAGATGCTGCCGGCCGTCTCGGTGACCGAACTCAAGCCGCTCGGTGGGGGCGTAACCGAGGTCGTCACCTCCACCGGCCAGCGCATCCGTGCTGGTGCGGTCCTGATCGCCACCGGCTCCACCTACCGCCGTACGGGCGTCGAAGGTGAAGAGGACCTCATCGGCGCAGGCATCCACTTCTGCGCCACGTGCGACGGCCCCTTCTACAAGGGTGCCGAAGAGGTCGTCGTCCTCGGCGGTGGCAACTCCGGACTGGAGGAGGGTCTGTTCCTCACCCAGTTCGCCAAGCACGTCACGGTCATCGAGCGCGGTGCAACCCTGGCCGCGTCCCGCCTGCTGCAGGACAAGGTCAAGGCTCATCCGCAGATGTCGATCATGATGGAAACCAGCGTCAGCAAGTTCACCGCCAACGAGCACGGCAAGTTGGAGTCCCTGACCCTCGTGGGCAAGGACGGCACCGAGACCGTTCACCCGGCCAAGGGTGCATTCGTGTTCATCGGGCTGGATCCCAACACCGGTTGGCTTAACGGCCTCGTCGAGCTCGACGAGCGCAATTTCGTTGTCACCGATCGCATGATGATCTCCAGCGTGCCCGGCATCTTCGCATCCGGCGACGTGCGTGCGGGATCGACCAAGCAGCTGGCCTCCGCCGTGGGCGAAGGCGCGGCAACGGCTATCCAGATCCGTCATCATCTCGACGATCTCAACGCAGGCAAGTAATTACGCAGCTCATACCTTTCACCCGTCAGGATGCCGAACGCGTCCTGGCGGGTGATCGGCTTTCGGTCTGGGCGCCGGACTATCCACGCGAAGGTGACGTGCACGTAGCCGGATGGATCGTCGAGGGTGTGAAGGATGTCACCACGGCGCCCTGGATTGCTTACACCGTTATCGACGATCGCGCTGTCGACGAATGGGAGGTGGTGGGCGGTGCGGGATTTCATAGACCACCCCACGACGGCGTTGTGGAGATCGGCTACGGCATTGCCGAGTCACGACAGGGTCGTGGCATTGCGACGGACGCGGTGTCGCAACTCATCGACCTGGCGCGGCGGGCCGGGGATGCGCATCGGATAGTGGCCACCACGGCGCTCGACAACATCGCCAGCCAACGCGTGCTGGCCAAAGCAGGCTTCACTCGGGGCGAGGATCGCTCAAGCGACGAAGGCCCCGAGCAGTACTGGTTTCTGGACCTCTGAGGGGTACACGTCGCCGATTGCCTACTTGCTGGTCGACCGTGCATAGCGGCGCACCGACAGCGTCGCGAAGATCGCGATGAGCAGTCCGCACGACAGCAGCGTGTAGAGCTCCGCGTGCTGCAGCGGCCAGTAGTCCGGCTGCATGCCCGTCGGATTGCCGAAGAGTTCACGCGTCGCCGTCACCAGAGTCGACACCGGGTTGAAAGCCGCGAACGCCTGCAGCCATGACGGCATCGACGCGATCGGGACGAAAGCGTTCGACAGGAACGTCAGCGGGAACAGCCAGACGAGACCGGCGGTGTTGGCAGTCTCCGGGTTGGGCATGTAGAGACCGATCCATGCACCGATCCACGCGACGGTGTAGGCGAAGAGAAGCAACAGGATGTATGCCCACAGCGCATTGAGCGCACCGCCGCTGATGCGCCAGCCCACGATGAAGCCGGTGATCGAGAGCACTACGAGCACGAGAATCTGTCGAGCAGCGTCGGCAAACGTTCGGCCGAGCAGCACCGCAGGCGGTGACATCGGGAGTGCGCGAAAGCGGTCGATGATGCCCTTGTGCAGGTCCTCGGCGAGCCCCACGGTGCTTGACGCTGCCGCAAACGCGACTGTTTGTCCGAAGATGCCGGGCATCAGGTAATTGCGATAAGCATCGGCGCCTGCGTCACCCGGGATCGGGATAGCGCCGCCGAACACGTAGGCAAATAGCAGCACGAAAATGACAGGCTGCACCAGAGAGAAGAAGAGCAGCTCGGGCACACGCACCGTCTGGATGAGGTTGCGACGTGCGACGACAAGGCCGTCGTTGATCGTCCAGCCCCACAGTGGCCGACGGCGAGCGATCGGTGCGCTCATGGACAGGGTTGCCATGTCATCTCCTCCGAGTGGATCGGCCGCGGGCAGGTTCGGGTGTGACTGCTGCTTCATCTCCGGCGCCATGCCCGGTGAGCGACAAGAACACGTCGTCCAGGGTCGGGCGGCGCAGCACGAGGTCGGCCACCTCGATGTGCTCGAGATCAAGGGCGCGGATGGCGTCGACGAGCACGGTGGATCCGCCACTTACCGGCGCAGACACCCGCAACTCGTCCACCTTCGGCTCGCCGGTGCTGACCGAGCGAATCACCTCAACCGCGCGGCCCACGGCTGCAGGGTCGACCACGGCGATCTCGATGCGGTCTCCGCCGATCTGGTCCTTGAGCTGCTCGGATGTGCCATGGGCGATGACGCGACCCTTGTCGATCACCACGATGTCGTTGGCGAGCTGATCGGCTTCTTCGAGGTACTGCGTGGTGAGCAACACAGTGGTGCCCTGCGCCACCAGCCCCTGGATGACACCCCACAGACCCAATCGCGAACGCGGATCGAGCCCGGTCGTCGGTTCATCAAGGAACAGGATGGAGGGCTGTGCGACGAGGCTTGCCGCGAGGTCGAGCCGACGACGCATGCCACCGGAGTAGGTGCGCACTGGTCGATCGGCAGCGGCAGTGAGGTCAAACCACTCGAGCAGCTCGACCGAGCGCTCGCGCACGTACGAAGGCTTGAGGTGGTAAAGCTCGCCGAACATCCGCAGGTTCTCGCGGCCGGTGAGGTACTCGTCGACCGCCGCGTACTGTCCGGTGAGGCCGATCGTGCGTCGCACTTCGTCGGCCTGCTTGACGACGTCAAAACCGGCGACCGTCGCGGTGCCCGATGTGGGCTTGAGCAAAGTCGACAAGATTCGGACGGTCGTGGTCTTGCCTGCGCCGTTGGGCCCGAGCAGGCCGACCACCTGGCCGCGCGGGACGACCAAGTCGATTCCGTCGAGGGCTACGACCTCGCCGAACTTCTTGACCAGTCCTGACGCGACTACTGCGGCATCTGTCATGGGCGCCAGCCTAGACGGCCGAGGAAGGCAACCCAGCGCGCTAGGTTTGACGAGACGACACAGAGAAACCGTCCGAGGGAGCAACGATGGACACACAGCCCCGGCGCACGCTCCCCGGCGCCTTCTGGGTTTACCTCGTCGTCGCAGTGATCGGATTAGTCGGCACCGGTTGGTTCAA
>JBAWXR010000190.1:0-3371 GCA_037143955.1 Actinomycetes bacterium
TCACTCCACTGGACGTTCATTTCCGGGACGGTGAGATGAGAGGCCGCCATGGCCTTCAGGAGGAAGTCGGTGACGGTGACCGTGATGTCAGATACCTCATTGAGCTCCCGCCGCAGGGCGATCAGACGGTCCATTCGGGCGACGTCACGCAGGTAGAAGTGCGGGACCGAGGCCTTGCTGTGCGTCATCGCATTCGCGATCGCGCGTCGCCGAACCGAGTGAGGAACGACCTCGACCGCAGTCGCCGCTGCCCCTTCAGATGCCTCCGTCCGCCGCGATGGCGCACGCGTCGCTTGCTGAGCATGCGCCGCGGCGGCGGAAGCCCTCAGGACATCGTCTCGACGGATTCGCCCCCCGGGACCAGAACCCAGCAATGTCTGCAGGTCGATGCCGCGGGCGGTCGCGAGCCGACGGGCCAAGGGGCTGGCGAAGATCCGGTCTGCTCTCAATTCCGCAGGAGCGGGACGGGTCGGGGCGCTCACATCTTCAGTCGGGTCGCCGGTCTCGGAGGTCTCCTGCGGTACTGCGGCACCGCCGCTGGTGGCGTCGAGAAGGGACTCGAAGCCGGTTTCACCTTCGGTGCCGATGATTGCGAGCGGAGATCCGGCCGTCAGCGACGACCCTGGTGCGGCGAGGGGGCGCAGGACGTAGAGGTCGGCAGGTGCGGTGACTTCGACGATTGCCTTCGCGGTCTCGACAAGCGCAACGGGTCCGTCGCATCTCGCCCCCTCGGCCGCGAGCCACTCCGTGAGCACCGCTTCTTCGGCTCCGAGCGAGTCGGGAACATTGAGCATCTGGGCCACTACGAGTTCGCAATCTCGACAAGGCGTCGCGCAATCTCGTCATCCTGGGGGATGGCAGCTTGTTCGAGCACTCGGCTGACCGTAGGTGAGGCTTCGCCTCCCGTTATCCTCTGGACTGGTTGGTCGAGGTGATCGAAGAATCTGCGTTGAATCTCGTCCGAGAGCCAACCGCCGTATGACGTTCCGAGCGCGCCCTGCTCAGCGATCAGCACGCGATTGGTCTTCCGGATACTCGTGCCGATGGTTTCCCAATCGACGCTCGCGCGATCGAGCCACCGCATGTCAATGACTTCGGTATCAACGCCTTCAAGCCCCTCGGCGACTGCGAGAACGTGGTTCGTCATCGCGAGCCATGTCAGCACCGTAACGTCGATTCCCGAGCGCCGCACTGCCGCCTTGCCGACGGGCAGGCAGTAGTCCAAGTCCCCGATTGGTATGAGCCCCGACTGCGTGTAGAGCTCGGCGTGCTCGATCACCACGACGGGATCGGTGCACGTGAGAGCGCTGTTCATCAGGCCGATGTAGTCGGATGGGTTGGACGGAGCGACGATTCTCCACCCGGGCGACATCATGAAGGCCCCGGTGGGCTCGATCGAGTGCTGGGAGCCATAGCCCGTTCCGAGAGCGCACTTCGTCCGAAGTACCAGGGGCACGGGGTCGTTCAGGCCGAACATGTGGCGGGCCTTGCCAATCTGGTTGAAGAGCTGATCGGCCGCTACCCACATGAAGTCCGCGTACATGAACTCCACGACCGGGCGGAAGCGGCCGTCGATGGCAAGGCCGCCCGCCATTCCGGTGAAGGCGTTCTCGCAGATGGGAGTACCGAGCAACCGCTCCGGGAAGCGTTCCGCAAGGCCCCGAGTGGCGCCGTTCGTCCCGCCGTTGAGATGGTGGACATCCTCGCCCATCACGACGATGGTCGGATCGAGTTCCATTCGCCGGCCCATCACTCTGGCCACGGCGTCGATGAACCGCACTTCCTCCACCTCGCCGTCAGGCGCTTCGCTTTCGGAGAACCGGGCGGTCGCGAACTCGGCCAGGTCGCTGCGGATCTGCTCGTTCACGAACTCCGTTGACGGCCACTCGTCCTCGCGCACTTCCCGTTGACCGGCCTTACCGCCGGCAACCGGCTGAAACACGGTGTCTCCCACCCAGGCCATGAGTTCTTGAGTTTGCTTCGCGAAGAGTTCCGTCTGCTCCTGGGTGAGGAGTCCACGGCGAACGAGGTGACCCGCCAATGCCGCGACTGGGTCTCGCTCTCGCCATTCGTCCTCTTCCGACTTTGACCGGTAGCGATAGGCACTTCCAGGGAGGGGGCCGTTCTGGTGAAAGTAGCGGTACACGTCTACCTCAACGATCGCCGGCCCCAGCCCCGCACGTGCATGCTCGACAGCCTCCTGCGTGGCGAGCAGCACTGCGACCGCATCCATGCCGTCCGTCTTCCAACTGGGAATTCCGAAGCCCTGACCACGCGCCGCTAGTCGCGGTTCCCCCGTTGACTCGGCCACGCTTGTCGATACCGCATACTGGTTGTTCTCTACGAAGAAGACGAGGGGCAGCTTCCAAGCAGCAGCAAGATTCATCGTCTCCAAAGTGGACCCGATGTTCATCGCGCCGTCACCGAAGAACGTGACGGCCACGTTGCCGCTGTGCGCCAACTTGTGTGCGAGTGCCGAGCCCGCGGCCAGAGGCACTCCGCCACCGACAATCGCATTCGTCCCTGTCGCACCGGCCTCGGGCCACCGCAAGTGCATGGACCCTCCACGGCCGTGCCCGAACCCTCGCTCGAGACCGGCGATTTCCGCAAACGTTCTCAGGACGAACTCGCGAACAGCCTGGGGCAGGTCCTCCCGGGGCTCGATTCCTTCGGGGCAGATGTACGAGAGCCCCTTCGCCAAGAACTGGTGATGAGCTCGGTGTGAGCCGTTGATGGTGTCGCCGGACTGGAGGCTCAGAACCGCTGCCGCTGCGGCCCCTTCCTGACCGACGCTCGAGTGAACCGGTCCGTTAATCAGGCCTTCAGACCCCGCCTGGAGCGCGAACTCCTCGAATGCACGGATCAGTTGCGCCTGGGCGAACAGCGTCCCAAGGATCTTGGGCGCGACCGCGTCCCAGTCATCGCTGGTGACCTCGATCTGGGTCCACGGGACGTCCGTCGTCAAGAGGGTCTTCCTACTCACGTTCGCTCCAAGACCTTTCGCCAGGGACACTGAGCCCGCAAGCGAATGGCGATTAGCGGGCGAGACGAATGCTATGCCTAAACCGACCGGTGAGCCAGCATGTCCAGGTTCTGAGAGTGCGCGAGCGCCCTTGTGAGGCTATGGCGAGCGCCCGGCCCACGGCTGTGTCGCTCACCCGCAACCGGCGCCGAGGCCCGGCACGGGCGCAAGACGCCGGTCGCGGCAGTCTGTCCCGCGCGATGACCGACTACCTGAAACTTCCGTTGATCGTTTTCGGCTACCTGATCGTGGCGCCGCTGCTCGGCTATGCCCTGGCGAACAAGCGCGCGTGGCAGCGCGCAGTGTTTTGTCTCATGGTCTTCATGACCTCGTGGCACATCAACAAGAT
>JBAWXR010000191.1:0-3366 GCA_037143955.1 Actinomycetes bacterium
GCTTTGGCAGGTGTGTCACCCCTGCGATACGCGGGCGCCGCTGCAATCTCGTCCCTTGCCGCAGCTCTATGGGCCGTCTGGGCCACCTCCGAGATACTGCCGAGAAGTGCTGATCAGGGCCACCGGTCTCTGCACTCACGTTGCTCTGGCTTCCCATTGCCGTGTTGCAGGTAGTCGTCTCTGTGCTCGTTGCGCCGAGCTTTGTGCCAACTCTGCCGTTACTCGCCTTGCCATGTGTTGCTGTCGTGGCGTTGGTCAATCCGGGGGCCGGACTGTGGCGGCCCATGGGTCGTTAGTTGCCTTCGATTCTCAGTGTTTGGCCCGGACAAGTCTTCATGAAATCGGCAGGATGCCCGGAATGAGCCTGTCCGTTTACTGGATGGCCAGTGCCTTCTTAAACGTCGACCTTTGTGAACACTCCAGCGTCGAGCCACTCTCGCAATTCTCTGTCCGCGTCGAAGTCTTGGTCAATCTCTGTGGCGGTGCTCAGAGCAGAGCCAAGCTCTTCGCCATCGGCGAGGCGAGCAAGAGCAGCGTGACTGGCAGGCTCAAGCGGCAGCACTGAGGACCTCCAATACGGTCGCACGATCACTGCGTGACTTGCTTCATCCACGCGCGCGGGCAAGGAAACGTCAAGGTCTTCTTGATGAGCACGCCAGATCGGCACCACGGAGAATTCGGATGCGAACATCACGCAGGCGGGATGAAGCTGGAAGCGAGCGCTCGCCATGAGTTCGGGTGCGAGTTCAATGACGGAGCTCGCCAAAACCTGCGGGGCTGACTCTGCGTAGTGAGCGCGGTGAAGAGCCCACTCCAGACGTGCCATATCGGGGAAATAGGGGTACTCGGCTACGTGAGGGAAATTCGCAAGGAAGTCAGCGAATCCTGCGCCAAACTCGTTCAAGTCCGGGCTGCTTGACGGCACGGCGATGCCAAATGCCCGGCTGAGCCCTCCGAAGAATTCTTCGCCGACGAGCATCTTCATGACTGGGTAAGCGTCGCTCAGTACCTTCTCCCACGTGGTGAACTGATTGCCGCGGTAGAGGGCGAGTCGGTGTTGGCTGTGAGACCCACTGAAGAGTCGAAGTGCCCTTGCCTCTTGGCTACGATCAAAGAGGGCTGCGGCGAAATCCTCTTGGATCGCGGCAAGCCTGGCACCTGCTGGGTCAACGAGAGCGGCAGAGCTATCGGCAACAATCGACGATGGGTGCTCGGAACCCACCTGCAGTTGATGGCTCACACCCGCAGCAACGTGGCGCGCACGTTCTGCCTCGCCGAGGAGCACCTCGAGTGGCGGGATGTCGGTATCCCATTCGATAAGGGTGGGCAGTTGGCCGAAACGTTCAATGGCTGCCGCGTAGATCTGCCAGACGGGATCAGCCACGACATCGCCGTGAGTGTCGATGACCGCCTCGGGGGTGACGAGGTGTCCGCCGAGGTGAATCTCGCCGACCGTGCCGACCGCGATCTGTTGCAGCGCGGTGAGCGCATCTTCTCCGTGATTGCATTGGTTGACGTAAAGGTTGTTGACGTCCAGAAGCAGTCCGCAGCCTGTCCACGCCGCCAACGAAGCCATGAACTGCGCCTCGCTCATGGAGTCCTGGTGGAAACGAACGTGCGTAGACAGATTCTCGAGGAGCAGCTGGCGATCCAGGCACTCCTGCACCCGCTCGACCCGCTGGCACATGAGCGTCAACGCGGCATCGTCCAACACGAGCGGTAGCAGGTCATTGAGCTGGCGTCCGTTGATGGCGCCCCACGACAGGTGCTCCGACACGAGCGCCGGTTGAACGCGGTGTACGAGAGATCGCACCCTCTCCAGGTGTTCATCGGAGAATCCGCGGGCCGAGCCCAATCCCAGGCCGACACCGTGCAGGCTGAACGGATAGTCCTCCCGCAACTCCTCCAGGATGTACCAGTCCCAGCCCGCTTGGTCGAGGTAGTTCTCCGAGTGGACCTCGAGCCAGTCGACAGATGGTCGATTCTCGAGAAAATCGCGGTAGTGGATCGCGCGCAGACCGACGCCGAAGCCGAGTACCGAAACGTTTGTCGCGTTTTCGCGTGTGAGCATTGAGATGCTTCCGCCTGGAACTGGCTGCGCCGCTCTTACTTCGTCTTGACGGTGTATGCGTTCATTCCGCCCAGTTGCAGGCAGGTGCCCTTGGCAACGTACTTCCAATCTTCCGGAGAGCCGTCGGCATGTGCCTGACCTGCGCACGCATGCGAGCCGCTCTTGCTGGCGCAGTCATTCGCGCCGGCCTTGGCGATGCCGTAGCACTTCTCCTTCGACACGTCAGCACCCTTGAGGCCAAGCGCAACACTCCCTGACTGTGAGGGGGTCACGCTGGTCGTGCTCGAGGGAGTTGCCTCTGAACTTTCCGAGCTGGTGGGGCTCAAAGGGGCTGCCCCTGAACTTTCCGAGCTAGCAGTGTTCAACGCGGAGCTTGCTGAGCAAGCCGAGAGGGGCACTGCGACGGCCACTGAAGCGAGCACAAGCGTCATGGACTTGGAGATCAACACGGGCGGACCCTTCTTGGCGCGAAGCCGATCACTCGGTGCCGCGATTCGGCGCCGGGGCGTGATGGGCTGCGCTCATATTAGGGCGTGTGCAAACATGTGGGCCGCGATTCGGCCCGCGACAGGCTCCACACCAAACCGATTCATGCGCGGCGGGGACTCGATTCGCAGACGTCTACTCGTCCTCTGCGCTTCCGGCGCCTGGTGCAGCCGAGTCCCTAAGGCTGTCCACTCACGTCTAGGAGCTCACCGCTTCTTCATTGCGTTACGACGTGGAAACCCTGACGGCTTCCGTTCTCTCCCCACGTGGGCAGGGAAGCGCTGCAACAGGGTAGTCGCTCATTGATCGAGCCAGAGAGAGGCGAAACGACGGCAAGTTAGCGGCGACCGTTGCACCTCTCGTCGAGCTGCAAGCCCGAGGCAGATAGGGACAGGGGCGAGCGGGGCACGGCTACCCACCCGCCTTATTGACAATGGTTTTCATTTAGCCGTACCGTGCCCGGATGGCTCTTCCCCCGATGTTTCGCGGCACGCCTGTCTGGGGCGTTCTGGCGGCAGCCGCATTGCTGACCGGCTGTTCGTCGTCGCAGGCGACCGCCCCCACCGTGGTCGCGACCACCACGATCCTGGGTGACATCACCCAGCAGATCACCGCGTGCGCCGGCGGAACATCGGTCACTCTCATGCCCAACGGCACCGATCCTCATGACTTTGCTGCATCGTCGCAGCAGATCGCCCTCATGGATGACGCCGAACTCGTCGTGGCCAACGGCCTGGGCCTGGAGGCCGGCCTCACAGACGCCCTAGCCAGCGCCTCAGCCGACGGTGCGCACGTCCTGGAGGTCGGAC
>JBAWXR010000192.1:0-3362 GCA_037143955.1 Actinomycetes bacterium
TGAGCGTTGTAAGTCACACACCTCGTTCTGTGAGCGTAAAACGCCCGAATCGGGCGGCGGTCTCAACTGGTAGTTGCACGTCACTATGTGGGGTGACCAGTGGAGGTTGGGATGTCGGGTGCGAGGTTGACGGTTCATGACCGTGAGGTGATTGAGCGGGGTGTGTTGGCGGGGCGATCGGTTACGGCGATTGCGGAGTTGATCGGTAAGCATCGGACAACGGTGGCCAGGGAGATCGCTCGTGGATCGGGTAATCGGAGGTATCAGCCGGCGCGAACGGGTGCGCTGCGTAAGGGGGGCCGTGGTCGAAGGTCGCGGTATTACGCACCGGTGGCTCAGGAAATTTCACGGCGGCGTGCGCGTCGACCTAAGCCAGGCAAACTGGTTGGGGAGTTTGGTGTGGTCGTGTCTGGGCTGCTGCAGGCGAACTGGTCTCCCCAACAGATCGCGCGGATGCTTCCAGAGCTCTATCCAGAGCGCAAGGATTGGCGGGTGAGCCACGAAACGATTTACCAGTCACTGTTCGTGCAGACTCGTGGCGAGTTGCGTCGGGAACTGGCTGCGCATCTACGAACCGGGCGCACCCAAAGAAAATCCACTGGTCATCGGGAGAAGCGGGGTCGTCTTACTGGGATGGTGTCGATCCGGGAGCGACCTGCTGAGGTAGCAGATCGTGCCGTTCCGGGCCATTGGGAAGGAGATCTGGTGCTCGGGGGTGTGGGTAAGGGTGCCGTGATCACTTTGGTGGAACGAAGTACCCGGTTCGTGCTCTTGGCCCCGCTGCCCGGCACGCACACCGCCATCGATCTTCGCGAGGTTCTCACCCCGCTGATCTGCTCACTTCCTGAGCAGATCCGTCGAACCCTGACCTGGGATCAGGGCAAGGAGATGGCCGAACACGCGAACATCGCGGTCGCGGCCGGGATCGGAATCTACTTCTGCGACCCACACTCGCCCTGGCAACGAGGTAGCAACGAGAACACCAACGGACTCCTGCGTCAGTACTGGCCCAAAGGTTGCGACATGCGCCAGCTCACCCAAACAGACTGCGACGACGTTGCCCTCAGCCTCAATACCCGCCCACGCCAAACACTGGGATGGAAGACTCCACAACAGGCCCTCAACGAGGTCCTACGTGCAACAGCCGCTTGAGACCGCCGGTGCTTTTTGCTCATAGAAAGGGGCACTCACCCAGAACTTGCGGTCAGCCCTGTGGACAGCCCCGACACACAATCGACATTGGTGTCACCGTTCAGTAGTGACAACTTCACTTCATCGCGTGCAGGAACTTGCGCAGCGCCAATCCGGGCTCGTCACGGCCAAGCAAGCGGCCGAGCGCGGTGTCAGCGCCAGAGTGCAAAAGCGTCTTGTGGAATCAGGTACTTGGACACAACACCTGGGATGCCTCGTAGTTTCGGCGTCCACCGGCACGCCACCAACCCGCCTCGACAATGACCGTCGCGATGCAACGGCGATCGGACTACGACTTGGCCCAGATGCCATCGTGTCCGGCCCGACTGCACTTCGCCTGCAGCAGTGGCACGTCAGCGCAGCCGACCTGATCGTCTCGACCAACCCAATACACAACTACAACCGCATTCCTGGACTGCGCATCCTGCGCGACGGTGTCGAGCGTCGCACTATCGCAGGTGTCACTTGCCGAATTGCCCGGCGCGACTTCGCCCTCGTTGACACTCTGCTGCACATATCGCTGGACGACGCGTTCGAACTATTCGACCAGGCAATGCAGCGACACTGGGTCACATCTCAAACGTGGGGGCTCGCGCTCGAATTGCGCGCAGGCAAGGGCCGCAACGGCGTCACACGACTTCGCCAGCTTGAGCGACGCCTCGCTGAGGGAAGCCATTCTGAGGGTGAGCGTGTGATGCGCCGCCTACTCACTCACGCAGGGCTGCGTGGTTGGAAGTCCAATTATGCGCTTCGTTCGCGGGAGGGTCGCATTCTCGCCGAACTCGACTTCGCACTCCCACGACTGAAGTTATGCATCGAAATTGACGGTCGAGCGGCCCACTCCGGAAGAGAGCAGTTCGAACTCGATCGACGCCGCCAGAATCTCATCCAACTTCATGGCTGGATGGTGCTGCGATTCACGTGGTGGCAATTGATCAACGAGCCCGAAACCGTCGTGGCGCACATCCGCGCAGCGATTGCCCTCCGCGAGCGGGATGTCGCGGTCGCGTAACTCTCAAGCGATCGCAGTGGCTCTTCTATGAGCAGATCCGACCCGATTCGGGCGCTTTTTGCTCATAGAAAGGGGCCAGGGAAGGGTCAGCACCCCATCAGCCGCGGGCGAGTTCAACCGTCAGGGCCTCGACCAGTAACTGCGGACTCGCGTTGCTCTGAAGCAGCCGTCGAGTGCGGCTAATGGCATCAAGGCGTCGGCGCGTGCTCTCGGGCGCACTCTCAGCGGCCACCCGATCAAGTGAAGGCCGCAGTTCCTCGTTCACGAGGTCGACATCCGAACCCACCTGCAGCACCAACACGTCGCGGTAGAAGGTGATGAGGTCGATGAGCACTCGGTCGAGACGATCGCGTACCGCACGGGTGCGCCGCGACTTTTGATGCGCCTCCAGTTCGCGCACCGCACCTTTCGCAAGTCGTTCGATGCGTGTCTTGGTGATGCCCTGACCCGTCGCCCCTTCGCCATACGCACGCAGCAACTCGTCATGCTCATTGGAATCAAGGGGACCGGTGAACGAGGCAGCATCTTCATTGGCCGTTGCCACGATGTCGGAAGCCGCAGCGAAGCACGCCGGCAAACTCGTCAATCGCATCGGAATGCGCAGCACCTCTTGGCGGCGCAACCGCGCATCCTCATCGACTGCGAGCGCCCGAGCACGCCCAACGTGGCCCTGGGCCGCCCGCGACGCGAACGCGGCCATCGACGGATCGATACCGTCAGCTTCAAGAAGTCGCGCCACATCTCGCCACGGTGGAGTACGCAACTGCAACACCCGACACCGACTGCGAATGGTGGGAAGGACGTCCTCGGTGCTGGGCGCGCATAGCAACCACACCGTGTGTGCCGTCGGCTCTTCGATGGCCTTGAGCAGCATGTTTCCGCTGACTTCGTTAAGCCGGTCAGCGTCCTCGACGATCATGACCGTCCAATGCCCACGGTCGGGCGAGAGAGATGCCCGACCAATGAGCCCCCGCGCCTCATCGACAGTGATCTGCAATTGCTGGGGATTGAAGCGCACCACATCGGGGTGGGAATCGTGAAAGACCTCATTGCACGACGAACACTCTCCGCACCCCTGGCCGTCGCACTGCAGCGCTGCGGCAAACAGCAACGCCGCCGTTGATCGACCCGCACCAGGCGGCCCGATGATGAGTCAGGC
>JBAWXR010000193.1:0-3357 GCA_037143955.1 Actinomycetes bacterium
GGCGGGATACACGCCATGGAAACCTCGCGGAGCCTCAGCCGCATCGCCCAGTCCGGCGAGGGTTCGGTCTTCGCTGCCGCTGCAGGTGACGTGCGTGCGGTATCCGAAGTCGGCCGGGTGATACTCGTGGATAGCCGATGTGATCGTGTATTCGCCGGTGAGAGAACCGGCCTTGGTCAGACTGAGGGCGTTCATGGGCATGGCGTTGGGGTTGCCACGCATTTCGATCTCAACATTTGTGTATGCCGAGGCAAGGCGCGATGCGTATCCCTCTGATGCAGCTTCGGTGGCGGCTTCGTTCGGACTGAGTCGCTGCAGGCTGACCCGCTGCCCTTCGCCACCGAGTGCAAGGGCGAGTTCCTCAGGCTGGGCGAGAATCGCGGCGGTGTCGCCTTCGACCGGGCCTTCGCCAACAGAAGGAGCGGCTTCCATCTGATTCCAGCCGCGGGCTGAACCCACATTGCTAAGTCCGGTGCCGCTGACGGTTGCTGTCAGCGAAAGAATGCGCTCGTCGCCGATAAAGAACGCCAAAGGCAAGGACGCCTCGCCCGCCGGGGGAGGCGCGTCTTCGGCCGGTGTGGGTGGCTGGAAGTACAGGGTCGGAACCCCAAGCTCAGGATTGATGCCAATGAAGAGGACGTAGCCGACCTCACGTGCAAGACGCACCAAGAAGTCCCAGTCGGTCTCATTGGACTGCACGACAGATTCAAAGATCACGTCTGTCGGGAAGGCAACGGCATCAATCTCATGCAATCCGGCGATGAATTCGACAACCTCGGAGTAGAGGGATTCCGGAATTGCTCTGGTGTTCGTGGTTCCCAGCATGTGCTGTCCGCGGTCGTATGCACGAACGACCGACCTGAGCCCGCTCGTAAGGTTGTATCGCGTCTCGATGGTGGCGATCTGGCCACTGAAGATGGCCTCACCGACCGGCAACTGACTTGAGATTGCCCGGATCTCGATCATGTTGCCCGGCGCCATGCCAGTCTCCTCCAAGAGGATCATGTCTGGATCGGCGAACTCGATTTCGGCCACGGACGGCAGGAAAACCTGGCTCTCCACGCTCACCGAACGAATTTGAGCGACGACCTCCTCGAGAGGAACGTCATCGACGAAGACCGCCAGCGACGTCTGACCGGTGGCGAATGGCGACAGACTCATCCACCGGCTCCCTTGCTGCGCGAGTCCGAGCCGCTAGCAGGGCGGACACGGACCACGCCGCCTTCAGTTCGGGGAGGCAGAGTCGAGATATTGGGGACCGCCAGACGTGAGCCACTGGCAATGCGCATGGGATCGTCAATCTCGTTGGCTTCGGCAAGATCGCGCCAACGTGCGGGAGATCGGTAGAAGCGATATGCCACATGCGCCAGAGAGTCACCGGGATACAACTGGCCCTGATCCTCGGACACGAGTCCACCTGATGTGGGGTTCTGCGCCCACTCCGGCACTGGAAATTCGGTCAGCGAGATGCTGCCGGTGGCTCGTTGCGGATTGCCGTTGCTGTCAAAGTGATCCACGGTCATGTCCACCGATGTCACGTAACAGACCGGGGAGAAGAAGTTGCCAAATTCAAACATCACCATGGGAGGTAGAGGTTCGCCAAGATCGGTTTTGAGCGGGTCGGTCTCCAACAGGCTCAGGAGCTGATCCATCTTCGCCTGAATAGAGGTGCTAGATCCAGGTCCGCTCACAACATCGTAGGGATCAAATGGTGAGTTGGAGCTCGAGCCGGATCCGTTGTCCGCCGCGGAGGGGTTCGGATTGAATTTCGCCTTGTTGGAGAAGTTCTTGATCTGGCTAACCTCGGCCGGAATACAGGTGAGTTCGTAGTTGAACGTGATCGTCATGGGGTCGGTGCCCTGCCACTGCACCGGTCCACCCGAGGTACTAAAGGGTGAAGGTTGGACACACCAACCGCTGGACTTGGAGATTTGAATCTCGGTCGGGGGCAACCAGAACTCGATGGCGGGATCAGCACTGGACGCAGCGGCGACAATGTCGTTACCGGCGGTGGTTTCGACACCGAAGATGGTTCCTGCGCGGTTCCAGGTGGTCAATGCCGCGAGGGCCTCGTCTGCTGTCGCGCCTCCCAGGAGAATGCGCAGTCGTGCCTTGGGTGCCTTGACGCGCTGATGCGTGAAGGAGGGAGCGATCGTGGATCCGCTGCTATCCACCGTTGAGATGTCATATCCGGTGAATTCGAACGTCACAGATTCAGTAGCAAGTTCGTCGGTGGACGACGCGATGGGGCTGGCGAACTTGGGCGCGCCCCACGCGGTGGGAACGGCGTTGTAGAAGACGAACGTCAACTTCTCGCACACAACGCCACTTTGGCCAGCTGCGGGATTGACAGAAACCGTGATGGCGATCGTGCATGGCCCATTGGCCTTCGCAAAGGCCATCCACCCAGCGATGGCGACTGATCCATTGGGGAACCATGAGCGCGTCAGCGTGACCGATCCCCAACTGGACTGTGCCCACGCTCGAAAGTCCTGGGGGTCGTATCCGCCGCCGTTGACGATGTCCCATTGCTGGTTGTAATCGCCGAGGCTGAACGACGTCCAATGCGCGCCTAGATCCGAGGGGATGCTTTGCGGCAGTGGATCGATATCCAAAGTCATGCCGCCAAACCACCCAGCCGGGTAGGTCGGGTCGTATGGACCGATGAGAATGCTTCCTTGACCGCTACTCATTGCTGCTCCCTCATGAGGCGTCCTCGTCTTTCGCGATCACGCAGGAGTTCACTGCGGATTTCGCCACGGATGAATGGGTAAAGGGCATGGGCGTGCGTCTCAAGCCACCGACGGTCGTGCGCGGTGTCATGGTTGCGTCCGGAACAGTTGCAATCAGGTTCTTCTTCAGCGAACTCATCGTCATGTCCGCCGCCCATCCGAGATTCATGGGTAGAGGACTTGTTCTCGTGTGACTGCGACGAAGACTGATGAGACTGTGAAGTCGAATGTGACTGAGGCGATTCGCCTCTGTGCATTCGATGCTCTGACTCGTCGTTGCGGTGGTGGTGCCCTTCGCCTTCGCGTGGACGCAGGAGCGGACCGCTTGACGCCGAGTCCAGGCCAACAGCTTCGCGTGCGACTTGGGTGGCGACGGCAGCTGCCACCACGCTTGGTTGTTGCGCAACCTTGAGGTCGGATGGCTCATGTGCGTGCGCATGGGGAACAGTGACGCGGTTGCCATCTGTGAACGCCGACATCGGCGACGCACTGGACTTCGCTGGAGCGATGGGGGAGGCGGGGCTGCTGCCTGCGCTGCGGGAACCTGTGAGTGTGGAGGTCCGACGAGTGGAAGCCGCGGGTGCCGTGACACGGGCGGTTTTCGCAGGGGTGGCCGGCGCGGGGG
>JBAWXR010000194.1:0-3282 GCA_037143955.1 Actinomycetes bacterium
CGCGACGTGAGAGTACACTCCAGCGCTGGACTGTCGATGGAGCCCTTCACGTTGTCGAACGCCATGTACGGCGCGCCGCTCCTGAGGGCCGTGAACATGACTTTGTCGCGCTCCTCCTGCTTCGGCGGCCAGTTTCTCCACGACATCGGGCTTCCCGTAGCGATCACCGCCGCGACATCACCGAGCAGCGTCTTCCCCGAACCGATGGTCGGCGCCTCCAGGAAGTGCATGGGCTTCGGCCCGTCGATCAGGGCGCCGAGGAATGGCTCGAGCACCAGCGCGAAGTAGTGGGCCTTATCGGCCTCCTCGACGAACAGGAAGTCTTCGACCGCCTCGTCCAACAGCGCCTTCGCGCCGGCAACGTCCTCCGGAGTTGGCACCTTCGGGACCGGAGCGAGTTGCAGCTTCGGGTCTAGTTGGAGAATCGTGCTAGAGCCCTCGTCATACCCGTCCTCAACAATGAGTTCGCCGGTGCGCGAGAAGTACGGCGCTCTCGCAATCCGCTCCAGCTCCCGCAGGTCGTCAGGGTGCCCCGGCCTGTCTAGAACCGCCTGGAGGACCTTCGTGGGCGGCTCGGCGGGCTCTGGGTACCCCGCGACGCCATCCCCCATCCCATTCTTGCCTGCCGTACACCAGTCCGCGTACTTCCCGACCAGTTCCGCTAGGACAGGGGCCGTAACTTCAGCGATCTCTGGTCCGTTCTTCGTCTTCGCGACACGGACGAGGGTCCGCCCCTGCAGATACATCACGTTGTCGAGGCTCGCGCGTGCGGCGAACGCGCGCACCTCGGCTACTACCTGCCTGAACTGCGCATCGACGTAGATGACGGACCTCCTTCTGGGGGGGAGCCTGGAGCGCACGTCCCGCGTCCACGCGCGCTTTGAGACCTTCTCCAACTCGCGGAGCTTCCCCGGCCGGACGCCGCCCCGCTCAAGCGTGTCCTTCACGAGCGCCCAGGCAGCTGGGTTGGCCCCAATGAACTTGCCGAGAAGGACCTGCGTTGCTTCGTTCGCCAGCGCTTCTCGGTAAGCCGTTTGCGGGTTCGCGGCAGCCGCGGCCTTGAACTCCTCCACCCGCGCGGCCCACTCCTGTTCCGCACTTGGCGTCAGCGCCTCGCGCAGGATCTGCCGCCAGAGGAACGCGTCAGCATCGAGTCCGTCCGTTGGTAGGCCGGTCTCACTCAACTTACTGGGAGCAATGCTTGCTCCCAGCGCCGTTGCTACAGCTTCATCGGCCAGGCCTGCCTGCTTACACTCAGACCTGAACGACTCCGCAGCCTCACCTGTGTCGACACCAGGCCAACCGAGGCCTTCATCGGCCTTCGCTGCGGCCATCACCTCCGCCGCCAACGCGGCAAGGTGCCCGGGGTTGACGTTGAGAGGATCTGCGACCGTTCTCTTCCACGCCTCCTTCTGCTTCAGTACTTCGATGACTGCCTGGAACCGGATTTCTTGAGACATTGAGTTCAACTCGATCTTCTCCCCAGCTCGTGGGGCGCAAGGTGATTCGGCTGCGGCGCCAGGACCATCCCGGCTCAACAGCAAAGGCGGATGGGCTCATGGAGAGGGGGGCTGATGAGTTGAACGAGGGAGGGGAGAGAGAGTGACGGTGAGTGAACGTGTGCGTTGGCGATCGGTGCTGCATGCTTCCCGCCTACTACGGCAGGAGGTACCCCTGCGTGACGAGCAACTGGCGCGTCGTGATGCCGCGCCCGTGCGCATCAAGGTCGAGTTGGGTCCCGCTGAAGGAGCCGTCGCTGTTCTGGAGGCCGCAGGCGGGGACCAGCAGCTTGTGACGGTCCGAGAAGCACACCCACCAAGCGGCGGACGTCTCGGTAGACGGCCGTGATTCGCGGAAGCCGGTGGGCGATGTACAAACCGGGCATGACCCGTTCCTCTTCGACCAGGCTCCCCGGTGGTCTCGGTTGTAAGCGAGCGCCGCAGCGGCGAAGCGGCCGGCGCCTGGCCCGGCGTCTATCCAGTCCCGATGCTGTCGAGCGAGTTCACGGTTCCGTGTGTTCGCGAGTGACTGAGCACTCGCATCCAGGATCACCTTGATCATCCATTCAGGCGCACGCGCCGGCTGGATCTCGTGCGGGGTCAGCCCCTTGATGAAGGCGTAGTGGTTGCCCGACGCGTGGAACGATGGCGCGAGGATGACGAGCTTCTTCCCGCCCGCCAGGACATCGACGCCGGGGCGGCAGCCCAGGTCTGACGAGAGCCGGTCATCCCATGCGAAGAACCTATGTTTGGCCCCCGGACGACGGGAACCGGAGACTGCCGTGACGGTCGCAGGTAGCTTTCCGTACTTCTCCTCGAGCGCAGCTACCTCTGCAGGCCCGTTCTTACCCTCGCCGACGTCTTCATCGAGAGCCCAGAGGCCGCTGCGCGCCCCGGTCGGAAGGCCGATGTTCCAGTTGTTGGGCCCATCCCGATAGTCCAGCCACCAGTAGAGAAGCTTCCTGATGTTCGACGTCGCCAGCTCAGCGTAGTTGTTGACGGCCGGGTGCTTGCCCTGGTTCTTGCAGCCGATGTCGCCGCACCCGCACCGGTAGCTGAACTGATCTGCCTCTTTGACCCCGTAGCAGGGGAAGATCGGCCATTTATGCTTTGCGTAGTAGTGCAACGCGCTCAGTAGTTCCTGGTGCCGGGCGACGCCTGGACGGACGGGCTTCGCCAAGCACTCCGGTGGGGGCCCCTTCGTGGTGGTGTTTTCCATGATCGGGGTAAAGGTAGGGCGGGCGGTGGCTAGACCCAAATCGCGTGTGTGCCTTGCGCTTGCCGGCGGCGAAGGCTCACCGTGTTGGGCTCTGATACCGCCCTGCTCAAGGCTTACGGCCTTCTGGTGGATGCCGTTAGGGGAGCTAAGAAGGCTGTTCGCCCCCCTTGCGACGTCGTCGCCAGAAGGCGCGTGGCTTCGCTCGGACACGTTTACTGCGAGTCGACTGTTCATGTATTGCGGGTTAAAAAGTCGGCCGCTGGTTGTCAAGGCCCGCGCGGATCTTGGCACTTGGAGTGATCCCCCCGCGCCCCGGACGGGGCATTTTTGGCGGCGCGAAGAGGCGGAGGCCTGACTGGATCGAGCGCTTCAATCCAAGCGAAGTTCACGAACCGACGGCGATTCAGGCGAGGCGCGAAACTGCGAGGGATCCTGCTTCTTTCCTTTCCACGCCACCGGCTGTACCCCCGCGCGTGTGTCCTCCAGCGGCAGGGACGCACCCTTGCAACAGGGTTAGTGGTCGAGCGGCTTGCCACGCACCGCCGCGACTGTCCGGCTTGACGC